>CAZQCX010000008.1:44563-57053 GCA_964591705.1 uncultured Candidatus Bathyarchaeia archaeon | reverse complement strand
TAATCTCTAATTCAATTTGGGGCTGTCGAGTTTCGCGCCAGTTTTCAGGAAGAACACTCAGCTGCGTCGGAGAAATACCATCATGGTCACTTCATCCTACGCGTTTTGATTTGAGCTTCAATTCTGGTATTGCGTTCTCGTCTTGAAGGCTTGATGTGCAAGACTAGTCAGCAGGACAACGGTGAAGACCAGAACTGCAATACTTATCTTATAAGAGAGTTCTATATTTGAGTTCAAAGCGAAGATGAGAACAAGCATCAAGACTATAACCATCCCCTCTTGAACTCCATTCAGACCCAGCCTCATGCCCAAATTAATCTCAACCGTTTTTCTCGGTCTTCAGAGACCGTCCCTTATTACCTTTACTCAAACTACTGCGGGTTCCAAAACGCCATTCTTTGCTGTTCGATCAAACAAGCTTTTATATGGATTCTAATGAGAAGTGTGTTAGATAATTAGATACTTCAAATCATGAGAGAAAAGACTGAATGCCCTACATAAAGAAGATCGAGTTGAAGGGATTCAAATCCTTCGGATCCCAGACAGTCAAAGTAGCGCTAGACAAGGGCTTCACAGTCATCACTGGTCCAAATGGTAGCGGGAAAACCAACATAATGGATGCACTCCTATTCTGTCTTGGAGAATTGAGTACAAAAAGACTTCGAGCTGAAAATGCTGCCAAGCTCATTTTCCATGGCTCTGAAACCGCTGGCTTGGAAAAAGCTAGAATGGCAAAAGTCATAATTCAATTTGACAACACTGACGGCATAATTGCTGCTGATACAGTTACAGTGACAATTTCGCGTGAGGTTTACAGGAACGGTCAGAGCGTCTATAGGCTAAACGGCAGGCGAATATCACGAACTAATATTCTCGAAATCCTTTCTACGGCTGGAATAAGCAGTGCCAGTCAAAACATAATTCCTCAAGGAACAATTACGCGATTGACTGATGTCAATTCCATGGAACGCAGGAAAATCATTGAGGATCTCGTGGGGATCGCGCAATACGATGCAGAAAAAGCCGAAGCTGAGGAAAAACTTCGGGCTGCCGATATTTCGATTCGAACAGCAATGGGTAGAGTAGAGGAAGTTCAGAAGCGTCTAGATGACTTGGAAAGAGAGCGGAACGAACTGCTGCGGTCTAGTTTTATTCAGAATGAAATCAAAAGGTTTGAAGTTGTTGAAATCAGTCAGAGGGTTGCTGATCTAAACAAAAAAGTCACCGAAACATCGGTCCAAGCTGACAAAATTGGAAATCGAGTTGTGAGGCTGAAAGAGCTGCGCGAAGGTTGCAGAAACAAGCGGCGCTCCATCGAAAGCGAATGGCGAAAGCTTAGTGGCGAGATAGTTGAAGAAGGCGGCTCCCAAGTCATGAAGGTTCAAATAAGCATCGGTGAACTGAAATCAAAAATGGCCGAGTTAACGACTAAAATAAGCTCTGGGCAGTCTAACCTCGCCGGTTTGAAAAGCATAAGAGAGAATTATCTTGAGCAACACGAGGCTATTAGAAATAGAATAAGAGAAAATCGATTGCGAATAAGGCAGCTCAAAACAGAAAACGACAAACTCGAAACCGGGATAAGCCAAAAACAAAGTGAGCATGACACGCTCGCAGCGGAAGCAACCCAACTTTGGAGTGATCTTGGGGGGAATAGCAAGACAATCCGCGAAATTGAACTTCAAGTAGACAAGCATTACAGTCGTTTGGCCTTCCTAAGATCCGAGTTTGGAAAGAGCCAGAATGCCCTGCAACTCGGCCTCCAACGATTGAAGGAACTTGGTGCTCGAAAAGAAAGGTTTGCACATACTCTTCAAGAAATTGAAAACTCTCTGATTGAACTCGACAAAGTGCAGAAAGAACAGAAAAATCGCCTGAAGAGTCTCGAACATAACATTGAACGAAGAACTGCTCAGAAGGAAGCGGTGGAAAGAGAGATGTCCGAAGCTGGCAAGATCGCTGGCTCTGCCAAGGAAGCTGTCGTAGAGTTCGCAACCCAACGGGAGCTTGCTGAAACAGTGGCAGCAGAAGAAAAAGCACTGAGAAGCATAGAAGAATTGGGCGAAGTTGGCGCAATCACAGGCATTCAAGGACGGCTACGTAGACTGATAAAGATTGACAAACCTTACAAGAAAGCAATTGAAGCAGCAGCTACTGGCTGGCTAGATGCCATGGTTGTGAAAGACACCGAAACTGCTTTCCTCTGCACGGAAACTCTCCGGAAGATAAAGCTTGGAAGAATCAAGCTAATTCCTTTGCTGGGCGCTACCTATCCTAAGGCACCCAAGATCCCTGCTGGGGAAGGCGTAAAGGGTTCAGCGCTAGCATTTGTTAAATGCGAACGCGCTAACGAACCAGCAGTAAACTACGTCTTTGGCGATACAATCGTTGCTGCAGATGACAAGACTGCCTTCTCCCTTTCTAACCGAGGATATAGAGCAGTTACAATAAATGGGGATCTTTACGAGGTAGGTGGAGCCTTCGAAAGCGGTTACTATAGAGCGCCACTCGATTTCAGTGCAATTGTCCCTAGTGAACCTGCAATAAAGAGTCTAGATGAGGCTGTTAGAGCGCTTCAGCAGCACCTTGTACAACGTAACAACGAGATTATTAGCTTTCAGGAAGAGATTGAGCGTTCAAGGATTGAGATGGCTCGCCTATCCGAAACAATAAACACTCTAGAAAGGGAAATGGTTAGAGTAAGACAAAGTGTCAAGCGGACTCGAGGCAATGTCAAACGCGTAGAGAAATACATCTTCAGGATCGAGAAGGATATACATATCGAGAAAGGAAGAAGCAGCACATACAGATCCGAGAAAAGCTCAATACTCAAGGATCTAAAACGACTCCAATCTGAGCTAGCCACACTCAGGAAAAGAACAGATGTTGGTCACATTCAGCAGTTGGAATTAAATAGAGAAAAACTTGCAGAGGAACTAAATACAATCCGACAGAAACTCGGAAGCGTCCAAATTGAAAAACAGACTCTCCAATCGCAGTTTGACAGCGTTCTTCGTGTTGGCTACGAGAACAGCAAGATTCAACTCTCAAAGGTTGAACAGCAACTGCGCAAAGTTGAGAAAGACATAACCGATGCACTTGCAGATCGAGAAGGTCTGACATCAGAGATCGCGGATCTCGAGAAGCGCCGGATGGAACTGTCCAAAGCTGTCTTTTCAGCTCGAGAAGAAGCTAGAAAATTCACTACACAGATAGATACTATCGATACCGAGCTTCGGCTCTACGATGCTGAATACGAGCAAGCGGAGTTACTTCTTAATCAACTCCAACTCAGCATACAGACCTGCATGATGCGCCTGCAGCAATATCTTTCGCAGCTTGGGCAATACGGTTATGAGCGGCCTGTAGAGACAACCGACAAACTAGTCGAAGAGGCAAGAACTTCAATAACAATGATGCGGTTTGAGCTCGACCGGATTGGCGCGGTGAACCAGCTTGCTCTTTCGCATTACGCGGAGCAGACATCTCGATACCGGGAGCTATCTATTCGCTTGAATGAGCTGGAAAAGGAAAAACAGGCGATCGTTCAGTTTATGGATGAAATCGAAAACAAGAAACGCCGAGTCTTCATGGACGCGTTTGAGCGGATCAACACGAACCTGAACCATTACTTCTCAAAACTAACCGGCGGAGGCAATTCCACCCTCCAACTTGAAAACCCTGACGATTGTTTCCAAGGCGGAATAGACATGTTAGTCCAATTTCCGAGCAAGCCATCCATCGTGGTGAGTGGAGCTAGCGGAGGCGAACGCTCTGTTTCAGCTGTTTCGTTCATCTTTGCCTTGAAAGAGTTCACTCCAGCATCCTTCTATGTTTTGGACGAAATCGATGCACACCTAGATGCATATCACACTTCAAAACTCGCGGATCTCCTCTTGGAAGAGTCGGAGAAGACCCAGTTTATTGTGATCACACTGAAACCCGAAATGGTGAATCGCGCTCAGCGGGTCTACGGTGTGTACGAACGTAACGGCGTCTCAAACGTGGTCACTGCAACGTTTTCGGAGGAAAAAAGATAAAAATGTCAACAATGGCAAAACGTCCATTCTATTTTCGTCCTCCGTGGAACATTCTTTTCGAAATAAATAGACTTGAGAAGCTGATGCCATGGAACATAAATTTATCCTATTTGCTGAGCTCTTTTCTCAGCGAAATGGACAAGATGGGCAAGGTGGATTTCAGGGCTTCCGGAGTGGCCTTGGATTCCTCTGCACTTATTTATCTAATGAAATCTAAGCTTCTGCTCACACTTCAAGAGCCGCCGGCGTCACCAAAGCCCCCTAGGGATTTCGTTCCTCCGCCACTGTTTCTGCCGCTTAGGCACGAGTTGACTTCAACCACGATAACTCATTTGTTGGAGGTTTTAGACGAAGTGCTCAAAGGAGAAAAATTGGTCCGCATCGACAGAGTCGTGCAGCAACCGATCCTTCCGTCTTTCTCGGAAATATTGCCACAGTTTGACGCTTTTTTGGCAGATCTTGAAGTTCAGATGGATAGGCTGTATGAGGTTTTGTGTGAAAAAGTGAAGGGCAAGGGAATAGTCGGGTTTTCATCTCTCGCAAAAGACGCATCCCGTATTGAAGCTATCCGCATGTTTATTCTGTTGCTATACTTGGCCCAGGATGGGAAAATTGGCTTGTGGCAGAACGAAGAAACCGAAGAACTTTTCATTGCGGTGGGAGGTGTGAGCAGTACAAGATCCCAATAACTCAGAAGTAAAACCGCGGCTTCAGCTTGAACAGTCTCACGAGGAAAAGACAAAGCACAACTTGGCATTGCTGGAGGCTGCGTTGTATGTTGCTGGCCGTCCCATAGATCTGAATGAGTTATGCTCAGTGCTTGGCTCGCGGTCAAAAAGGAAGGTGAAAAAGCTCATGACCATGCTCCGGCAGGGATATCTTGCCAGGAGCACATCATTGGAGATACTTGAGTTGAAAGACGATAGATTTGTCTTGCAGCTTAAAACTGATTTTACTCCTCATGTGAGGAGATTTGTGAACCGCCCGTTACTATCCTCGGGTCCTCTGAAGACGCTGTCTTATATAGCGTACAGGCAGCCGATCTCGCAAAAAAGAGTGATCGAGGTGCGGGGGCAGCATGCGTATGGTCACATCAAGCTGCTGAAGGATATGGGCTTAATTGCGGCTGAACGGAACGGGCGATCAATGGGACTAAGGACCACGGATTACTTTGCAGATTATTTCGGTTTGCTGCATGACCCTGCATTGATGAAAAGAGAGCTCAAGCGCATATTCGGAGATGCTCTGAAAGGAGAGGCGTAGATACAAACGGATATGTTTATATGGAGAACAGACGGTGATACTTCCCACTTGAATCGGGTCAAAAGGTAAAATGAAATGTCAGTCTGGCACGGAAGTTTACGTAAGCGGAAACTCACGGGCGGCAAGAAGCGAGCATACCGAGTGAAGCGGAAGTTTGAGCGAGGTTCTTTTCCCGCTGAGACCACTCCTGGAAAGAAGAGAACTAGATTGGTACGCGGCTATGGGGGTAATAAGAAGGTCAAAGCGCTGAGCTCTGACTTTGCTTCTGTTACTGATCCAAAAAGTGGCAAGACGGAAAAGGCAAGGATTGTGCGTGTTGTGAAAAACATGGCGAATGTGGACTATAATCGAAGAGGCGTAATCACCAAAGGTGCTGAAATAGAGACAGGGTTGGGTTTGGCGCGTGTGACTTCATGCCCGGGCAAAGATGGCGTTATCAACGCTTTGCTCATAGGCAAATAATCAAAAAGCTAGGTGTTTTCATTTCTTCTTGATGGGAGCAGAGGCTATGGTGCTTCGGGCTTTGACTAATTGCACAGCAATACTGTTTAAGATTTGTTCCTTTGCCCGTTTCTTCTCAACTTCCATCAGTCCACCTTTATGCCACGGAGCCTTTGGAAAGCCTTTTTCGACTGAGACTTCGGGCTTAAGTCCGAGTTTTTGTGCGGCTTCTCGAATTTCATCAATCTTAGGATATTGAACACTGAGACTTTTGGCAACTCGTCTTCCTTCTTTTCTTGTTTTTGTCTGGTCAAAATATGCCGGCCAAACTACTGCTTTGTCCTGTTTATGCATGTTTTTCTTCTCCCTTACTTGTGAGCATAGTATGCTATTATTTTTGAATCGACCTCATCTATTCTTGCGAAGCCGAACCGCTCAAATTGTATAACACTGCCCGGCTTCAGTTTTCTGCAAGCTGCTTCTACCGCTCCTTTTACAGTTGTTGCATCCGGCATAACAACTTCGCAGGGAAACTCGGTTGTGACTTCGATCCAATGTATTAGTTGCGCTTTCACCTCTCGAGCTTCTTGATATGACTCACTAACGAAACGAGCCTCTATACCGTCAGGCTTAATTGATTTGGGCGCAATGTTGAACAACTCCATTAATCGGACCATTGCTTTCGTGGTAATTGTTTCAGCATCCTTTCTCGCTATCCAGAAAGTGGCTGATTTTTCACTGTTTTTTGGCTCAATCCTGTATTCTCTAAACCCTCTTTCTGGTTTGGATGGGTGGAGGGGAAGTCTGACCTGAAAACACTTGGGTAGCTGCTCAACTGTCAATTCGACTGGTTCCTGAACGAAGAAATATCTGTCAGTTTTTGCGTCTAAAGTCTTGCGGTTGTACGAATACAGGTTTTCCCAGCTCAATACAACATCTGCCGTTTTCGGGCCAACGTTGATTATCATCTTCTTGATTGCGTTCGGAGTTATACCCCTCCTTCTCAGAGCAGAAAAAGTTGCTAAGCGCGGGTCATCCCATCCCTTGTAGACGCCTTCTCTCATGCCCTGAACGATTCTTGACTTGCTCAGATGCGCCCCAGTGATCTTCAATCTGCCGTAATGTATAGCCTCTGGATATTCCCAGCCAAAATGTCTGTACATGAACTCTTGCCGAACTTGATTCGTCAGATGTTCTTTTCCTCGGATTATATGGGTTATGCCCAGCAAATGGTCATCGAGTCCTGCAGCAAGGTTGTAAAGTGGCCAAACGCGGTATTTTCTTCCCACTCTGGGGTGAGGATATTTCTTTTCGTCGATTATTCTCAGCGCCGGCCAGTCCCTGACTGCTGGATTTGGGTGATTCAGATTCGTTTTTATTCGTACAACAGCCTCTCCCTCAGCGTAACTGCCATCCAACATGTGAGTCCATCTTTGCAGCTGTTCATCTGCAGGCAAGTCTCTGCAGTTGCACGATTCTGCTTTCAATGTTCTGCTGCGGAATTCAGAGGGGACGCAGGTGCATACATAGGCATTGCCTTGAATCAGAAGCTTCTCAGTATGCTCATAGTAGATGGGAATTCTATCGCTTTGGATGTACTCTTCGTCGATTTTGCACTTAAGCCAACCAAGATCTTCTCTTATCTTGTCGTAAAAGTCCAAACTGGGCTTTTTCAACTTCGGGTCAGTGTCCTCAAAGCGCAGTATGAATTTACCATTGTATATACGCGCGTATTCGTGACTCAGTACTATTGCCCGTGCTGAGCCAAGATGTAAAACGCAGTCTGGATTAGGAGAGAAACGAGTTACGACGTTTGTGTACTTCAGCGTATTGGGTAATGGCGGAAGTGTTTTCTCATCCTTAGGCTTTTCCGTTCTAAGTATTTCTGGCCATTTTTCTTCAACTATCCGTTTCTGCTCCTCAGTCGACATACTATTTATTTCTGCGGTCACGATGCTGACTAAACCTGTTATTTCCTTGACTTTTGCTCGGAGATGTGCATATTCTCCCAGAATTCTCCCAATTATCGGTCCCTCTTGGGCTTTTCCTTCATGCTGTAAAGCATTTTGCAGTGCCGCCTTTCGAATAGACTCCCTGAGCTGATTTTCATCTTCCAACGTTAAGGATACGTCCGTTATACATTATTTCTTTCTTTTAATCAGGAATTCAGCGAATGCTTTTAGTTTTTCCTTAGCATCCGAATCAGGCAACGCTCTCGCGGCGTCTTTCCAACTTTCTCTAACTGTGCAATTGGCTTTCTTTTTCACGTATTCTATCGAGTCATGCTTCTTTAGCAATTGAATAGCCTCATCTTTGAGGGCTCGGTCAGAAGTGTGTAGGTTGAGGATCTCTATGAGCCGTTTTTTGTCATCAGAGTCTGCTTTCCTTAAAGCGTGAATGACCAGGAGTGTTCGTTTCCCTTCGGTGATGTCTTGCCCAAGACCACCTTTCTTGTCAGTGAACTCTTTTTCCGTCAGATCGAGAATGTCGTCTTGCATCTGAAAAGCCACACCTAAGCTCTCCGCGAACAGACCGAGTTTCTCAACTAGTTTTTGGTCCGCATCTGCAAACACTGCTCCGAGCCTTGCTGCCATGCGCGCCAGCGTGCCTGTTTTGTAGGCGCACATTTGAATGTAATCCTCTTCTTTCAGTATGTCCGCAGACGCTATACCTCTGTGCCAAGCGATATCCATTGCCTGCCCCAAGCTGAGGTTTATCATTTCCTGAGCGTACACCTCGTATAGGTCGCGCATTTTGGCTGGCCCAATCTGTCTTGCCTTCTCCATGAGAGGAAGAAGGGGAAGGTAGTACATGGCGTTTCCGGCGTTAACAGCGATGTCAATTCCATAGATCCTATAAGTGCACGGCTTCCCTCTTCGCAGCTCCGAGGAGTCTTCTATGTCATCCACAATTAGCGTCCCATTGTGCACGACCTCTGGAATTATGGCAAAGTCCAAGCATTCCTCCGTCTTTTTGCCTAATGCTTCGCAAATGAGCAGAAAGAGTGAAGGACGCCATCTTTTTCCCCCTCTGTCCAGAGTCTCCCATATGGGTTCTGCGATGGCGTTGTTTAGTGCCTCTAAGTTGTGGCTGTATCTAGCGGGTATAATCTTGAAGAGGATAGCGTCTTTGGTGAACTCTCTAGGTATGTATTTCTCAATAGTCTTATCGATCAGAAGGGCTTGTTTTTCAAGAAACGTTTCAATATCCAAGATTAAGCTGCTCCTCTCGACGCGTAGCCTTCCACACTGAAATGGCGTGCCCTTAGCCATTCAGCGGTCTTGCCTGTTATTATGACTGGTACCTTAGCAAGATCGCTAGTTTTTTGTGCTCCTAGGAGGAACATAACGTTGCGTAAACCTTCAATCAGACGAGAAAGAGTCCTTTCTGCCTCTTGAATGCTCTGTACAGCAACTGACAAAATTGGCTGAGACAGGCTTGCCAAGTGAGCGTTGAGTGATAGTGCTTTGGCTATGTCGAGACTACCGCGGAGACCACCCGAAGCGATGACGGGTAGTTTCACGCTTTGTGCTGTTTCCACGAGGCTAACGCTAGTTGGAATACCCCAGTCCCAAAAGGTTTCACCTAGAAATCGTTGTGTATCGTTGTCCGGACCCGCCCGGTAATACTCAACTGCGGCAAAGCTGGTTCCGCCGGCGCCCCCTACGTCTATTCCCCTTACTCCTGCGGACTCAAGTTGTTTGGCAACTTCTGCAGATATGCCTGCTCCAGTCTCTTTCACGATTACTGGCTGATCTATTGCTCTAGCAATTTCACCAATTCTTGAGCTTACACCTTTGAAGTTGGTCTGACCTTCTGGCTGAATGGTTTCCTGCAAAGCATTCAGATGTATTGCTACGGCGTCTGCGTCTATCATTTCAATTGCCTTCTTGATTTCTTTCACGCCGTAGCCTTCGACAAGTTGAATCCCACCTATATTCGCAATGAGGAAAGCGGTAGGCGCCTTTTTTCTGGCGACTGAGTAGGTTTTCTCTAGCTTCTTGTCTTCCACAGCAGCCCTCTGACTTCCAAGTCCCATTCCCAACCCGAGTTTTTCCACTGCTTCAGCTATTACACCATTAATCTTTGTGGCTTCTGGTGTTCCTCCAGTCATGGCTCCGACGATTACTGGAGCAGCGAACTTGTGGTCAAAGACTTTCGTTGACAAATCGATAGTATCCCTATTGATTTCAGGCAAAGCCTTGTGAACTAGGCATATATCCTCGAAGCCTGCTGTGATTGACTTCGCTTGAGATCTCTGTTTAAGACAAATGTTGATATGGTCGGATTTTCGTTCCTTTGTGTTGTTTGCCATCCTTTTCATTCCTTCTCTATCAGTGTGCCTTCCCCTTTTTCTCCTGCTAGGGCCTTGTAAACACGGTTTGGCTTGGAGGCGTTCACAATTTCCACTTGGATTCTTTGTTCGACTGCAGCGGTCAACTCTTCTATCTTTCCTTGCATTCCCCCTGTTACATCTTTTGCTGCTGGCAATCTGAGGTTTTCTTGTGCTGCTTTGAGCTCCTTTAGGGTTAGGTGTCTGTATAGCTTTGCGTTTTTGTTGCCCTTTGGATCAGAATCATACAGACCGTCTATGTCAACTCCGAAAACGATTTTTGCTGCACTTAGTTTCAGTGCCAAATATGTTGCAATTTGGTCACCTGACAAGACTGTGAAACCGAGTTTTCTGTCGAGGGTTACGTCGCCGTACAACACCGGTGTAAAACCCATATTCAACAACATTTCAAGCGCTGTATCATCGAAGGAGTCGATACGACCCTCATTGGTTATGACACAGTTTGAAGGCGCGATACTGACAGCTGGTATGTTGTGCCAGACAAGTGAATCCATTACAAGTCCATTCAGCACTGTCATAACATGATGCGTTTCTGCAAACCCCGCTTTTTGAGAACATGCTTTGAATCCTTCTTTGATAGCGTGTCTCCTTGCAGTTGGGTGCCCAAAACTACCGCCGCCGTGAACCACGATCAAGCTCTCTTTCTTGGCAGAGGCTATTTCTTCTGCTAAACGGTTAATCACTTCTGTGCGGGCAGACAGCTCTCCTTTCTTGTCAGTGATAACGGAGCCTCCAATTTTCAATACGATCGGTTTCATCATACTCATTCCTGTTCCGTCTCATGTCTGGGTTGTAGCGTTACGACACCGTTCTCGAGGTGCAGGAAGTCTCCAGTTCTCATCTTTGATATGTCGATCTGGTCGATGCATGGAATTTCAGATATTATTGCTCCCACCGCAATAATTGTTTCGCACTCTCTGTTGACTATTCCCAGAGGAGCTGTTCCATTCTTCTTCATTCTGAAAAGCGTGTAAGATCCCACGGTAGAGCCCTTTCCATTTGGGAAAACAAGAATGTTTCCGCTTACGGTCTTCCCTTGGAGTTCATGTCCCTTCTCGATTATTTCTCCTGTGTTTGGGTCCACTCCGCCATAGAACGAAATTGGCTGAGAAGTTACCAAGGTGCTTCCCTCACATTTGCCTCTTGAGATGGTTCTTCCTTTTAGCTCCATTTTCCTGTCACCGCTGCATTGATACATTCTTTTACGCTTCCCATTTTTGTCGCCATATTGTTTTGACGTGAATAGAAGCATCCCTTCGCGGACGTTGTTGCCAATGATTTGAACCTGCCTTTGAGGGGTGCTACTGCCATGCATGTGTCACAAGCGAATTTCCCTCCTGCCTTTTCTATGAGGGTGGTGTAGCCTCGTTGGTCAGCGAGCTGCTTGGTGGTTCTCGCGCAGGCAACCCAGAATTCTGTGTTGGGCGAGACTTTCTTGCCTTCAATGAGTGTGGCGATTTCGGCGATTTCCTTTATTGAGCAGTGGGGGCAGCCAACACAGACGAGATCAATGTCTTTGACGTCGTCGTTTATTCGTTCATAGGCATCTTTCAAATCCTGTTCTTCAATCGTTAAACCATCTCTTGGGGGTGAGTGAAATTGAGCTTCTGGAGTTATTCCCTGCATGTGGAATAGTGGCTTTGATCCATATGTGACAACTGAAGCGCAGAAAGACTTCAACTCGTCCAATTCAGCGTCATGTATACCTGTTATGTATGGGATTCTGTTCTCTGAGTTCTTGCCTATGCAATAGCCCAAGGCACCCCAATCTGACATGCTCTTCAAGGTTGCGTTAACTTGGACGTGAATATCTGGCATACGGTTTTCTATCAGATGAAGTCCATAGCAGGGGGTTTTGCCCACGAATGCTGCAGCCAAGGCAGAAGGACCTCCCTCCCTGTTTGTTCTAGCACCGATTGCAGAGTTGGCGAAAGTAACAGCCGAGCTTTCCGACCAAGCGACATGCTCCCCATAATGGGGTAAGTTACCTATTAAGTAGGGCGTGCATGTGCAAGAAGTAACTATGCCCATTCGCCTGAAAGCATCGATAACAAGGTTTTGCTTTTCTGCGAATTCAGGACTAATCCCTAATTGCTTCCAGTTTTCGAGATCCATTCCAGCAGGGTTAAGTGTCGTAAGAACTCTCACTTTTCCATCTCTTGACAATTCGTTAAGGAACTCCAGACCTGCATCACCTAAGTTATGGTATGAGACGCCAGCGACTTGCACAGAACCAACTTTTACCAGTTTTTCTGCGCCGAAAATGTCTCCCAACGCGACAAGAATTTCCATGCTCTTTTTTGCAGCAAAACCTTCTTCGCCATTGAGCATGCGTTTTTCTTCTTCAGTGAGTCTCATTCTTTTCACGTAAACTGTTCAATATCAATTTTGA
>CAZQCX010000008.1:39883-44463 GCA_964591705.1 uncultured Candidatus Bathyarchaeia archaeon | reverse complement strand
CACCTGCTTTCCTAAGAGCTGAATCAGTTCCTCTGTTTTCCACTATTCTCGCAACAAATCGTCTTCTGTCAAGGAGCATCAGTCTGTGAAAGCACATGTTTCTGCTGTTGTATTCTGGGTCTCGAACAATCGCTACGGCTGAAGCTATGTATTTTCCCCCATCTTTTGCTGTGTATCGCATAATAGGGAGTTTTGTCACATCTACGTCTTTCACAACTGTCTCTTGGCATCCTCCATTGTTGACAATTTCCGGGGTTATTGGCTTCTCTATTGCTTCGGATAGTTTGCCGAGTAATTGTTTCTTATCGATTTCGAGTGCTCTTGCGATCAGGTCTTTTGAGGAAACTAGTCCTGCAGCGACCTGCATTTTGGATTCTTGTATCTTTTCGAAAAGTATGGGCTTCTCTTCAATAGCCTCAATGATCCCTGCCATTTCGTACTCTGTTGAAACTTCCTTGCTTATTCTTGTCAATTCGCCTCTTTTCTCAAGCTGCTCTAGAAAGCTTCTAAAATCCAAAGTCTCCATCTCCTATCTCGTTTACCTTGAGATTTCTTCTCAAATCTTCTCAACCCCAATTATAGTGCGCAGAACCTCGTAGCCTTCTTTCTCGATGGCTTCAGCAACCCTTTTCTGCAAGTCTTTTCCAGGGGTGAGTGCTATCATGCAGCCTCCACCTCCTCCGCCTGTCAGTTTGGCTCCGTATGCGCCGTGTTTTCTAGCGATTTCGACAAGATTGTCAAGTACTTTATGAGATACTCCTATCTGTTGAAGTAGGCGATGATTCTCGTTCATCAATCTGCCGGCTTCGTCCAGTTTTGAGTGCAACAGAGCTTCTTTAGCCGAGTATACGAGTTCTTCTGCTTGGTTAAACAGATATTCATATTTCTCGGGTTCGTTACGTTTCCGGTTGGCCACCTCTTCGACCATTGTCTTAGTGTTGGCTACTATTCCAGTACTCCCTATTATGATGTCGATCGGTTCGCGTATGCAAAGTTTCTCTAAAGTATTTGAGCCTCCGTTCGTGGTTTTCTTGAACCAGAGCAAACCTCCGAATGTTGCCGCGGTGTTGTCGATGCCGGAGGGCGTTCCGGCATAGGCTTTTTCCCCTTCGTAAGCTATCTCGTTGATTTGGGCATCTGACATTCTCATTCCAAGTTCATCGGCTATTGCCCGGGCGATGGCCACGCTGCTTGCTGCAGACGCCCCAAGCCCGCTGAAGCCTGGGAGTTCCCCGCCTATCCATATCTCAAATGCTGTTCTGGGGTCAACTTTCATTGCTCTGAGCATGCGGTCTAGTGACTCATGCTGCTGGAGCCTTTTCTCTTGGCTATACCCTTTCGCGGTTTTGCGCTCATCTCTGATTACGGTTTCCGTGTCAATCTTTTTCACTATCGCTTCATTGGTTGCGTTAATTGCGGAAACGATGCCTGGGACTCCATGGACGACGAAATGTTCGCCGAACAAGATCACTTTTCCAAATCCTGAACCTTTTCCCATTCACTGATTCCCTAATGGAATAGGTATTAGGCGAATTGGATAAAAACGTTCTTTCTAGATCCGTTGCCTTGATACTTCGGGGACGATGTTGTGTGTCTCTTGGCTATTTTCTCAAAGCCATAGCTGCATAGCCAACAACGCTTGTTGTGTCTCCAGTTATGTCGCCACTTGTTTTGTAACTGAGCAAATTCACTTCTCTTGCGAGTAATCCTCTGGCTGCAATTATCAATGCGGCTATCGGGCCATAACCGCACGCCGTTATGTTCTCCTTCTCGATGATTGACAAAAACATACTTGCATCCATAGCTTTTACAGCGTTTATTGCGGACTTGTCTTTGCGTCTTGCTTGTGGTCGGGATTCATAATGAGTGAAGTCTGAAGAGGCTATTATTACAGCGTTTTTGTTGACCAGAACTTTGGCCAAGGCATTTCCGATTTCGTCTGCTGAAGTTATGTCCTGTAATTGAAAACAGATAGGTACAATCTTAAAGGTGTTTTCAAACATATACTGCAGGAATGGAAGCTGCACCTCCAGAGAGTGCTCGTATCTGTGAGCTGACTCGTCTATGTCCAAGATAGCGGTCTTCCGTGCTAACTCGTTGGCTACTTCTGAGTCGATTTCTACGTCTCCGAGGGGGGTCCGCCAGATGCCTTGATTCATTACTCCTAGAGCGCTTCCATAGCCAGTGTGATTTGGACCTAAGAGAACAACTGTATCTGGCTTTCCGTCGGTCGTGAGTTCATAGAAAGCGTTTGCTGCTACGGGACCAGAATATACGTATCCTGCGTGAGGACAAATCAATCCTACTATCTTCTCGAGTTTTCTTTTTTCAATTTTGGGCAATTTTCCTGGCCCAAACATATGGAGAAAACAACTTTCTATCTGGTCTCTGAGCGATTCGGCGTCGGCTGAATAGAATGTTCCAGCATGAGTTGGGCGCCGAATTTTCATCACATGCTCAGTCTTCCTCTTCTTCTTCCCTTGATATCTTGGCTTCGAAATCTTCTACTGACGCTGCGGGGTCTTTGTCCGCTGCAAGCTCCCCTCTTTCTCGAAGCACTTGTCTTGCGAGTAGCCAGAAGATTACTGCCAAGGCTCTTCTGCCCTTGTTGTTGGTTGGAATCACAAAGTCTACTCCAGCAAATTCGTTATCTGTGCTGCACAGGGCAACTATTGGTATTCCAACGTTTGAGGCTTCTTTTACTGCTTGGGCATCTGCTCGGGGGTCTGATACCACGATTACTTCGGGTTCTATTCTGTTAGGATACAGTGGGTTTGATAGTTGACCTGGAATGAATCTGCCGATGATTGGCGTTGCGCCTGTTACCTCGCAATATTTCTTGATGGGCTCTTGCGCGTATAGTCTGGCAGCCGCGACTGCAACCTTTCTGGGTTCGAATCTTGCTAAGAACTTTGCAGCCACTCGGATTCTTTCATCAGTTTTTTTTACATCTAAAACGAACAAACCGTCTGGTCTCACTCGGTAGATGAAAGGAGCCATGTCGAGCGTTTTGATTCTCGTGCCTATGTGGATTCCCGCTGAGAGTAACGTGTCCTGTGGAAGCAGCAATTCGTCCACCAGCACCGTTTCTCCTGCTTCACTCTCAATCTTGACGTCTGATTCGGTTTGGTATTCTTTTATTTCATCTTCAGACAAAATTTCCTCTCCTTCTTTAGATTATCTTGAGATCTGCCATTCGAGCTCTGTTTCCAAGGAAATGTTCGATCCTTGCGAGCTCGTTGATCTTGGCAACCCGTGATCCTTCAACAATTCCTGTTTTAATCAGTGGACACTTGTATGCCACCGCTATGTGCGAGATGTGCCAATCACATGTGTCGCCTGAGCGATGAGAGACCACCGGGGCATAACCATTTCTTTGTGCATTCTCGATTGTGTCTATCGCATCTGTGAGTGTGCCGATCTGGTTGATTTTGATTAAGATGGCGTTTCCTGCGCCGAGTTCAAGTCCTTGGTTTAATCGTTCTTTGTTCGTCGTAAACAAGTCATCCCCGCAGATTAGGCAATTCTTGGCTTTTCGAGTGATTTCCGCAAAACTCTCATAGTCTTCTTCATGAAACGGATCTTCGACATATATCAAATGATATTTCTCAATTAATCCTAGCAGATGCTCGAGCTGTTTGGCAGTATCTCGTTTACGCCCCTCTCGTTCATACACATACGTCTCTTCTTTCTCCTTCCATAAAGAAGACGCTGCAACATCAATGCCGAATCCGCATTCAAAGTCCATTTCGTTAGCGATTTCTTCGCAAGTCTTTGCCATGGTCTCAAAGGCTTCTTCGTCTCCAATACTGGCGATCCATGCGCCTTCATCGCTTTTTCCCCCTGCAAAACCAGGGGTTTTTTTCTTGAGTGCGTCGCCGATTTTTTTGTGGATTTGTGTGTTGGCGATTGCTGCTTCCAAAAACGTATCTGCCCCATGTGGTAGTACTAAAAACTCTTGAATATCGGGGGACTTTCCTCTTGCGTGCTGTCCTCCGCTTATGCAGTTTCCCAGTGGATAGGGCAGCGTGTTCGCAGCAGTTCCTCCCAAAAACTGGAACAAGAGCTGGCCATGGCTGTTGGCTGCTGCTTCTGCATTGGCAAGTGAAACTGCGCATGCGGTGTTCCCACCGATGGTCCTGAAGTTGTTTGTGTTATCGATTTCATGGAGGGTGTTGTCAATTTCTTCTTGAAAATCAGCGTTGAGACCAGCGAGTTCTGGGGCAATCAGTTCGTCAATCTTCTTGAGTGCAGCATCAATTCCGCCTTGGGGGTAGTAGACAACCTCGGCTTTTCCTCGGCTTTTTCCCGAGGGTGCAGAGGATCGTCCGAAGCCCTCTGTGGTTATCACGTCAACCTCAATAGTTTCTTCTCCTCGGCTGTTGAAGATTTTTCGTGCTATGAGGTCTTCGATGATTGATGACACGCTGTTTCCTCGGTGAGGTATAACTTCTTGTTGGGGTCTTATTTTAAGTTTCGGAGGGGGAAAACACCTTATTACGCCAAAGAGACCGTGGAGGGTGTTATGATTTCTGCGGTGAGGACAAAACAGAGTATTGTGAAGTCTGGCTGTTATCCTA
>CAZQCX010000008.1:0-39783 GCA_964591705.1 uncultured Candidatus Bathyarchaeia archaeon | reverse complement strand
GGGCATTCCTTTTTCAAAGCTTCCCCTGCAATCGAAAATACTAGTGGTTGGTATGATCGTTTTCTTTTGACTAGGTGCTTCCTGCTTTGATTTGGTGCGTTTAATGCCGCAGAGCTCACGCCCCAAAGGCTTCTGGCAGGTTACTGCCAGCATCTGCGTCTTCGGTTGATTACCACTAAGTGGTCAATGTTGAGCAGATTTCTTCAACAGTTCTGTTTAACGTTAGTTCTGCTAATGTGCGGCTGTAATCCATTATCCGCCTTGAGCTATCAAATATTAGCCTTAAGATTGACGCGACATTGGGGTCCAGTTTTTTCGCAGACATCATCATAATTAGCTCGTTTTCCAAGGAAATGAAGTTCTCGCGGCTGCTAATCAACCTCTCTGCGTCCTTGTAGTCGCGTCCAAACATGGCTTTCATGGCGGACTCAAACAATTGGTGTGCCATAGAATTGAAGCGGACTAGCTGTCCATGTATTTCTTCGTCAATAGGTTCTCTGACAAAGAGTGTCCCGTCATCAATCATCTTTTGTAAGGCTCCCATGTTGTTGATGATGTTTAATGCGTTCTCTCCTATGTTCTTAACTTCATTGACGGCAATGCGATACAAAAGGAATTCTTTAGGCGTCTTGAATCCCAGTTCTCTGAAAAAATTGCGTTCTATGCCATATTTCAGTTGCCTTACAATGTATAACCCTAGGCGATTAACGTCGTTGCGTGCATTGATTACGTTTTCGAAAAGGGTCGTGCTTCGGTTTTTCAACGAATCGATCGCATCTTTGTTTGCTGAGAGTGCTACTATAGCCATTCTGCGGACAGCTTTCTCTATTGGAAACTCTGAGTGTTTGATGAGTATTTGGAGAGTAATTTCGTTAGGAGTTTCATCGATGACTTCTGAGCCAAGAAATGTGTCTCTTGCAAAAGCTATGGTTTCTTTTTTATGGTTGGCTGCATCCTCTTGGCTTTTGAAACGTATGTGAATTATGTCTGCACCTATGGCATATAGTGCTTTTATCTTACGGAACGTTGTTTCTTTTTCGTTTTTTGGGTCGGCGTTTATGAAGTATTCCTTCAGTTTGCCGCTTTCAGATTCGCTTTTTCGTTCTTTGAGTTTTCTCGGGACTAAGATCAGTGAAGAGTCGTTTTGGACGCTGAAGTCTATCTCGCTTCCGCGTTTAAGCCCTATGTCTTGAGCCCACTCTTTTGGGAGGGATATTATGTAAGAGCCTCTTCCTGTGGATTGGACTCTGCGGTAGCCTAGATTTTTCTCCGCCATTTATGGTCACTTGGCACATGTTTCATATAGACTACATCATACCTGACCTTGCATATAAATGATTTTCAATATAATTATATAGAAAATACGATACTCATTTTGCTTGCCTCGTAATTGGTGATAGTCGTTGACAAACGCGTCTATAAGTAATCATGGCCTTCAAGCGTTTAGCCATCAGCAGTTTGCTTTCTGCAATCGGGGCAATTCGCTCAATACTACCATGGCAAGGGTTTTCGGAAAAAGCTGGTTGATGGAGTCTCAGGAAGCATGAGGAGAATAGTTGCCAACGAAGAAATCTGCATGGGTTGTGGAATCTGTGAAGTTCTCTGCACTGTTCAGCAATCTGCGTCCAAGGACGTAGTAAAGGCTTACAAAAAAGAGATAAGGGCAGTTAGCCGTATAAGATTGGAAGTCAGCAAACCAGTTTCATTTGCCCTGCAATGCAGACATTGCGAAGATGCTCCATGCGTCAGCGGTTGCATCTCTGGAGCCATGACAAGGGATGAAGAAACAGGGTTAGTGAAGCACGACAAGGATAAGTGTATTGGCTGCTGGACCTGCATTTTGATCTGTCCGTATGGCGCCCTTCATATTGATGCTTCTAGAAAAGTGGTTGCAAAGTGTGACATGTGCCCTGGACTCACCACCCCTGCATGCATCGAAGGCTGCCCAAATGAGGCGCTCGCTTGCAAAGAGATGGAGCCTTGATGCCCAGATACCTAATTGTTGGTGGTTCAGCAGCCGGAATTGGAGCAGTTGAGGCAATCCGCGAATTGGATCCTGTCGGTTCCATAACAATAGTCTCAGAGGAAACCTGTCCGGCCTATTCTCGTCCTATGATTTCAGACTTGGTCCGCGGAAATACAAACCTGAAGAACATGCTCTGCCGAGAAGAAAGCTTCTGGGAGAGCAAGAAAGTTCAGGTTTTGGTTGGAAGAAGAGCTGTGAGTGTTGACTTTGACGGTCGCAAAGTTCGGCTCGATGATGGTCAGAACGTTGATTATGAAAGGCTTTTGATAGCAACAGGTGGGAGTCCTTTTGTTCCCAAAATTGACGGCGTCGACAGAGATGGCGTCTTCACCTTCACGAAGATCTCAGATGCGATAAGTCTGGTAGCGAGAATAGAAAGGAGTGTGTGTCAGAGAGCCGTAGTTGTTGGCGCGGGTCTGATTGGAATCAGCGTGACTGAAGCGCTTGTTAAGAGAGGACTACAGGTGACCGTTGTGGATTTACAAGATAGTATTCTCAGTCTTTTGCTTGATGCGAAAGCTTCCAATATTGTTGAAAGCGTGATGAGAAGAGCTGGCGTGAGAATTGTTGTTAGGCAGTCTCTTCAGCAGATCGAGGGAAAACCTGAGGACAATAGAACAGTTGGGGGGGTAGTGCTAACTGGCGGTGAAAGAATAGCATGCGACGTCGTGATAATCGCGATCGGCGTTGTTCCAAGGATAGATATCGTTTCAGGAACTCCTGTCAAGACCAATCGAGGGATAATTGTCGACGCTTTCATGCAAACAAGTGTCAACGGCGTTTATGCAAGCGGGGACGTAGCTGAAACCTACGACTATATAGCTAATCAGAATCGTGTCCTTCCGCTCTGGCCATTGGCCGTTGTTGAGGGCAGAATTGCAGGGTACAATATGGCTGGCAAGAAGACTATTTATGCTGGTGGCACAAACATGAGCGCCCTCAAGTATTTTGGCTTGCCCATTGTTTCAGTTGGTCTAACTAACCCTAAGGACGAAACTCGATACGAGATAGTTTCGAGATATGATCAGGTCAAGTATCTCTATAAGAAGATAGTTTTGAAGGATAACGTAATTGCAGGCATCATCATGGTTAACGAAATCGAAAGGGCAGGAATACTTCACTACCTGATGAAGAATCGTGTAAACGTGAGAAAGCTCAAGCATGAATTAATTTCAGAAAACTTTGTGGCGAAGCTGCCTGTTTCCTTACGCAGCAAGATATGTTCAGGATGCTTATGATGCGGAATCAACGATTCATACGCAGTCCCTTCAACGATGACAAAGACTTCGCAGGATGTTCCATATTTGGCATGATGAATCTTGAGGGAAAATGTTTCTCAAGCAGCGATCCAGTCAGAGCAATTGCTAACATGCACGAGAGAGGAAACGGGTTAGGTGGCGGATTTGCAGTATATGGGACTTATCCAGCTTTCAAGGACTACTATGCTTTCCACCTGATGTATCTCAGCAAAGATGCCAAGGAAAAGACAGAAAAGAGGCTGGCTTCGGGTTTCAATATCATTTATGATGAAGAGATGCAGACTAAACCAGCAAACGTCAGAGACCCGCCTCTTGTTTGGAGGTATTTTGTTGAACCTAAGGCGAGGCTTTTCGAGGGTCAAAGCGAAGAAGACTATGTGATGCAGAAAATAATGCGCATAAACACGGAAACAGGGAAAGCTTACGTTTTCTCGAGTGGCAAGAACATGGGTGTTTTCAAGGGGGTTGGTTTTCCAGAAGACGTTGCTGAGTTTTTCTGTTTGGGAGATTACAGAGGATACATCTGGACCTGCCACGGGCGTTTTCCAACCAATACGCCAGGCTGGTGGGGAGGCGCTCATCCATTCAATATTCTGGATTGGACAGTGGTTCACAACGGCGAAATCTCATCGTATGGAATCAACCGCCGATACCTTGAGATGTATGGATACAAATGCACAATGCACACAGACACTGAAGTTCTTGCATATGCGTTCGATCTCCTCATGAGAAGACAACAATTGCCAATCGAACTGATCTCAAAGATTCTGGCTCCGCCCCTTTGGAGCGAAATCGAACAATTAGAAAAGAAGCAGATTGAGGTTTTCAAAGCTTTACGCCAGACTTATGGAAGTCTACTGATCAATGGACCTTTCAGCATAGTTGTAGCCCACAAGGGAGAGATGATTGGCCTAAACGACCGTATTAAGCTTAGACCGCTTTCCGCCGGTGTAAGGGGTGATTTTCTCTATTTATCCTCTGAGGAGGCGGCAATTCGTTTGGTTTCGTCCAAGCTTGACAGATATTGGAATCCTATGGGTGGGGAACCAGTGATCGGGAGAGTTCGTAGCCACAATTTCAATGATTCCTCTTCCACCTTGGAGGTTAAGCAATGAAAAGCTATCAGCCCACGGATTATGTTGTGGAGCGAGATGATGAGAAATGTATACGTTGCAAGGTCTGTGTTAACCAGTGTACTTACGATACTCATAGTTATGACGAGGAAGAAGAAGTTGTTCGGAGCAAGGACGAGAATTGTGTCAATTGTCAGCGTTGTGTGACCTTTTGCCCGACTAAGGCAATAAAGATCAAGAAGAACGACGCCCCCTATCGTTACAATGTCAACTGGACTCCAGAAGTACTAAAGGACATTAAGAAGCAGGCTGAAACAGGCGGTGTCCTTCTAACGGGCATGGGGTGTGACAAACCGCATCTGTCTTATTGGGATAGATTGTTGTTGAACGCCAGCCAAGTTACAAATCCTTCAATCGATCCCCTTCGGGAACCAATGGAAATCCGGACCTATCTTGGCGCGAAACCAGACAAGCTTGAGATGGGCTTTGAGAATGGAAGTTTTGTTCTGAAGAGCAAACTCTCTCCTCAGTTGACCCTTGAGACTCCGATTATGTTCTCAGCAATCTCTTACGGAGCCGTAAGTCTAAATGTCCATGAATCCCTAGCTCGTGCAGCAGTTGAATGTGGTACATACTTTAACAGCGGGGAGGGGGGATTAGACCCGCGATTATACAAGTATGGCGAACATGCAATTGTCCAAGTAGCATCAGGCAGGTTCGGGGTGCATTCACGATACCTGAAGATCGGTGCTGCAATTGAAATAAAAATTGGACAAGGAGCAAAACCTGGCATTGGTGGGCATCTGCCAGGTGAAAAAGTAACTGAAGACATTGCTAGAACGCGTATGATACCTTCGGGAGCCGATGCGTTGTCGCCTGCGCCTCATCATGACATTTACAGCATTGAAGACCTGAGGCAGCTGATCTACGCCTTGAAGGAAGCAACGGATTACAATAAGCCTGTCTCAGTCAAGATTGCAGCGGTTCACAATTCGGCTGCGATTGCCAGCGGAATGGTTCGTGCTGGCGCTGACATCATTGCCCTTGATGGAGTGAGGGGCGCAACTGGTGCAGCACCCAAAGTCATCAGAGATAATGTGGGCATACCAATTGAGTTGGCAATAGCAAGCGTTGATCAGCGTCTGCGCGAGGAAGGGATTCGCAACAAGGCTTCTATTGTTGCGGCTGGAGGTATCAGAAGCAGCGGTGATGTAGTCAAAGCAATTGCTTTGGGAGCCGATGCCGTCTATGTTGCTACTGCAGCGTTGGTTGCCATGGGCTGCACGGTGTGTCAGAAGTGCTATACTGGAAAATGCCCTTGGGGAATCGCTTCGACTGATCCGTGGGTTGCTAAAAGAATAAATCCTGATATAGCATCTCAACGGCTTTCGAATCTCCTTCGTGGCTGGAGTCTGGAAATAAAGGATATGATGGGGGGAATGGGAATCAATGCCATCGAAAGCCTGAGGGGAAACCGCCTGCATCTTCGCGGAGTCGGTCTTACAGATACTGAACTAAGGATCTTAGGGATCAAAATGGCTGGTGACTAAGCTTTTGCTTGAAGAGAAGAGCCTGGAGAAAATCAAAAATGGAATTTCTGATTGTGTGAAACGAGAGAACGATGTCTGGCAAATTGATGCGGAATTTCTCCACTACACTAAGCTAAATCGGGTTTTGCGTGTGCTCAACTTTTCCGATGTTGAAAAAGTGGTTGTTAACAATGTTTGCGGTCAGCGCTACATAGGGACGAACTTGGAGAAGCCCATGCAAATCGACATATTTGGGACGCCGGGGAACGATCTGGCTGCCTTCATGAATGGTCAAAACTTGACAGTCTATGGAAACGCCCAAGATTGCACTGGCAATACTATGAATGATGGGCAAATAGTCGTTCATGGGCACGCAGGAGACATTACAGGCTACGCCTCACGAGGTGGGAAAATCTTCATACGTGATGATGTTGGCTATAGAACGGGCATTCATATGAAAGAGTTCAGGGATAAGAAGCCGTTTTTGGTAATCGGTGGGACTGCCCAAGATTTTCTTGGCGAATATATGGCTGGTGGAGTGTTGTTAGTGCTGGGTTTGACTCTTAAAGCTGGCGATTGCTATTCTTCAAGGTTTGCAGGCACTGGGATGCATGGTGGGGTCATCTATGTGCGGGGCAAGATCCCAGAGAGTCATCTTGGCAAGGAAGTCAAGAATGTCAAAGTGAACAAACGTGATCTTTCAGTGATTCAAAGTCTTGTGAAAGAATTCTGCGACCACTTCTGCTGGGACTATAATCGAGTTATGAGTTCTGAGTTCTCAAAAGTAGTTCCGTTTTCACCTAGACCCTATGGCAGAATATACGCCTACTAGAAAAGTGGTTTTTGCTGGAAGATTCTTTTTTGAAATCTGGTCCGTTTGAGCGGTGTAGAGCCAAACGGTCAGTAGAGGCTGCGTGTTTCTTTTCTTTTCTCTGATTCTTCGTAGAAGTGTAGAACTTCGTCTATTATCTCCACGTTTGAGAGAAGCATTCTCCTGCAACAGTACCGTTTGATTCCTAGGCTGTCGAGGACGTCGCTGGCGCTTTCGCCTGTTTTTATCCTGCGTGCGAATTCTTCCCATTGGTCTCCGACTAGTTTGCCACAGGTGAAACATCTTACAGGGATTATCATTTTTTGTTCTCTCTTACCTGTAGCTCTTCTGTTCTTTTGCTCTGGCGCCTGCGCCACCGAACTTCTTGGGTTCTTTGCTTCTCGAGTCTCCAACTATCATGGTTCTGTCGTATTCTGTGAATACCGTTCTCAGGTGACTGCTCTTTGTCCATTTCAACAGCGCGTTAGCAACGGCCATTCGCGCGGCTTCAGCTTGTCCCATGTATCCTCCCCCTGATGTTCTGATTTCCATGTCTAGTTGTTTCCAGACTTCGTCTCCAGCTTGAAGGAGTGGTTCCATGATTTTTGCTCTGGCTATTTCAGGTTCGAATATCTCTATTGGAGTTCGGTTCACTCGCACTCTTCCTGCGCCTTGTCTTACGACTGCACGAGCGGTTGCTGTCTTTCTTTTTCCACTTACTACTAAGACTTTCTTCTTTTCTGGCATGATTATTCCACCTTGTTCCATCCCAGTTCTGTTGCTAGGTCAGCGAGGGTTAGCTTGGGGCCTTTGAGCTTTGTGGCTTCTGCTTCGGTCAATTTTTCGGTTTTTTGGTCCTTGAATTCAAATGGTGTGCCCATGTATACTCGGAGGTTGGCGAATGCTTTTTTTCCTTTTGGCTCCTTGAAGGGGAGCATGCCTCTAACGGTTTTCTTGACAATCATGTCGGGTCTCCTGTAATGGAACGGGCCTCTCTTTGGAGCGCCCACTTCTAGGAATTCTTTTGCTTCAGCTACTTTGCTTTTCCTTTTTCCGGATAGAACTGCTTTTTCAGAGTTTAGTATGATCACTTTTTCGCCGTTCAAGAGTTTTTTAGCGACTTTGCTACACATCCTCCCTAGGATGAGCCCTTCGGCGTCAACAACGACGATACGGGGTTTCGGTGTTATTGTTTTAGGCATTTTCTTCGTTGTCTGCATTGTTTTCACCGTATGATTTTTACTTTTGTCCCTGTGGGGTTTTTTGCAACAAGTTCTGGTATGGAAATATACTTTGCTCTTGCGGTTTTGAGCTTCTTTTTTGCATTGTCAGACGCGTCGAAAGCCGCTATGGTTAGTGAATGAGTCAAATTACCGGTTCCTAGGACTTTTCCCGGCACTATGATGGTGTCGTTTTTCTGGGTGTTCCTGTTTATCTGACTTAGGTTCACAGCTGCACGACGAGCCTTTGGGTGAGTCAGGTTTTCGGCGATGTCGAGCCAAATTGCGGCGTTTTTCTCTCTGCTTTGTTTCTTGAGGAAATTGATGAGTTGTGTTCTTTCGGGATTTGTGGATTCGGTGTCTTTCAGATTATTCCGCTCCTATCTGTTCTTTGAACTCTTTCAGTTGTTTTTCGAGCATCTTTGTCGCTTCTTGGAGTACTCTTTCTGGGGGTATCCCGCCATTGGTTTCTATATTCATTATGAATGAGGCTTTCTCCCATTCGACCTTCACGAGTTTAGGGTCGGTTGGGCAGGCTTCGACGCAGTCCATGCATAGATTACAAGCCAGAAGGTCTTTGACTTCGATTCTGTCTTCTTTTATTCTAAAGACTTTTTTTGGGCAGATTTCCACGCATTTCTGGCATTCTGGGCATTTTTCTATCGGCACTTCTATCTTGGGAAGATATTTGTAGGCGCACATTGAAACTGGTTGCCATTTCGCGTGGTTTCTTCCTTTTCCGAGCCTTGCGTAGGCTTCAAGGTTTAACTTTTGTCCTTTTGCAAGCTTTGTTATGGGTATCTTGTCAGAGACAGGCACTATGACGGGGTTGTCGCTTATCAGTTCGCCTGAATAGATTGTTCGAGTTCCTTCCTTGGATTCCGCATTTAGAGTGAGTGTTACGCGGCATTGAGGGCAGCCGAACTCGCTTTTGCAGGAGCACTCTTCGGGAAGGTTGTATGTGTCTAGGTCGGTTCTTAATGGTACCAGTCCCAGTCTATGAGCGATCATTTCGTCCTGGAGGATTGCCGAGTTTTCTATCATGACAACTTCGTCTATTGCCATGCTCGGGACTTCAGCCAGCGCTATTCTTCGCAGGGCGTTCATTAACGGAACGTCGACGTCCCTGATGGCAATGCGTAGGTTCGTTGCGTCTTTTTCAATGACTTCTATCTTCACTTTCCTGTGACACTCCAAACTGGGCTGGGACCATGGCGATTGTGCGGTTCAATAAAGTTATCGGTGGATTATTTCAATTTTTCTGTTAATAATGTCTTGGCTTGTGTGCTAGACGCGTCTGCCTCTTCTGCCGCCTGGTCTTCTTGTGCCATCATGTGGAATTGGCGTGACTTCTTCTATGCGTTCAATGCGGAAGCCAAACCTCGCCAGCGCACGGATTGCTGCCTGAGCGCCTGGTCCGGGTGTTCTGGGACCTGCCCCGCCTGGTGCTCGCACTTTGATGTGAACTGCGGTTATTCCTTTGTCTCTTGCAGCCTCGGCTGCTGCGGTGGCAGCACGCATTGCTGCGTAGGGTGAGGATTCCATTCGGTCAGCTTTGACGAACATTCCTCCTGTTGCTCGAGCGATGGTTTCTGCTCCAGAAATGTCTGTGATATGGATGAGTGTGTTGTTGTAGCTGCTGAAGATGTGAACCACTCCCCATTTTTCTGTTCGTTTGCTGCTGCTCAGAATCTACCCCCTCCTCTTTGCCCCCTTCTTCCACGCGGCTGTTTGATTTCGGGCTGTTTAACGATGACTGTCATGGCTTGACGCATTGGGTGGTTTGCGTCTGCCATGCTGCTTTTGGGTGAGTAGTTGATTTGAGTTTCTTCTTCTCTTGATACGATGTAGCTTGGCACTGTAACTCTTCTGTTTCCAATTAGCACGTGTCCGTGTGTTATTAGTTGTCTGGCTTGGTAGGGGGTTTTTGTCAGGTTCTTTCGGAAAACGATTGTTTGTAACCTGCGCTCGAGAACGTCTTCAATAGATAGGTCTAAGACATTGTCAAGAGCTGCGGTTTCTTGAAGAACACCGATCTTTTTGAGGCGTGATAGTAGCTCGTTCTCCATTCTTCCGCGTTCTTCAGGAGCCTTGCCGATGAGTGATCGAGCAATGCCTCTGAATTTCGAAAGCATTGTTTCATGACGCCAGAGCTCATGTTTGTTCCGCAAGCCATATTGACCTAAGAGTTTCAATTCTTCTTGTAAGGAGTCCCTGCGCCATAAGAATCGCGGTGTCTCGTACTTCTTCCTTTGTTTTTTTGGGTCGCCCATGCTCACTTTCCTCCCTCAGCTGGAGGGGGTCCTCCAGGTTTCGCCATGACTGCCTTCTTCTTCACGCCTAAGGCTTTGCCTGCTCTTCCGGTTGTTTTTGTTCTTTGGCCTCGGACTTTGAGGCTGTAGGCGTGTCTGTATCCTCGCCAAGACCTTATGTCTTTGGTCTGGTCGATGTCGGTTTTCGTTCTTAGTACGAGTTCAGCGCTCATCAGGTGTGTGTCTTTTCCTGTGTCGAAGTCTTTTCTTCTGTTGAATAGCCAGTTTGGGAGATTATGTCTCGCCGGGTCTTTGATTATGTTCTCGATTCTTTCGACTTCTGCTTCTGTGAGGAAGCCTGCTCTGAGGTCGGGATTTACTTCAGCCTTCTTCAATATGGCGTTGGAGAGGCTATGGTTTATTCCCTTTACCTTTGTCAATGCGTAAACTGTTTTCAGGGTGCCTGCTACGTCTGACCCTGCAATTCTGAGGATGTGGCGGAACTCTTGTGACATTCAATTTCATCCGGTTAAATTTGAAGCAAGCTACAACATGAGGCGTAATTTATTTAAACCTTCCTTTATCAAGGATTTCGTTTGAAGTTAGTATGAATTGTTTCAGAATGCCCAGCAAAAGGGATAGCTTTGCTTGATATAGAGCCACAAGGCCATGAGTTCACCTTTGGCGTTAACCTGCCTCTTCTTTCGTAGTAGTTGCAGGGGAGGTTTGTCCGTCCTCAGTATGCCGCTTTACTGACGTTGTTGGTCGCCAGGTTTGCTTTGACTCATATTTTGGGAGAGAAAATTGTCAGGATTTATCGGGATAAGGGCTGAACTATTCATTAGAGAGTTCTGCATTCCGATGTGCAGAGCCAGAGGCAAAGGGTTTAATTGATTGAGCATAGGAAGAGGAACACAATGAAAACCACCCATAAGATACTGTTCGGAAACGCAAGTGACATGAATTTTATTGAAGACGATTCGGTTAACCTCATTGTCACCTCTCCCCCTTATCCAATGATTGGAATGTGGGATGAGATTTTTTCGAAACAAAACCCTGAAATTGGGAAGGCTTTGGAGGATGAAAACTGGAATAGAGCTTTTGAGTTGATGAATCAAGAGTTGGACAAGGTTTGGAAGGAAGTTTATAGGATTCTGAGAAATGGCGGATTCGCATGCATAAACGTTGGAGACGCAACAAGAGCAGTGGGAGGAGAGTTCAGGATCTTTCCTAGCCATGCAAGGATACTTCAAGAATGTCTCAAACTTGGATTTAGTCCTCTTCCCGAAATACTGTGGAGAAAGCAGACAAACGCGCCCAACAAGTTCATGGGTTCTGGAATGCTCCCCGCAGGAGCTTACGTAACACTGGAACATGAATTCATACTCATCTTGAGAAAAGGCAGCAAACGAAGATTTCTTGGGGAAGACAAGAAGCGCCGGGAGGAGAGTGCATTCTTCTGGGAAGAGCGAAACATGTGGTTTTCTGATGTCTGGAAAGACTTGAAAGGAACAAAGCAAAACAAAATAGCAGAAGAGATTCGAGAGAGAAGTGGGGCTTTTCCGTTTGAGTTACCTTACCGAATTATTAACATGTTTTCGGTCAAGGGAGACACTGTTCTTGACCCATTCCTTGGAACTGGGACAACTACACTGGCGGCAATGGCTACCGGAAGAAACAGCATTGGTATCGAGATAGAAAAGAACTTCGAAAGTATCTTGTTCGCAAGATTTGAAAATGTTGTCGACTTTTCAAATCAACTCATAGAAAACCGAATCATGAATCATCTAGCGTTCGTACAGGAAAAAAGTAAAGCAAAGGGCGAACTTGGCTACAAAAACGTAACCTACGGTTTTCCAGTCATGACAAGTCATGAAACCAGAGTTTTTTTCGATGAACCGTTAAAAATGACTAGAAAGATGAATGAGATTGAAATAGAGTACCGCGGAAAGCCAACATTCACCTTATGCAATGGTGCTCTTGTTCAAAAGGGTGGATCGTTGGGAGACTAGATAAGTCGTAGTTAGGAGTTGTGATCCATCTTGATTCCATCTTTGGATTTCTCGTAGAGCTTGGTTTGGCACCAATATTTCATGCAACATGTTTTCGACTTAGTATTCAGCCTGCTTCAGTGAGAAAGGTGCATCCCCACTGTAGCCATCAACGGATCTTGACTCTTCCTCTGGAGTAGACTTCCTGTACTTTACTCGCTTCCTTCTCACGACAGCCTTTGGTATGCTTTCTTGAGAAAAAAACCAGCAAATGTTTTAGCCAAAGCACAGTCTTCAACCCATTCTCTGACGAGAGGCGCATCAATAATGGTGACAGGTGAACCAACTCTGCGAAGCATTTCACAACTTGGAGGTAACTGAAGGAATTTTGAATCTCTTGTCCAGCCGAGATATTTCTAGAAGTCACTTGAACTAGAGGCAGTCGCCTTTTCGCTAAGTACCATGGATGACAAATCTCTGGTCGGTTTGACACTATAGTTCGTGAACCCGTCAAAAAGAATTGGAGACCTTAGGCGTAATTGGGGTTTGTTAGCTTTGCGAGCGATTAGCTGTCAGGAATGCAGCAAGTTGGCGATACAATTATATCATTGCGAATGGTCAAAGCACCGAGACTTTGAAAGTTCCACGCTCATATAATAACGCCTAAGGTCTTGGCATTTATTTTCGCTTCATTGTTTATTGTGTCAGTTTTCCTTTTTCTCGAAAGTATTCGAGCAGCCCATAATTGTTCCTCGGGTCGTTTCCTGTGTAGAACTCTGTTGATGGATAGCCTTTTTTGATTTCCACAATATCACTTTGATCTTGCCAGATTTCTATGACGATTCCGTTGCAAGACACGGAAGAAACAGGTACCCAGAATGATCCATTGTAAACTTCTTTGCCATCCAGTTTTATCACAAAAGGAAGACCGCGAACAGGGATTGTCAGTGCCTGAAGCTTGCCTAGTCCTGCTTCAGTCAGTTTCATTTCATGAGTGGTTTTGTTATACCAGACAATATCTTCATCAGATATTACAGGTTGATTGTTCTGCAGGAGATAAATTCCGAATCTTCCCTGTGGCTTTTGGTTGATTAGGGACAACCCAAAGGCAGCAATCCCTGCGAGAACAACGCCGATTGCGGCTAAGGCAAGGATTGATTTTTTTCCGAGTCTCATCTTTCCCACCTAGCAGGTTTAGCCTTACTTTGTATTTAAGCACGCAAACTCAGAATAATCGCTCAGTGGGAAACGCTCCATGGGGGCAGATTGCATTAGTCTCACGAACAAGATGGTCACTGGGTTCTTAGCTGGTGGAAGAGGATCTGGGGCTTTTTCGTTTGCATGGCGTGTGATTGTGTAGCTTGCCGGTTTCCTCAGCCAGCAGAGGAAGCAACGTGCCTACATCCGAGACCACACCTACTGCTTGAGTCGAGCCTCTGTCTAGGAGTTTGGTAACTGCCGCGGGATTGATGTCGACACATACGAGTTTGACTGTGGAAGGCAGCATGTTTCCCACCGCTATTGCATGCAGTGTTGATGCAAGAATCAGAACCATCGTGACGTCTTTCAGTTGCTTTTTGTATTCTTGCTGTGCCACAACGGTATCTGTTATCACGTCGGGTAAGGGTCCATCGTCTCTGATCGAGCCAGCCAAGACAAAGGGGATGCCTTTCTTGATGCACTCGTAGATTATGCCGCTCTTGAGCACGCCCTTCTCTACAGCCGCCTTCAGGTTGCCTGCCTTGTAGATTTCGTTTATGGCCACGATGTGGTTTCTGGATCCTCTGACTTCAGGGATGCCGTCTCTTAGCGAAATACCCAGGGACGTTTTCAGCAGGTCGCTTTCAGCGTCGTGAACTGCTAGGGCGTTTCCAGACAGCAGCACGTCCACGTAGCCTTCTCGTATGAGAGTCGCTAAGGCGCCTGCTCCGCCTGTGTGTACAACCGCTGGACCTGCCACAGCAGCGATTTTCCCGCCTGCGTGTTTCACGTTATGAAGGTCGTGTGCTATCTGCCTTATCACTGCGGGCGCTGGCTTTTCGCTGGAGGAGCTACTGCTCATGAACTTGAAGATGCCAGTGCTTTCTCTGGATCTTTCAGGAGGCTTAACTCGTACTCCTGCCTCGCCAACGACTATTAGGTCGCCTTTTCTCACCTCTCTGATGGTTCTGCAAAAAGCCCTTCTCGCAGCGGCATCGATCACTACGGCTTTGTCCATCATTGTGTCTTCGACTTCTATCCATTCGTCATGGAAGAAGATTTGTGTGGGATTGTTTGTGGTAGAATAGAAGTTGCTGGGCAAAACCGTGTCCGCGGGAGCAGGCACCACAATAGTCTCGGCTGTTTCTATTGATATTGCTCCGAGCGAGTGTATTTCGTCCAGTATGTCCCTTAGGTTTTCAGAGCTTCTTCCCTTGACAATCATCCTGATGTAGCTTGTGTCGGTTTTGTGCTTTCCAACTTTGAACTCTAAGGTTTCGAAATCCCCGCCTAGCTCCATTATTCTATCCCAGATTTTCGTCAGAATCATAGAGTCTATGAGGTGCCCTTCAACCTGAACTTCCTTCTCGCTTGAGACTTCTTTCGCCATCTTCCCTTCGCCTCTGTCTGGTTTCAGTCCTAGTCTGAATTGCAATGTATTTAAAGCAATTTGAAGGCAACACGCGTCGCATGTTCTTTTTGCGGAACGCGTTGTTCTTCGGGGAGAGTTATGAACAACTTCGATTTTGCATATTGCGGAGGGAGGATAGTGAAAGCCTTCGCTGCCTTCATTCTCGCAAGCATACTGGTTGCTGTTTTAGTCATCGTTTCACCCGCGCCAGCTCATGGTGAGCCCTTGGTAGGAGTCAAAGAGGGGGACTGGATCGAGTACGACATCGGTGTTGCTGGTACCGGCACTCCGCCTCCAACACACGACGTCATATGGTTCAGAATGCAGATTCTGCAAGTCCAGGGTGCAGCATTTTCATTGAATCTTACTGCCAAGTACGCTAATGGGACACTGGGCAGCGCGGTTTGGAAGTTTAACTTCACAGAAGGAAATGTTGGAGGGTGGATGATCATTCCCTCGAATCTTGGTCCAGGAGACACATTTTATGATTCCTCGATGCATAACCTGAAACCCGTCAACGCGACCATTCAACGTCAAGAACAGAAAGAAGTGTTGGGAGCAGGTCGCACTGTGACCTATGGAAACGACTCGTTCAGGCACAAGGAATGGGACAAAGCTACTGGCGTGTTTGTCGGGTCAACGGAGGTTTTGAAGAACGTGACAAACAAGGATGGCTGGTACATTGAGGACTTGACTGTGACCATACAAGCGGTCGCCACAAACATGTGGAGTCCGCAGATTCTAGGGATAGATCAGACGCCGTTCTCCGCACTGGTTGGAATAATTTCCGTTGCAACAGGGGTGATAATTGTTTCAGTGGTGGTTGTTGCACAGAGAAAGAGTTTCGAGAGGCTTGTTTTGCGCCGTCTTTCGCAGGGAAAGATCGCGGTCCTTACCGTCCTTGCGGTTATTCTGGTCACGGTTGGCACCATAGCCTTTTTTCCATTTTCTGAGGTTGGATTGAGTTTTGCGGAGATCAATCTTGTCATGCAGACTTTTTGGACAGCTTTGGTCTTGCTGAGCATGTGGTTCAGACTAAAAGGCAACTATTTTTTGCACGAGATCATAATGCTCGCAGTAATCTCCGCATGGTTAGTTGGCTTTTCTTCAGTACTGCTTATGGGTCCCTTGAGCGTGGGTTCCCTGCAGACCTTTGCCAGCACGCCTTTGCGTTTGGTCATGAACAGCCTGCATGCTGTTTTCTCAATTCCAGCTTTGGTCTTTGCGGTGTGGCTTGTTGCACTTTGGCGTCCCGGGGCTGCATCCTTTGCAGCCAAGAGCAGAAGGATGGCGCAATTGACAGCAGCCTTCTGGGTTCCGTCTTATGTCGTGGGTGTTCTAGATTTTCTGGTGCTGCACACAACTCTTTTTGGATAAACAGCCAGCTGTTTGTCTGATAGCGCCGTTGCGTTTCCAAGGGTTTTTTTGGTTGTGCTATCTCAGATCTGGTGCATAAACGCTTTTGTCGCGTTAAGACCGAGGGAGTTTGCGATTTTCTTGCTCATGCATGTCATAATCAGGTCCAATGTGGCTAGCGCCTCAATAGGTTGCGCGATAGGGCCTCTTCGTGTTGAAAGGTTTTCCGTCCGTGTCACCCAACCACTCCCCTGCAACGCCGGCTCCGATATTGAAAATAATGGGGCTAGCCAGTTAAACTGCCAATGAATAGCGGTTTCAGGGTTTAACAGCCCGCTTCTGCTGTCGGCATGGTAAATACACTCGAGTTCTTAGCCTCCCACATTATAGAAGGTTTAGAAACCGTCAAAGCTGTTGGTCAACTGGATCGTGTCAACCGAGCTATGGTTAAGAAATAAAGTTAGTCAGGTTGAGTCCTCTCTTGCTTGTAGAGCTGGAGGTGAAATGTTTGTTGACACGGCGCCTTTCTGAAGCCGAATTGGAACGCTCGATCAAGCATGAGAGTGGCAAGAGGTTTGTTGAGAGACTTGTTTTCATCCGAAGCCTCTACAATGGCGAAGATGTAGAGGCTGCCGCGAAAAAGCTTGGAAGATGCAGGGCAACTGGGTACCTGTGGCTCAAGCGATGGAACGACAGCGGCGTCAGCACTCTGAAGCCAGTACGTCGAGAGGGCAAGGCTCCCAAATTGTCCAGAGACAAGCAACAGGAACTATAACAACGACTCGAAAGCCAAAGTCACTGGTCCACAAGGCAAGTAAAGAAGGCTTTGGCGTTTGGCGCTTGTTGGGTTTCATGTCGAACGGAGGCAATTCAAATTCTCGCTTGTTGCCCGTAGAGACGTTGGGTGCTCAGTTTGAAGCGATTGGTACAAAATCGGTCAAGAGGAAAAAGACGTTGAACACGTACGAAGAAGAACTCAAGAAAGTATTGATTGAGATGATGGTTAGAGGTGTTGAAAGCTTGGTTATGGGCGACATTCGCGAATTACCTCTGCATGATGGCTGGCTAGAACGTGTCTATGAAGAAACGGATCTAAAACCTGTTTGACCTCTTTGGTTTTGCGATGCGAAGAGACTTCGAGGATTAGTTGGGCTTCAACGCGACCGAGATTGAAGGAACTACCAGAGCGCTGGCTGAGAATTGGCTAGGAAGAGAACTAGGCAAATAGTTTTTCAGCGACATAACTTACGAAAAACGTGAACCCATGCGGCGAAGGAGAATACTAGACCCGCATCACAGACGGTTCTTTGTTTGGGAGGAGGAAAGCTTGAAACAGAGAAGAAACTGCAGGGTGATTTTGGCGTCCTCAGTCTGCGGCAATTCGAGATGAGGTACAAGAGTGCTTCATTTGAGTTCAGTTAAGCTAGAGCCTAACTTCGAGGTGGTCGACAACAAATATTTGGGGTTTGGTCAAAATGTTCTTATCCACTCATTTCTCAAGACTTCGGTTTAGGCATTCTCCCATCCTTGACTTCATAGATGACTTCTGTCACACTCTTCACGTTTATGGAGTCTATTTCTTCGATCATACGGTTCACCATTCTGCCTACCACGAGCACAAACACGCTCAGCCCCCGAGAAGCTGCAATGGCGGCAGCGTTGCTAATGCCAAACTCAAGGTCCGCCCTTAAGCCCAATTTGTTGAGGACTGCTCTGCCGACTGCTCCCATAACGCCAACTCGGTCAGGTTTAAAATCGTCGTAGTATGCCTTTACCTTGACCAGGTCTACGCTTCTTGAGCCGCCTTGCCGTATGCTCGGCAGTCTAATGATAAGTATCCTGCCTTGTTTCAGCTTCACTTTCCCTCTGAGGTTGTGCAAACCTACGTCTTCGCCAGGGCTTGCGCTTGCCATAACTGTTCCTTTGGCTTCCGTTGCAGGATCATTTGGCGATGTGCTGTACATGACGCCTTCCTTCAAAATTATGCCCACTTCCTCGCCTGCTTCTACCGGCTGGCTGGCTATGACGGGCACTGCACGTTCAATTTTCATTTCATGCCTTATCGAAATAATGTACTCTTCCAAGTTTCGAACGTCTTCACGCAACTTCGCTGTCGCCTTTGGGGTTAGTCGATAGCTCGCCCTTTCTGAACCTATTTCGAGGAGCCCTTCTCTGGTGAGTTTCTTGAAGTACTTGTTAACGGCCTGAATGGTTATTCCGAGTTTGTCGCTGACGTCTTTTTGTTTTACATGCGGCTGGGTGCGCATGACTTCGAGAAGGACTTGGAATCTTGTGATTTCACCTTTGCTTCGCAGAACTAGAGTCCGCATTGTTTTTTTGGGCAAGTTGATCAACCTGACTTTAACTTTAGTTAAACAAAGGTTATTAAGTCTTAGGATGGATACTCGAACTCCAGAGGCATAGATTCATGCACATAATGGAGGGATTCTTACCTCATCCTTGGTGGGGAATTTGGTCAATAATTGCATTTCCGATGGTAGCCTATGGTGTTTACAGGCTTTCTAGAATCACAAAAGAGCATCCTGAAGCTAAGCCACTTCTTGCGTTGATGGGCGCATTCATCTTTATACTCTCCGCCCTCAAGCTTCCTTCTGTAACAGGCAGCAGTTCACACCCGACTGGCTCTGGGCTTGCTGCTGTTATTTTCGGTCCTAGTGTAGCTTCGGTTCTGTCAGTGATAGTTTTGGTGTTCCAAGCCTTACTGTTAGCGCATGGAGGCTTAACCACCCTTGGAGCAAACACTCTCTCAATGGGATTAATCGGACCTGCCTTAGCTTTCGTGGTATGGATGGTGGGTAGGAAAGCTCGACTTCCCAGTTCAGTGGTAGTTTTCATTGCCGTTGGTTTGAGTGACTTTGGAACGTATGTTGTAACGTCCGCACAGCTTGCACTTGCATTCCCAATAGCAGGCAACGTTTTTGATTCATTCTTGTCATTCGGAGCGATTTACGCGGTTACACAGATTCCATTGGCCGTAGGCGAAGCCATCCTCGCAGTCCTCCTCTTCAACTTTCTTGTAAAGTACAAGGGTGAACTGCTCTCTTCGATGAATGTGATTAAACTACCGGTCTTGGAACTGAAGAAAAAGGTGGAGTCTCAATGAAGTACTGGCCCTACCTTGTCCTGTCCATTTTGTTGCCGACCTTACTTCTGTTGTACATAATTAGCTTAGGATATACATCATGGGTTAGCCCTGTTCTAGTACTACCGAATGAGACTGAAATCTTGCTGTTCACTGTCTTTGCTGGGTTAGGGTCTGCAACCATAGGTCACTTCTTAGGGTATAGAAGAGCTGAAAGAGCAAAAAGGGCTGGCGCAATTGACCTTGATCAAAACCAGCGACAGAGAACAAATAATCTAAAATTCTTGGTAATGGTTTTAGTTGTGGTTGCCCTCTTCGTAGCGCCGTTCCTCATTAATCCGAGTGGCGAGTTTGGTGGTACGGACGGTCAAGGTCCAGAAGCAATTGAAGGAGAAGGCTATACTCCTTGGATTGGTCCGATGGCCTATCAGCCAGATGATTTAGGAGAGAGGTTGCTATTTTCACTGCAAGTAGGCATAGGCGGCACTATAGTTGGCTATTTTGTTGGGCACGAGAGGGGGAAAGGGTCGGAGACAGCGCACAGGAGAGAAGGCTCTTCTGAGTCACTTTAACCTGTCTTCAGAAATAGACAGATACGCCCATACAAACGCCTTGTCAAGAAGTAGCCCAATAACAAAATTCTTCTTAGCAATATCGTTGCTACTAGTAAGCGTAATGTCGCCCGCTCCGGTAGTGCCCATCATTGTGTTCCTGACAAACACTTTTTTGATTTTGTATTTCGCAAAAATCCCTTACCGCTTTTACTTGAAACTGCTTTGGTATCCTGTCGCAATTATTGCCCTGACCTGTGTCATAATTGCCCTCTTTTTCGGTTATCAAGAACCTCTTACAGAGATAGATGCGCTTGGATTGAGATGGACTATTTTCAAAGATGGAATAATTCTGGGATTTGCCACGTTTCTTAGAGTGATGGGAGGGCTTTCATCTCAGTTCTTCCTTGTGCTGACAACCCCTATGACCAGTATACTACTGATTCTCAGAAAAGCACGCATTCCCAAAGTCTTAATCGAAATGTCGATGCTTATTTACCGTTACATATTCGTTTTCATAGAGGTAATGGAAACCATGCATGCTGCTCAGGAGCTCAGACTTGGATATTCAGGTCTGAAAAAGAGACTTCGGTCAACATCGTTGCTTATCGCCAACCTTTTTATGCGAACCTTAGAACAGGGAGAACGCACTTTCACTGCTATGAGCGCTAGAGGGTACGACGGTGACATCCGCATTCTTGAAGACCTTCCTAAACCCAGCAGAACTGCGCTAGTAGGAATAACACTTCTTGTGGCTGCGCTTACAATCACGACCTTTTTAACGATGGACATCAGGATTGTGTAACTCAAAATGCTGTTTCGCTTAGAAAATCTGTCACACCGCTACTCAGACGGCACCGTCGCATTGGACAGTGTATCATTAAATTTTGCGAAGGGAGAAAGAATAGCCCTACTTGGCACCAACGGCTCTGGGAAGACTACACTTCTCCATCATTTAAATGGCATTTTGAAACCGACTTCGGGAAAAGTCTACTTCGAAGACAAACCGTTAGAATACGATTCTAAGGCGTTGTTGGATCTTAGAAGGCGGGTGGGCTTCGTTTTCCAAGATCCCAACGACCAGCTTTTCGCGCCTACTGTGAAACAGGATGTTGCTTTCGGGCCGTTGAACCTCGGCCAACCAACAGACCAAGTCAAGAAAGCCGTAAACGCGGCGCTGAGGACCGTGGGTATGCTGGAATACGCTGACAAACCTCCACACTTTCTAAGCGTAGGACAAAAAAAACGCGTGTCGCTAGCAGGCGTTCTCGCAATGCAACCCGAAGTTCTTATTATGGACGAACCCACCTCGAATTTGGACCCAAGAGCTACCAGCGAAATATTACATCTGCTTCTCCGCCTTAACAAGGAGTACAAAATCACCTTGATACTAGCTACACACGACGTGGACATGGTGCCCCTGTTTGCGAACAAACTGTACATATTGAGCAAAGGCAGAATTGTGTCGGAAGGCTCATCGGCGGAACTGTTCTCAGACGCGGAGCTTATTCGAAGCGTCAACTTGCGCTCGCCTAGAATAGCTCACCTTTTTGAAGTGCTTAAAAAAGAAGACAACCTCCCCATAAAGCCACAGTTTCCGCTCACAATCAGCGAAGCAAGGAAAGAAATACTGCGGCTCCTAGATTCTAAGAATGAGGAGTAAATGAAAGAAAAGGGCAACAAATGAGCGCCTTTGAACTCGCCTTAATGGGCGCCGTCGCGGTAGGTTTGCTGCATGGCTTAGAGCAGGTCACTGTTAGCCAATCGTCCTCTTATGCGCCGCAAGGACTTCGAAACCAGCTATCTACGCCTTCATAAGTTCAGGTATAATCTCGCTTTTCCACTGTATCTTTTTGATAACCGTGGTGGTAATTTACGTTGTAACAAGCTATTTGGTTAAATTCGCAAGTTCAATCCTCAAGTACATTGCCTTCACAATGTTGCTGCCATTGGCCATTAAGTTTTTAACCAAGTTGAATCCGAACTGGAAAACCAGCACTGGCACTTCCACGATAACGCCGAAGAAGTGCAGCATTAACACGCGCATGAGCACCCAGAAACTGGTTTCCTCGCACACATGCATTTTCACCCGAAACGAGCTAACCTCAGCCTATGGAAGATAGCGAGTTGCGCCTTCTTCATAGGCTTTGCTCCCGAAGAAGAATTCGCTCTTCTCGCTCTGGTAGTAGGCGGAGTTAACCCGCTCTTGCTGATGGTAGCCTACAGATTAGCAGTGACCACGAGCTTAGTAGGCGTGACCGTTTTTGGAGTAAAAATGTACGAGAAGCTTAAGGCAAAAATCAACCGCTACGAGAAATACATGCCTAAAAACAGCGGCATAGTTCTACTCCTACGGGCATTCGCGCTACTGATAAGCTACGCTTGAAACAAGTCATAGCCCCGCGGCGTCACTATTCTATTGTTGACAACGCGAGTTGTCGAGTTCCCCACGATAACCGTGGTAACCATGTCTATCTCAGCAGCCACCATCTCCTTAAGCGTGGTAATTGCCACTTGCTCACCATCTCTTCCAGCTAACCTAACAATGCCCACTGGTGTCTCGGGGCTCCTGTACCTAAGCAGAATTGCATGCGCTTTTGCTAACGGCTCCTTTCGCCCGTAACTCTGAGGATTGTACAAAACGATTACAAAGTCAGCTTCAGCTGCAGCCTCCAGCCTCTTCTCTATCACGCTCCAAGGCGTCAAAAGGTCGCTAAGGCTTATCACGGCAAAATCGCCCACCAAAGGCGCACCAAGTTTCGCCGCGGCAGCAGTGGCAGCTGTCACGCCAGGAACAACCTCGATGAGAACGTCAGCTTTTTCATGTGCGGCAACTTCTAAGACCACACCAGCCATACCGTAAACTCCTGAGTCGCCACTGCTGATAACCACTACATGCTTGTTTTCTAAAGCCTGCGCCACCGCGGTTCTGGCGCGTTCAACTTCGCATCCCATCCGACCGCTTATCACTTCAGCGTCAGGCTTGATGACGGATCTAATCAGCTTCACGTACGTCGCGTACCCTACTACCACGTCTGCACAGTTTATTTCTCGCAGGGCTTTGGGCGTCATGTGCTCAAGGGCGCCAGGTCCGATGCCGATTACGCTTATTCGCCCTCGGCTACTGCCACCGTCACGCCGTTCTGTTTCATCTTTTTCAGTATCAGATTTGCGTTTTTTCCCACAGTTATTAACGCTGCTCGTTCGCATACGCCTCCCACTCCAATTTTTTCCTCAACCAATCGTGAATCGGGAGAAAGATTTTCATGCTTAACCGACCGCAAAGCTTCAACATTGACGAAGTCGATGGGTAAGCCCAGCTTTTCAGCGGCGCTAAGCACGCTTTGTGAAGTTTTTTTTATGTCCACCGTTGCTAAACGGTCTATGCGTTCCAAGGGCAAGTCTGCTCGCTCCAGCGCCGAGTTCACCGCCGCTACTATTTCACTTGCTTTTGAGTTTTTCCTTGCGCCGATGCCCACGGTTAACTTGTTAGGCGTCAAGAGTACAACTGATTTGGGCAACTTCGCTGACATTGACTTTTTAGCGATTATGGCGCCTGCATCAAAATTCTTCAGCATGTTCGCTGCCTCTCTCACGGTATTCGCGTTTTTGACATCGTAGCCAAAAATCATGTTTAGAGGGAGTTTTACGTCGCCCACTAAAAATAAGCCCACATGTTTTTCATTCACTAAGGCTGAGTTGACTGCGACGAGGCTGTTCGGGTTTTGGATTTTGCAGTGCAGAAGTCTAGCAACTCCATCAATGCTTATTTTTTCCATGACCTCAGATGCCGTGGTAATGACTGGTATGGCACCTATTTCCCGTGCAAGAATTTGTGTTAACTCGTTTGCCCCTCCGTAATGCCCAGACAGCAGGCTGACGGCGAAGCGTCCAGAAACGTCAACACATACCACGGCAGGGTCTGTGAGCTTGCTTTTTAAGCAGGGAGCAATGGTTCTCACAATTATGCCCGTCGCCATTACGCCTATTATAGCGTCAACTTTCTCGAAGATTTCTTTAATGAATTCGCTCAGCCTCATGTCTAATGGCATTGTCCAGTGTTGGACGCATGGTTCGGGCGAGAAGACGTTATTCTTGATTTCCAGTATTTCCAGTGCCGCGCTGATTTTGGTGGCGGTTTCAACCCCTTTTTCTGTGAGGGCGATTATTGCGATGCCTTTAGAGAACATTTCTACCGCCTATGCGGAAGCCATGCGTGAAAGACGGGTCATATAGCTTAGAGTAATCGTATGCCGATGGGTCTAAGACTTTTCCTACGAAAATCAGTGCTGTCCGCGTTATTTCTGCGGCTCTGGCTTTTTCGACTATGTCGTTTAGCGTTCCCTTGACGATTTTCTGTTCCGGCCATGTAGCTTTGTAAACGACTGCCACAGGCGTGTCTTTCGGGTAGCCCCCTTCTGCAAGTTCTTCGATGACGTCGCCTATGTGCTGGGTTCCTAGAAAGATTACCATGGTTGCTTGGTGTCTTGCTAGTTCTCTGATGCGCTCGGTTTCTGGCACTGGTGTTCGTCCCTCAGGCCGTGTTATTATGATGGTTTGGGAAATGTTCGGCAATGTTAGTTCCCTGTTTAGGCTTGCTGCGCCGCCCTGCAGACAGCTTACGCCTGGGATTCGCAGGTATTCTATCTTTTCTTTGTCGAGGAAATCCATTTGTTCTTGAATGGCTCCAAAGAAGCTCGGGTCTCCGTCGTGCACTCTTGCTACGAGTTTGCCTGCCTTCACGCTTTCAGCCATCACTCTGAAGACTTCTTCCCTGTTCATGTTAGCGCTGTCGTGAAGTTCAGTGTTTGGTTTAGCGTGCTTGAGAATTTCAGGGTTCAACAGCGAACCAGTGTAGATGACTACATCGGCTTTTTCAAGCCACTTTTTCCCTTTAAGCGTTATCAGCTCGGGGTCGCCAGGTCCAGCACCGATAATGACAACTTTGCTCACGGTACATCGCCACGTTTTCTGCTAATTGGAAGTTCACTCCTTCTCACTATTGCCATGGAAAAATAATCTTCAGGTTTTTCCCAATCCTTTACGTCACATATTCGGCCCACGATCACTTTCTCCTCAGGCATGGAGCATCGCCGGACTAACGCAACAGTTGAGTTTTCTGTGAAACTAAACCTTCCCAAAATTGGAACAAGGTCTTTGAAGCGGTGAGCGCACTTCATGAAAACCAGGTTATCCGCGTGCTTAGCCATTTCTTCAATAAGCGTGGAATCAAGGTCGGAGGGGATAATCGCTACCACTTCTTCCTTCTCAGCCAGAGGAACCTGAGCGCTTGCTGCACAAGCAGTTAACGCGGTCACACCTGGAATTATCTCCACTTTCACTTCTGGATAGTCCTGTCTTAGGCTCTGGAAAAGGTAAATGAACGTGCTATAAAACATGGGGTCGCCTAACGTGATAAAAGCAGCAGTCTTGTCGCTTTTAGTTTTCTCGGCGACGAGGCTCGCGTTTTTAGTCCACAACCCTTGGACTTCGTGCTCATTCTTTGTCATTGGAAAGACCAATTCAAGCATCTCAGGAGGCTTCGCCCGTTCGGCTAAAATGTGCTTAACCGTTCCAAGCGCCATACTCGGCTTGTGAGCATGTGCTTTTGGCACGAAAATGACATCCACCATTTTCAAAGCTTTAACTGCCTTAACGGTGATAAGCTCAGGGTCGCCAGGACCTACGCCGATGCCGATGAATTTGCCAGCCAGACTCGTTTCACCTACGCTTTTGTAGCGGCTACTATTGTAATCGGGTTCCTTGCCAGCATCATCGTTCCCGCATTCACTTCTTTTCCTTTAGTCACAGAAACCGTTATCACATCCACTTCCTTGAAGCCCAGCTTTCTAACTTCATCTAAAGCCGCGTAGCCTGTTTCCAAGAGTATTGCATTAATGACAATCCGCCCATCATTCTTTAGTTTTTTGTGGATAGCCCTTATCACTTCCCTTAAGGCATGGCTTCCACCTACCAAGACGGCGTCCAGTTGGGGCAGATTTGACAAGGCTTCAGGCGCTTTCCCTTGTACGACTTGAACGATTCGTTGCACGCCAAACCTTGACGCGTTAGTAGCAGTTAATTCGAGAGCTTTTGCATCTTCATCTATGGCGAAGACTTTGCCTGTTGTGGCCACTTGGAGTGCTGCCTCAACCGTTAAGCCGCCCGTGCCACAGCCCACATCTACCACCACGAAGCCTTCGCGTAGACGCGCCTTCGAGATAGACAAAACACGTATTTCCTCTTTGGTAGGTCCTATAACGTCATCGTTCTGCACGAACAGTTCTTCGGGTATTCCTGGCGTTCTACAATTCCACATTTCAATAATCACCTTCTTGTCTCCGATTTAACTTGATAAACATCACGCAAAGTGGATCAAAATCAAGCGTGAAAACCTGTGCTAAGGTGCTTTCCACAACTCTTTCGTCACTTAAAGTGAGATGTTCACACACGAAAACAGGTGTCTCCTTATCTAACCCCGCCTTAACGAGAAAACGGGCAATTTCACGGCGAGAAAAAATCTTGGGATCTGGAAGAAGCAATATGTCTTTTCCTTCTTTGACGGCCTTAGCCAGCTGCGCCTTCTTTTCAGCGGTTGCGCCTTTATGAAAACTGAACAAACTCGTTTCGTCCCAGCACATGCGAAGGCGAGCCGCGCAGGCTTGAATTGAACTCACGCCAGGAATAACAGTCACTTCCACATCTCTGCTCTGAGCGATCTTCAAAATTGGACGCAAAAGCCCTGAGAAGCCAGGGTCACCTGTTGATAAGAGCGTCACCGTCTTTCCCTTTTCCGCAGACTCAGCAGCGTATTTCAGAAGGTCAGTCACGTTCTGGGCTGTCAAAGCAATTGCTTCGCCTTTGATGTCTTTTCGGAACAGACGTAAGCTTCTTTCAGCGCCAATGACAACTGCTGCGCTGCGCACGGCTTTTCTCGCTGCTGGTGTCACGTAATCCAGCGAGCCTGGCCCCACCCCGACTACGTTGAGCTTAGCCACTGTTTTGCGCACCTTGCGTTTTGTCCATCCCGAGAACTGCTCCATCCAACGAGACTATAATCACGCTTACTTTGGCTTTTTCCTTTATCCGCTCCATCACGCGCGACCTGACCCTTTCAGCTATTCCATTAAACGTTGCCTGCGAGAGATTCGCTCGCTTGAGAAGTTCTGCGGCTTCTTCAGTAGTGTTCGACTGCAATATGCTCCTGATAACTTCGGAGTCTGCACCGACAGCACCAGCATAAGCAGCAATAACCTCGGCTCGGGCATCACCCACCTTATGATGCGTGTTGAAAATTCCTGCCGCTAACTTTGTCAGCTTGCCAGGATGCCCAACCAAGATGACTTCTTTTACGCCCTTCTCAACCGCTTTATCCAGCATGTAGCCCATGAAGTCGCCTGTTTGAACTACCGCATCATCAGCCGCTCTGAACAGCTGTTTGGTTATTCTTTCGCCGATGTTGCCAGGCACCATAAATACTCGTTCATAACCCTTGGCGAGGGCAGCATCAATTTGAGGAACAAGAGAGCGCCTGCAAGCTTCCATCGACAAAGGTTTAACCACGCCCGTTGTGCCAAGAACCGAGATGCCACCGACTACGCCTAATTTAGCGTTTAGCGTTTTCTTAGCCACTTTTTCGCCGTCAGGGATATCTATCACTACTTCGGCTCCTTTACCTGCCGGCAATGCTTCTTTAACTGCCTCGATTATCATTTTTCTCGGAACTGGGTTGATGGCGGCTTCTCCAGCAGGAACAGCTAAACCAGGCTTCGTGACTTTGCCGATGCCTCTACCGCTTTTTACCGTGACTTCGCCATCACCCGTCAGCCTTACTGCGGCGTAGATTTCAATTTTGTCTGTGGCGTCGATGTCGTCTCCCGCGTTTTTTACCACTATTCCCAATGCCGCATCGTTGGAGAGCCTCTTGCTTTCTTTCACAGGTATTTCGAAGCGGATGCCTATAGGCGTGGGTATAACCACTCTACCAACTGGATTATCAACCAAGGCAGTTGCTGCGGCTTTGGCTGCGGCGGCGGCGCACGCGCCCGTTGTTATGCCGTACTTCAAAAATCGTGGCATGTTAATTAGTTCCTTGAAGGCTTAGGCTTAATTTCTCGTTCAGCCATGGTAAGCAACGCGTTGAATACTGCTACGGCGATTGAGCTTCCGCCTTTGCGCCCTCTGGCAATTATGAAGGGTATAGGTAAACCAGTCACAGCATCTTTTGACTCGGCAGCGCCAACGTAACCTACAGGAACGGCTATAATCAAGGCAGGTTTAGCTAATCCATGTTTCACAGCTGCGACCAACTCCAACGCAGCAGTTGGAGCGTTTCCAATAAGCACAATGGCACCATCTAAGCCGTCGTTTACTGCTAAGCGCATGCCAGCCGCAGACCTTGTTATCGATTCGCCGTTAGCTAACTTGACTGCACGTTCATCGTCAACATACGTGAGAATTTTCGCTCCAAACCGTTTCAGCCTTGCTCCGTTAATACCAGCCTTCACCATTTTCACATCGGTCACTATCTTCGCGCCAGCCTTGATGGCAGCAACTCCTGTCTCCACAGCTTTACCGCTGATGACTAACAATTTAGCAAACTCAGGGTCAGCGGTTGCATGGACGACTCGTTCGATTATTGGAACATGACTAGGCGGCATGTTTTCTAAAGAATCGCCGAGCGCTTGCCTAATGATGCTCATGCTGGTCTCAACAATTTTTTCTGAAGCAGCCACTGCGTGAGGGTCGGTTATTGTCTTTGTTTCATGACCAAGGGCCTTCAACGCTTTTTCCTCTATTATCTCAGCTACCCGCTCGTCAGCGCCTAAGGGGTCACCGTACACAAGCTCTATTCCGCGTTCTTTAAGCAAGGGCTCTTTTTCCTTCAACTCTATCAGTTCAGGAATTTCGCGCGTGGTATGCACGCCTGGCGCTAAGAAAGCAGGAATCAGAACGATCTTTGTCACACCTTTTTTGGCTAGGTTTTCAATTGCCTCTGGGATTGTGGGGTTGTTTTTCACCATGAATGATATTTCGACTGTCTTGAATGTGGATCGCCTTCGCAAAATGTCAGCTAGTTTCTCTAGGTTTTCCTTGTTGTGTGGAAGTTTGCTGCCATGTCCAATTATGATTAAGCCTGTTTTGTTCATAAACGCTCACATTGCTTAAGCTGGCTCCAAACCGAATAGTTTGATTGCAACCTCTATCAGATGCTTGTCATCATCCTTAGCGGCTTCCCGCAAGTTTTCAACGATGGGAACATAAGTCTGTTTAAGCAGGATAAATGTCAAATCTTCTATGATCTTCTTCTCTTTTGCGTCGGCATGCCCAATCATTTTAATAGCCTTCCCGAGTTCTCTTTGCCGTATTTCCTCGGCACGTGAGAACAGTAATGAAACAATGTCTCTAACAGATTGAATTTTTACATCTCTATTCAGTAAGGGTAATTCTTTTTCTATGATTTCGGAAGCCTTTTCTATGCTCTTCTGCCGTTTTTGCTTATTTTTTTCGGCTATTAACTGAAGATCGTCCATGTCATATAGTTTTACTCTTTCTACTTCCTGCGTTGTTTGCTCAACGTTTCGAGGATTTGAAATGTCAATTATTACCAGATCATTCTTGTTTTGGCGTTGCTTCATAAATTTTGAAACTAAGTCCTTAGTTAGCAGGTAGTGCGGTGCAGCTGTGGAGCAAATGACCACATCTGCGTCAGCGACATTTTCTTCAAGCTTATCAAACTTTATCGCTTTGCCCGAAAGGTCTTCAGCCAATTTTTTCGCTCGGTCATATGTTCTGTTAGCAATGAAAATGGGTTTAAGACAGCGCCTAGCTAATGCCTTTGCTACAAGGGTCCCCATCTCTCCTGCGCCCATCACTAGAATTTTCTTTTGTTCAAGTTTGCCTAGCACCGTTTCAGCCAGCTCAACGGCTGCTGAACCTATCGACACTGCTCCCTTGTTGATACCTGTTTCTTTTCTGATGCGTCTTCCAACACTAGTTGCTCTAATGAACAAATGCTTGAGGATAACCCCGGCGGTGTTTGCAGACTCAGCTTCTAAATAAGCATCCCAAATCTGGTTAAGAATCTGATCTTCCCCTATCACCATCGACTCTAATCCAGAGGCGAGCCTCAAAGTATGGCAGAGGGCATCGCCGTTCAAAGAACACTCGATGGCTTTGGAAGCTTCTTCAAGCATTGCGCCAGCCCTCTCTGCCAAAAAATCCTTTGCTCTCCTAGCTACCTTCTCGCCTTCTCCGCTTACAATATAAAACTCGATTCGATTGCAGGTTTGAAGTAGAACGCACTCATCAACATTGTCCAAAGAGCGAACGACTTTTAGTGCGCTCATCTTGTCCTTGAACGCTACGGCTTCCAACAACGGAACACGCGCCGTCTTATGGGTGATCCTCACGTTAACAATGTTGATGTTTTTGGCTGAGGCATGCATGGATGGATAAACCAACCACCTTAAATATAAGGTTTGTCGGAGAATAAGGAAAGGAGTGGCACGTCTATAGAACCAAGTTACAGAGTTGGGCTTGTCCGCTCGTTGTATTATCTACTCTACGCGGAATCACTCATGGAACTATCAACTGCTGTGCAAGAGCGGGCGGGCTTGTCAGTGGAGAACCCGGCAGTTCGGAAAGCGCGTGCAGGCTTCGCGGAAGAACGCCATTTTGCTTCCAACCAATGCTGGCTTTGCTGAAAGTATTGGGAGGTGTTCACCAAGTGAAGCCTGTATTGGATTTAGCCAAGACTGAACTGAGATATTTCAGGCAGTGTGTTCACGGCGCTGACGTTTTGGAAGCAGCTGAAGAAGCGGGTCTTAAGTGCGAAGACATCGTGGATTTTAGTTCAAATGTTAATCCTTTGGGTCCATCGGAAAAGGTGATTGAGGCAATTAAGGGTAGTTTTGGGCAGATTCAAAATTACCCAGATTCATGTTCGAGTGCGCTTCGGGAAGCCATTGCAAACCACTATTTGGGGATAAGCAAAGATTGTGTAATAGTTGGTAACGGTTCAACAGAACTCATCTACATGTTTGCGGAAACATTCTTGCAGAAAGGTGATGAGGTTTTGATCCCTGCACCTTCGTTTGGGGAGTACGAAAAAGCAGCCAGTAAGACCGGCGCAAAAGTCAAGTATGTTCCTCTGAACAAGAGTTTTAGGGTTGAACCGGCAAGTTTTGCTCGTGGAATGTCCGCCAAGACCAAGATTATCTATTTCTGCAACCCGAATAATCCCACAAGTATCTTAGAATCGGTTGAGAAACTTGAAGAAATAACTCAGCAAGCTCTTGACCAGAATGTCTTGGTTTTATTAGATGAAGATTTTCTGGAGTTTGTGGGAGGTAACGAGAAGCTGTCTATGATTGGCAGGATTGGGAATTTTCCGAACCTTTTCGTTTTGCGGTCTTTCACGAAGATTTTCGGGTTAGCAGGACTCAGAATAGGATATGGAATTGCATCAGAAGAAATCATCAGTATCCTATCCAGTTCAAAGATGCCTTGGAATGTCAACTGCTTGGGGCAAGCTGCAGCCATTGCGGCTCTAAGTGACAAAGACCATCTCAATAAAACTTTCCTCCTGATCAAAAGAGAGAGAGTGTTTATGCTGCAGAGACTATCTGGGATAAAGGGATTCAAGATTTATTCGCCTGATGCGAACTTCATATTTATCGACGTAAGAGACTCGGGTTTTACGGCTGCACAGCTTAAACAGAAAATGTTGAAACTGGGGATTCTGATTCGGGACTGCAGCGCATTTGCAGGGCTAGACGAATATTATATTCGGGTTGCGATCAAGACACGGTGGGAGAATGAGCGGTTACTCGCTGCGTTTGAGCAAGAACTTGGATTGAGGGATTCAGGAATGAAGCATGTTCCAGTTTGACTTCTCATTCTTCGTGGATTCTACTTTGATTTTCGTGTTGGCATTCTCGTTTGATATGGTTTTTGGAGAGATCCCGGACAAAGCTCATCCCACTGTATGGATGGGATACGTTATTGCTTATCTGAAGCCAAAATTGAGAAGCCAAAATCCGCGCAGGGAAAAAACCAATGGGGTCTTGTTGTGCGTTGGAGTCACAGCGCTTTTTGGAGTGCCGGTTTTTGTCGGTTTGTGGGCGCTCAGACAGATTCCCGTTTGGGGATGGCTCTTGTACATAGTGTTTGCTGCGGTGTTTCTGAAAACTACCTTTGCACTGAAAGGTATGCGCTACTACACTTTCCCAATTGAGAAGGCGCTGAAAAACAGGCATCTGGATGAAGCCAAGAAATGGTTACATTTTATTGTACGCCGTGACCCAAACAAGCTGGATGAGCGGCACATAATTTCTGCGGCGGTTGAATCGATTGCGGAAAGCACTACCGATGGGGTGACATCGCCTTTTTTCTACTTTGCGCTGTTTGGGGTCCCTGGCGCTTTTGCTTTCAGGGTCGTCAACACTTTGGACTCTATGGTGGGGTACAGAGATTCGGTGAATGTCAACGTCGGCTGGTTCTCGGCGAAAATGGATACTTTGGCTAATTACATTCCTTCTAGATTGACTGCGATTCTAATGATTATGTCAGCTGCGTTGTTGGGCGCTGATTGGAGAAATTCTTGGCGGATCCTTGTACGCGACAAGAAAAAGACGGAGAGTCCAAATGCTGGATGGACGATCTCGGCCATGGCTGGAGCTCTGAACACACAGTTAGAAAAAGAAGGTTACTATACGTTGGGAGACGGAGAGAATAGATCTCCCGGGAATATCACTAAAGCTTGGCAAATAATGAAACTAACTGCTCTGTTGTTTGGTGCGTCTATTGTTTTGCCGGTTTTGGCGTCAGTAACAGTTGTATTGAAACTGGTAGGTCTCTGATGGAGCTGTACGGTACGGTATGCAAACTAGAGTATATGTTGGATGGATAAACCGACCATGTTAAATAAGAGCTTCGCAATGACTAACTAAAAGCGCTGGTAAGAATGTTGAGGCATAGAATCGGTTTGACCTATCTGCCTGGAACATTGCCCTGCTTCGAGACTTTCGGTAATCTTCCTACAGATATAGTGCAGGGAAATGGGTGTGTTGGGGGAAAACCAGCTTCAAAAGTCTTGGATATGATAATCATTCCTGGGGGAAGCTTGGTCGAGTCGCAGACGGTCACCGACAACCTTGCCAATGAAGTGCAGAAAATGGCTGATGAAGGCAAATTTGTGTTGGGCGTCTGTTCAGGTTTCCAGATTCTGTCCAAAGGCACAGATGTCGGACGGCTTTCCATAACTCCAATTATGCGGGGAGGAATGGGATTACTAGATGTAGAGTTCTCACCTCTAGTTTGCACCGACCAAGTGAAAGCCACCGTCGTGAACAGAAGCTACCTCACCGATGAAATTGGAAAGGAGGTCGCGGGTTTCCACTGTCACACTTATGGCAATATCATCCTCGGTAAGGAAGCTACCCCGATCCTTGTCTCTCATACCAAACGCCTCAACTACCATACTGATGCACGTGAGCTGGTTGCAGGTATCACAAATAAAGAGGGAAATGTGGTTGGCATAATACTACACGCACTAATCGACCGAAACCCTCTCGTCATCAAAAGCATAGTCACCTCACTCGACATAACCTCAGCCGAACTTGCAGAGATCCGAACGGCAAACGCCAGATTGCTAAAACAAATCTCCCGCGAAGTGGGTATTCTTACGGGTATTCGATCACAAACTAGAAAGACACCTAAAGCTGGAACTCCGTGTTTTCTGCTAGTGACAGCTTTGGGCAGCGGTACAGGAAAAACTTTCATTGTTACAGGTATAGCGAGCGTGTTGAAAAAGCGTGGCTTCAAAGTAGGTGTCCTCAAAATAGGCGGTGACATCCGAGATACTGTGCCTGCTCTTTACATGATCAAAGAGCCCATGCGGACCTATGCTTCCATAAGGATTGGCGAAAGCGGTTGGCTATCTGTCTCCGATGCGGTTAAGGCGGCAGGCAAGGACTACGACTTCGTTGTCATTGAAGGCGCGATGAGCGCGTTTACCGGTTTGCTCAATGAAAACATAGTGAGACCTTGCTCTACTGCGGAAGTTGGAGCAGCCTTAGGAGTCCCAGCCATAGTGGTGGTTGGCAGCGACAAAGAAGGTATCGAAGGCGCTATGGTGAGTTCGCTCAACTATATCAGACTCCTGAAGAACCTTGGAGTAAAAGTCAAAGGCGTGATCCTGAACAAGGTTCACACTAGCTACTTGACCCAAGAAGTCAAGAAAACCATAGAAGAAGCTTTTGCTTGCGTTGGCGTCGAATTGGTTGGCATTGTTCCCCGCATGAACCTAGAGGGACGAGGAGTTATCCCTGAAATCGAAATCAAGTATGAAGAGTTTGGAGCTAAAGCCCTTGAAACTGCAGAAGTCTCTCTGAATACGGAAAAGATTGCAGCTATGGCTGAGCCTTCATCAGTGTCAGATCTGGATTATCACGCTTTCTTGATAAAATTCAAAAATTCACTTATAGCAGACTTCAAGCCTGATACTGACGGGGGATAGGAACCGAGATGCTCATAGACCTCAAATCAAACGATAAATACGTTGTCATAGTAGGTGGCGGTTCCGAAGGAGCACGGAAAGCGTTGGACTTCGTAGAGGCTGGCGCCAGAATCATGGTGGTCAGCAATGCATTCTCGAGTCAAATAACAAAGCTTCACACGCAAGGTAAGATTTGTCTGCAAAAAGAGAAAGTTGAAGATGCAGAAGCTTTCATAGGTAGTTTCAATCCTAAACCTGATGTTGTTGTTGCCGTAACCGACGACCGTACAGTTAACGCCCAACTCATAAAGCACGCCAAGGCTGCGGGCTGCATGGTTTACGCTCCAGATGATCCTTCAATAAGCGACTTCATTTTGCCTGCTGTGACAAGAATTGGCGACCTACGCATAGCCATATCAACGAGCGGAAAAAGCCCTGCCGTGGCACGGTTGCTGCGCCAGCGAATAGAAGACTTGATTAAGCCTGAAGATTTGCTGCAGCTTCAGCTGCAGAGTAATCTCCGAGAAACCCTCAAAAAGCATGTTCCAGACCAGAAGACTCGAAGGAAGCTGCTTTATGCGGTGCTAAACGATGCTACGGTGCATCGTCTCCTAAAAATTGGGGAGTTGCCCAAAGCCCAAGAGAGAGCAGCGCAGATACTCAGCGATATAGATGCTAAGAAAACAAATGGGAAAACACCGTCAGTGAAGTTTGACCTAGTAAAAGGAGATAGCGTTTGAGTTTCCCAACTATCAGAATGAGAAGACTCCGCCGGAAGGCCGCCCTGCGAGACATGCTAAATCAAGTGAACCTTCGCCCAAACAACCTGATATACCCTATTTTTGTAGAAGAGAACATCAAGAAACCAGTTCCCATTGCCGCTATGCCTGGAATCTCACGGTTTCCTCTCGGTCAAGTTGCAGCGGAAGCAAAGCTAGCCTTGGAACAGGATGTGAAAGCGGTGATTCTTTTCGGCATACCCGCAAAGAAAGATGAATCAGGTTCGGAAGCTTTTGCTGCGGATGGCGTGGTTCAAAAGGCGATTCACACATTGAAAACCGAATTCGAAGACGAGTTAGTTGTTGTGACTGACGTTTGCCTCTGCGAGTACACTAGCCACGGGCACTGTGGCATAGTAAAGGGAGGTGAAGTTTTGAACGACGCCACATTAGAGGTTCTGGAAAAAACTGCAATCAGCCACGCCGAAGCAGGCGCCGACATTGTTGCACCTTCAGCAATGATGGATGGTCAAGTGCAAGTTATCAGAGAGGGTTTGGATGATGCTGGCTATGGGCAAGTGTCCATCATGGCTTACTCTGCGAAGTTCTGCTCAAGTTTTTATGGACCTTTCAGGGAGGCAGCGGGGTCTGCGCCCAAATTCGGAAATCGAAAGACATACCAAATAGGCTACAGTCAGATCCGTGAGGCTTTGCGGGAGATGAAACTGGACGAAAACGAGGGCGCTGACATCCTAATGGTCAAACCTGCGTTGGCCTACTTAGACCTTATCTACGCCGCGAAGAGAGAATTTAATCTGCCAATCGCTGCGTACAATGTAAGTGGCGAATATTCCATGGTGAAAGCTGCCGCTCAGAATGGGTGGATAGACGAAAAAACTGTGGCGCTTGAAATTCTCACTGCTATCAAGCGTGCAGGCGCCGACCTTATACTCACATATTTCGCGAAAGATGTGAAATCATGGTTGAACCAGAATTGAGCAAATCCAAAGAGCTCTTCAAAAGGGCGAAGCAAATCCTGCCCGGCGGAGTTGACAGCCCCGTCAGAGCTTTCGAACCCAATCCCTTCTTCGTGAACAGAGCAAAAGGCTCCAAAGTTTTCGGTGTGGATGGGGACTCATACATCGACTATTGCATGGCTTACGGAGCGCTTATTCTGGGGCATGCAAACGCTGATGTGTTGCGTGCGGTCGGAGGGCGACTGTGGCAAGGCACCCTCTTTGGCGCTCCCACAGAGCTTGAGGTGGAATTTGCAGAGTTCATCCGTCTGTTGTTTCCGAGTGTAGAGATGTTACGTCTAGTAAACACGGGCACCGAAGCCACCATGCACGCTTTGAGGGCAGCGCGAGGGTTCACAGGCAGGAAGAAAATCGTCAAGTTCGAAGGCTGCTTTCATGGTTCCCATGACAGCGTACTGGTGAAAGCAGGATCAGGGGCTGCTACATTCGGTACCCCGACTTCAGCGGGCATCCCTGAAGAGACCACTCAGAATACGATAGTTCTTCCCTACAACAACGTGCAGTCTCTTGAGGAAGCCGTGTACCGTGAGGGAGACAACATAGCTGCCGTTATCGTTGAGCCAGTCATTGGCAACGCAGGACTCATCTTGCCTAACAACGAGTACCTTGGCGCAATGAGGAAAATGACCCATGACCATGGCATAGTATTGATCTTTGATGAAATAATCACTGGCTTCAGACTGGCACTTGGCGGTGCCCAAGAATACTTCAATGTAAAACCTGATATGACTACGTTGGGCAAAATCCTCGGCGGGGGCTTCCCAATCGCTGCCTTCGGGGGTAAAAAAGAAATCATGCAGCAAATATCGCCTTCAGGCAAAGTGTACCAGGCAGGAACTTTCAGCGGCAACCCTATCTCGGCTTCGGCAGGATACGTAGCACTCCGCATTCTCAGCCAGAAACAAGCCGAAATCTATCCAGCACTTCAGAAGAACAGTGAAAAGCTCAGAAAAGCGCTCGTTGATTTTGCTGCAGGCTGCTGTCTTGAAACGCAGGTCCATTGCATCGCATCTATGTTCCAAGTGTTCTTTACATCTAGACCCGTGTACGATTGGGAAAGTGCGAAAGCTTCAGACACGGCGAGGTTTCAGGCTTACTTCCATGAGTTGCTTAGGCAAGGTGTGTTCATACCACCATCGCAGTTTGAAACTTGTTTCCTCTCCACTGAACACATGGAGGAAGACTTGGAAGTCACAATGGTAGCATTTGACAAAGCCCTTCATGCAGCCTCAAGAACCAAAGCTAAGGCGTTCTAGCGATGAAGTGGACTGTAGCAACAAGGGGCAGCAAGCTTTCGCTAATACAAACCAGTAAATTCCTTGCACAGTTGAAGCAAGCGCAACCGGATGCAGAGTTTGAGCTCAAGATCATCAAAACATTGGGTGATGCTGAGAGGACTAAACCGCTGTTTTGTATAGATCGCAAAGGTATATTCGAGCGAGAAATCGACCAAGCACTCGTGAACGGCATGGCAGACTTTGCCGTAGCCAGCCTCAAAGATGTGCCAACTGAGAGGATTGCTGAAACTGTTGTGGCGGCAATTCCAAAGCGGGCATCTCCGCATGATGTGCTTATCTCGAGAGACAAAACACTTCTCAAAGACCTCCGCAAAGGCGCGGTCATTGGTACAGGAAGTCTACGTAGACTCGCTCAAATAAAGTACATTCGCCCTGACTTGAATGTGCAACCAATCCGCGGAAACGTGGATACACGAATCAAGAAGGTCAAGAAAGGAGATTTGGAGGGCGTCATTGTGGCGGAAGCAGGTCTTGAAAGGATGGAACTTGCGCACGAGATAACAGAAAGGTTCTCATTGGACGAGTTCCCTTCTGCACCGGGACAGGGAGCACTCGCCATAGTTGTGAAGAAAGGCGACCAAAAGACCACCGAGTTACTTCAACCTATGGATGACCTGGCAACCAGAGCGGAAGTAACAGCGGAACGGAGTCTTATGGTGGCCTTAGGAGGGGGTTGCCGGGTACCCTTAGGCTCTGTAGGGAAAGCTCAAGGCGACACTCTGACCCTCCGTGGGGTCATGTTCACTCTTGATGGACATAGCAAGATCGAAGCCATGGCTCGAGCAACAGTCGATGAAGCAGAAGCGCTGGGCAAAAGAGTGGCAGAGTGCCTTGCAGAAAAAGGTGCCAAAGCCATTGAGGCGGAATGGAGAGAGAAGTATGGTCTATGGTAAAGTCTTTTTGGTGGGCGCAGGACCGGGGGACCCCCAGCTGCTCACCCTCAAAGCTGCCGACCTCTTGAAAACAGCGCAAGTCATAGTTTATGACAGGTTGGTGAGCAAAGAGGTTCTCAAGCTCGTACCTGAGACTGCTGAGAGAATCTACGTGGGCAAACGCTCTGGCAAACATACTGTTCCACAGGGGAAGATCACTGGGCTGCTAGTTAGAAGTGCTTCGGAGGGAAAAAGCGTGGTGAGGCTGAAAGGCGGTGATCCATTCATCTTTGGCAGAGGAGGCGAAGAAGCCGAAGCGCTGGTGGAAAATGGTATAGAATTCGAAGTGGTGCCCGGGATCTCTTCTTCAGTTGCTGCGCCCATGTACGCAGGTATTCCCCTAACTCATAGAGACTACGCTTCGTCAGTTGCCATTGTAACTGGGCACAGGGCTGGCGAAGGCGAACGCATAATAGAGTGGGGCAAACTTGCCTGCTCTGTTGACACGATCGTTATTCTCATGGGTGTCGAATCGCTAGGAGGCATTGCGGAAAAACTCGCTGCAGGCGGCAAGAATCCAGACTGTCCTGTCGCCATCATAGAGCGAGGCACTGCATCTAGGCAAAGAATCATAACAGGCAATCTAAACACGATCGCTCACGTCGCCGAGGTGCAGAAAGTGAAGCCCCCTGCAGTCATAGTCATTGGGCAGGTCGTTACTTTGGGCAGGAAACTCTCTTGGTTCAAACCGAAGAAACGTTGAAAGGCAAAACTGTTGCAGTCACGCGGCCAGCTGGACAGTATGAAGAGGCAGCTGAAATCATCCGACGCCGAGGCGGAAAACCCTATTTCATACCCACGATAGAAATCAAAGCCTCAACTAACCTAGTCTCGATTGAGCAGTTCATTGGCGATCTGTGGCGAAGGAAGTTTGATTACGTCATTCTTATGAGCACAAACGGAGTCAAACAACTGCTAAATGCCGCGGCCACCTTGACTCTGCTGAATAAGCTGAGAAGGGGACTTGCGAGGACAGTTGTTCTTGCAGTTGGTCCAAGAACCGCCCGTGAACTTGAAGTCAGCAAGATTCGTGTGGATTTGATTCCTCAGACGTACACTTCAGAAGGTATAGTCGAAACCCTTCAGCAGCATGGCATCTTGGGCAAATCAGTCTGCATTCCTCGAACATCCTCAGCCGCACCGTCATTGAAAGAGCAACTCACAAAGATGGGCGCTTCGGTCCAGGAGGTTTACGTCTATGAATCTGCCCTTCCAGCTGACAGCCAAGTGGCAGAAGAATTCTTCCGGAAATTGGCAGAGGGAAGAATTGACGCTGTCGTCTTTGGCAGCTCAATGTGTGTGCGGAACCTTTTCCAAATGCTCGGCAAACAAGCTGCCCCAGATAAGCTACGCGCCATCTTTAATCAGAAAACCACTATTGTGGCCATTGGTCCGGTTACAGCCAACACCTTGGTCAAGATGGGACTGAAGGTAGATGTGATCCCTGACAGGCATGTGTTTGAAGAAGCACTGGCAAAGTTAGCCGAGTTTTGGGCCACAAAAAACTGAAGGGCT
>CAZQCX010000007.1:0-58777 GCA_964591705.1 uncultured Candidatus Bathyarchaeia archaeon | reverse complement strand
CACATGGTTCATCACCTAATTGAAAAACATGGTCGTAAATACCCTCTGGGCGTCGGCGGCTTAACTGTCACAGTTGAAGCACCAATCACCCGTCTAGTCTGCGGGATTAAACCTGAAACAATAGGTGATTTGGAAGAAGTATTAGATTATGCTGAAGAACAAATCACGCAGGCACTTGCTGTAACGCAAACTGGGCAAGAGGGACACAATCTCGATTTTGAATCCAAAGCATTCCACGTCGGCATGATTGACCACCTCGGTATGGAAGTCGGTGACATCGCCCAAATTTCCGTACTAAACTTCCCAAAAGCTGATCCTGAGGCACCCCTTGTTGGGTTAGGCATTGGAACCGTGGACCAAACAAAACCCGTTATAATGTGTATAGGTCACAATGTTGTTCCATCCGTCGGGATAATTGATTACTTGAAAGACCACGGTATCGAAGACAACATTGAAGTGGTTGGATTATGTTGTACTGCGCACGATATAACCAGATATTACAAGTCTGGAAAGATTGTCGGACCAATCTCGTGGCAACTGCGTTTTGTACGAAGCGGACTAGCAGACGTAGTTGTCCTAGATGAACAGTGCGTTAGACCGGACACTTTTCTAGATGCGGAACGTGTAAGGGCTCCTGTAATTGCCGCCTCTGAAAAGAACTGTTTAGGCTTAAAGAACCGCACAAATGACTCTGTCGAAGAAATCGTAAGTGACCTATTAAGTGGTAAAGTGTCTGGTGTTTTGATTCTTGACCCAGAAAAAGTTGGTGAAGTTGCAGTTAAAGTGGCTCAACAAATTGCGCCGATCCGTAAAAAGTTCAATTCTTTGCCCTCAGCGGACAATATTGTTCAGTTATCGTCAACATGCAGACAATGCGACTTATGCCAACGAGCCTGTCCCAAAGACCTAAAACTCCCTCACGCTCTCAAAGTGGCGGCTGAAGGTAACCTTGCTGAACTCGCTGACATATATGAATATTGTATAGGGTGTGGAAAATGCGAAGAGATATGTCCTGTTAAACTCACGTTACACAGCTTTATTGTGAAGGCAGGGGAGAAATACATGGCTGCAGAGAATAATCTTTGCAGGGCAGGAAGAGGTGCAATTCAAGATGTTGAAATCCGAAACGTTGGAAGCCCGATGGTTTTAGGCGAAATACCCGGTCTCCTTGCAGCTGTAGGCTGTGACAACTATCCAAAAAGCGGTAAAGACGTTTACGACATACTACGTGAATTCGCTAGCAGACGATTTATCGTTGTCACTTCGGGATGCGCAGCCATGTCAGCAGGCTCCTACAGAAATGAAGAGGGTAAGACAATCTACGAAGAGTTCCCGGGTGAATTCGCAGCTGGTGGTGTGGTTAACGTCGGTTCGTGTATCGCTAACTCCCACATAGCTGGTGCAGCCATAAAAGTTGCTAACATATTCGCAAAACGGCCGTTAAGAGGTAATTACGAGGAAATCGCTGATTACATCTACAACCGTGTAGGAGCAGTCGGTTTAGCTTGGGGTGCATACTCGCAGAAAGCATCCGCTATTGCAGCAGGATTTTGGCGATTAGGAATACCTGTACTTGTTGGACCAAATGGCAGCAAATACCGGCGTATGCTGCTAGGCAGGTCTGACAAAGAAGAAAACTGGTATACACTAGATGCGCGTTCAGGCGAAAAAGTCTACGTTGGACCTGCGCCAGAGCACTTGTTCCAAACCGTTGAAACCAAAGAAGAAGCAATTGTCGCTATAGCTAAACTAACATTGCGCCCGAATGACACTTGGAAAGGACGAGCTGGAAAACTCTCGCATTATATAGACTTGCATAAACGCTTGTATGGCTCCATGCCTCAGGACCTGCACAAGTATATTCGGACAACCTCGGATATTCCGTTTACTATGAAAGATGAAATCACCAAAATCTTGGATGAAAACAACTGGAAAGAAGGAGTAATTCCAGATCCTACACTGCTTCCAAGAATGGTAAGGACGATGAAAGAGTAGGTGAGAACAATGGAACAACACAATAAAGAAGTGACCATAACAATTGATGGAAAACAAGTAAAAGCCCAAGAAGGTCTCCCCCTCTTAACTCTGACACGGAAGTTAGGCATAGAAATCCCCACACTATGCCATAACAAGGCTCTCTCACCATATGGGGCATGTCGATTATGCTCAGTTGAGGTCACTAATAAATGGGGCAAAAAACGAATTGTTACCTCATGCAATTACCCAATCGAAGAAGGCATAGTTGTTGAAACAAAAAATGACGCTGTTATTAAAATCCGCAAAGGAATCCTAAGCTTGCTTATGGCGCGGTGCCCTAAATCAGTTAAACTAAAGAACTTGGGTCAAGCATACGGTATACAAGCACATGGTTTTTGGGAATCAAACCCAGATGAGGATTGCGTTCTTTGTGGCTTATGTGTTCGAGTATGCAAAGAACTGGTAGGTGTTTCTGCCATAAACTTTGCGAAGAGAGGCGTTGAACGGGAAATCACTGCTCCGTACAATAAATTTTCAGATGACTGCATTGGGTGTGGCGTTTGTGCAATAGTTTGTCCCACAGGTTCAAAGAAAATTAGAATTCACACATATGCAACAATGTCTCCATTGAAAGGTACCCGCGATGAAATCTTCGGCGTTCATACTGATATTTTCTCCGTAGCCACAAGTGGTGGTCAACGTAATTTCATCAAAGAATTACTTGCCGCAGGATTAAAGGATGGTTTATTTGATACAGCGGTTTTTGCTCAACTAGGAAACCAATACAATGCTGAAGCTACAATTGCAGAAACCATCGAAGCTATAGAGAAATCAAAGGAAGCCCCACCACTTAGAATAAAACTTATGACAAAACTATTGGAAGCTATCGAGCAAGGGAAGCGGAAAATTGCCTTTGTTGGTTTACCATGTCAAGTTCGTGCTGTAAGAAAAATGCAGCAAACACTCCAGCAGGAAATGCCAGACCTAGACATAACATCCATCGGCATATTCTGTAGGCACTCCTTCAATAATTCCAAGCTCAAGAAAGAGGTTGAAACACTTTTTGGGCTTAACATAGACAAAGCTGAAGAAGCAAAGGTTGTCGGTGGCACGTTTGTAATAAAAGCGGCTGACAAAACTTTCTCTTGCGAGATAAATCAACTAGACAACGCCGTTGAAAACGGGTGCCTGTATTGCAACGATTTCCCTGCAGCATTCGCTGACTTAGCGGTTGGTTCCGAAGGAAGTGCAGAAGGTTTCTCTACTGTAATTGTGCGGACTACGAAGGGTCTGTCTCTTCTTAAAAAGCTTGAGTTAACTAAAGGCAAGATTCAGAAAGAGGAAGTCTCTACTCAATCGGAAAATAAGAAAAAGCGCGCCAAGGACAACATTACACCAATTTTGCAAGAAATAATGGAGCAAAGAGGAAAAAAGGTGGAATAAATGTCCATAGAAAAGATAGATAATGTTATAGACAAACACATGGGGAAAGAAGGAGTGCTTATTCAACTCCTTCTTGATATACAAAGTGAACTAAACTGGATACCTAAAGAAGCCGTAAATAGAATAAACGAACGCTTAGGTATTCCACTGAGTGACATTTACAGAGTTGCAACTTTCTACACGGCTCTAAGCCTTAAACCAAGAGGCAAGTATTTAGTCAGGGTATGTGCTGGGACTGCCTGTTATATACGAGGCGCAAAAAGAGTCTTAGATGCTGCAGAACGCGCAATTGGCATAAAAGTCGGAGAGACTTCAAACGACTTGAAATTTACTCTAGAAACAGTGAATTGCTTGGGTTGCTGTGCATTAGGTCCAGTTGTAGAGATTAATGCTAAATACTATGGAACAGCCACGCCAAAGCAACTAGAAAATGTAATCATAAGCAAGAGGAAACAATAATGCAAAAAATAAATTCCCCCTCTGAATTGGAAAAACTTAGAAAAAAAATACTCTCCAGTAAAGATCCAAGCAAATTAACTGTCGCGCTGTGTATAGGAGCCGGTTGCGAAGCTTATGACGCAAAGGAAGTATTAGCAACATTCAAAGAAGAGATCAAAATACAAGGTTTAGCTGGTAAAGTCGATATACGAGAGACAGGTTGCTTAGGTTTTTGCGAACAAGGCCCAATTGTTGTTATCTTCCCACAGGAAATCTATTACTTTAAAGTAAGACCTATTGATGTGCCTTTAATTATATCTCAGACTTTAATAAAAAACGAGATAGTCCATAGGCTATTATACAAAAACCCCATAACAGGCAAAACAGCAAAAACTCTGTCTGAAATTCCTTTCTATAAGCACCAAAACATGCTGCTATTAGCAAATAACTTTAAAGTGGACTGGAAAAAAATTGATGATTACATCGCATTAGGCGGTTACTCTGCTTTATCAAAGGCTTTATCAAAGATGACTCCTAAAGGAGTTCTTGATGAAGTAAAGAAATCAAAGCTTAGAGGACGAGGCGGAGGAGGTTTTCCAACTGGGCGCAAATGGGAATCTGCACAAAAGGCACATGGAGATCCAAAGTATGTTATAGTCAACTGCGATGAAGGTGACCCAGGCGCTTTCATGAACCGCGCTCTAATGGAAGGAAATCCTCATTGTATTCTTGAAGGCTTACTTTTGGCGGCATACGCCGTGGGTGCAAGCGAAGGCTTTGTATATGTCCGTCAAGAATACCCATTTGCCGCAGAAAGCATGAAAATAGCAATCGATGCTGCCGAAAAATATGGTTTACTTGGTAACAGTATACTAGGCTCAAATTTCTCATTCAAAGTATCAATCCATAAAGGCGCCGGCGCTTTTGTTTCAGGCGAATCCACCGCATTAATGAATGCAATAGAGGGTAGAGTGGGAGAACCACGCCCCAAATATGTCCATACCTCCGACAGAGGTCTCTATGAAAAACCAAGCGTTTTAAACAATGTTGAAACATATGCCAATGTTCCATTAATTATAAACAATGGTGCCGAATGGTTCCAAGCCATCGGCAGTGAAGGTAGCAAGGGCACAAAAATATTCGCTTTAGCTGGCAAGGTAAACAATACTGGTCTAGTGGAAGTTCCATTAGGAATTACGCTAAGAGAGATTATCTTTAATATTGGTGGCGGAATCCGAAACGGCAAGAAATTCAAAGCTGTCCAAACAGGCGGTCCATCAGGTGGAGTTATTCCAAAGCAATATATAGACTATCCAGTTGATTTCGATGAGTTGACTAAGCTAGGTTCCATGATGGGATCGGGCGGCATGATAGTGATGGATTCAGACACATGCATGGTTGACGTTGCTAGATATTTCATAAACTTTCTTTGCGACGAATCCTGCGGTCAATGTGTTCCATGCCGTGAAGGTTTAAAACAGGCTCGTAAAATACTAGACGACATCGTTAATGGCAATGGAACTCTTGATGATTTTCAGGCGCTTCATAATATTGCTGAATTAATGAGTGCTTCATCTCTTTGCGCGTTGGGTCAAACGGCAGCAAATCCAATGTTGACTACTATCCGTCACTTCAAAGATGAGTATTTGGCTCATATAGAACAAAAGAGCTGTCCTTCGTTAGTATGTAAGCAACTGCTCACTTATCATATCAACGCCGAAAAATGCACAGGGTGCCAATATTGTGCTATGAGCTGTTCCGAGCATGCCATAACTGGTGCAATTGATAAAATCCACGTAACTGATCAAAATAAATGTGCTAAATGCGGAACTTGCTTTGATGTTTGTCCTCCTGAATACGGTGCAGTGCAGAAGTTATCCGGTGAAGCAATTCCTGATAGTCTTCCTGAAGATAGCAGATGGATAAAGCGACCATGGGCTCTAGCTGAGGTTTCTGGTACAAAGAAAGCTTTGACAATAGCTAATGCAGATGTGGCTGCTGACCTAATTAAGGAAGCTATTCGCCCATTGATAATAGTTGGTTCAAATGCGGCTTTAACTGAGTATGAAGGGGTAAACCTCATCGAATATATTATCCAATTTGCTGAATTTGCACGTACCACTTCGATTCCTATTGTTGCGACAGGACAAACAGTCAATGAATTCCTGAAGCGGAATTACACACCAGCTGGAGCTATGTCAATAACAGAGATTGGATGCAGGCTAGTTGATCCAGAATGGATGGGGATCGACTCCCAAGGTCCACATGACATGGTGCTTTTCATAGGTGTCCCTATGGTTAACGCTGTTGAGGTTCTTTCAGGTCTCAAAAATTTTGCACCTAGACTTAAAACTGTAAACTTAGATAATATGTATAATCAGCATGCAACATGGTCTCTACCTAGCCTAAGGGTAAAAGATTGGGTGGACACCATTACAATAATGATATCAAAACTAGAACAAGATGGAGGAAACTAAAAATGTCCATGTTTAAAGATATCCCTGTAGAAGTAGGCATAATATACGAAGGCGAACGTATCCGAAGAAACGACATGCAAATAGAACTTGGCGGTCCAACAGTCAAAGAAAAATTTGAACTCGCCAAAGTTCGACCCATGAACGACGTCGAAGACGGAAAAATAACCATCATCGACCCCGACATAAAAGACCTAAAAGAAGGTTCTGCACACCCGCTTGGCATTCTTGTTGAAGCGGCAGGCGCAACCCTTGACCAAGGCCTTGAAGGTGTCATCGAAAGACGCATCCACGGCTACATGAACTACATCGAAGGCTTAATGCACCTCAACCAGCGCTACGACATCTGGATACGCATAGGCAAAAAATCATTCCAGAAAGGCTTAAACAGCTTCGAGCACATCGGCAAAGTCCTGTACAGGCTATTCAAAAGCGAACTGCCAATAATCGAGAAAGTGCAAATAACCTTCATTACCGACCCAGCAAAAGTCCAAGAAATGTACCCTGTTGCACTGCAGGAATACGAAGCCCGAGACGCCAAAGCCAGAGGATTGAAAGACGCGGAAGTTGACAAGTTCTACGGCTGTGTTCTATGCCAATCATTCGCTCCAAGCCATGTGTGCGTTATCACTCCGCAACGCTACTCCAACTGCGGTGCCATAAGCTGGTTTGACGGTCACGCATCCGCGAGCATCGACCCGAAGGGACCAGTTTTCGCTATTGAAAGAGGCGAGCTGGTAAATGCTGAAAAAGGCGAATTCTCAGGCGTGAACGAGGCGGTCAAAAAGAGGACGCTGGGCGAGGTAAATCAAGTTTGGCTCTACACGGCGTTTGATCACCCGCACACTTCATGCGGTTGCTTCGAGGCTGTGGCTTTCTACATTCCTGAAGTTGACGGTTTCGGCGTGGTCAACAGAAGCTTCAAAGGCGTAACTGTAAACGGTCTGCCGTTCTCAACTCTGGCTGACTCCACAGCGGGCGGAAGACAAATAGACGGTTTCCACGGCATGTCCATAGAGTATATGCGCTCGAAGAAGTTCCTTGCAGCTGACGACGGCTGGAACCGCGTAGTTTGGTTGCCTAAAGAAGTCAAAGAACGAGTAAAAGACTTTATTCCAGCAGACCTTGTGGACAAGATAGCTACCGAAGAGAACGCGCCGAACATTGACGCTCTTAAAGCTTTCCTGAAAGAGAAGGGGCATCCAGTTGTAGCGAAATGGAAGGAAGAAGTGGCGGCGGTTGAAGAAGCTGCACCTGCAGAAGCAAAAGAGGAAGAAGGCGCAATGATGCCAGTAGCGACAGCGGCAACTTTACCAATTATGGCTGGTGGCTTCAAGATAATTCTGAAAGATGCGAAGATATACGCTGAGAAAGTCATAATTCGCTCGATGAAAAACGAGAAAAAAAGCTAATCAAAGGTGAGCCTGTTGGCTGACAAAAAGAAAAAAGATGAAGATCTCGGACTAACCCTTAGCCCTGATTTGCTTGAGCTTCTGGCGAAATTTCAGGAGATTGAACTGGAAGACTTCGAGATGGAAGTAGGCAACCTAGAGTTATGGCTGGAGGCTGGCGCCATAGCAAGGCAAGTTATGCCTAAGCCGAAGGTGGCTCCTCCGCTGAAGGCTAAACCTGCGGAGTTAATCCCTGTCCAGTTCGCGCCCCCGATAGAGACGTATCCGGGCAAGATTGTCGAAGTCAAACTTGGCGCCACTAAAGGCGAAGGTGGAACACGCGGAAAATCACTTATCATCGGCGGCGAGACTGCGCCTGCATTTTACACGTTTGAGCGTCCGATATTGCATCCGCCCGTGGTGACGCTTGACGTTTTCGACATGGAGGTTCCCTTGTCCAAGGCTGTGAAGATGCACGTGAAAGACGTTGTTGGCGACCCTGCAGCTTGGGCTAAGCTGGCGGTTGAAAAGTTCGGCGCTGACATGGTTACGGTTCACCTTATCAGCATAGACCCGTTGTTGAAGGATGCTGGACCGAAGGCTGCGGTTAAAACAGTGGAAGAAGTTGCGCAGGCTGTTGATGTGCCGTTGGTGATTGGCGGCTGCGGTGACCCTGTTAAGGACGCGGATGTCTTCGCGGAAATCACTGAGACTTTTGTTGGTGAGCGTTTCCTGATAAGCTCCATCACGCGGGATATGGATGTTGAGCGTTGCGCAAAGTTTGTTAAGAAGAATGGGCATGTGGCGTTGTCTTTTACGCCTATGGATTTGAACTTGGCGCGTGAGCTTAATCGCAGATTGTATGATTTTCTGGGCAAAGAAGACATTGTTATGGATTTGACTACGGCTGCTTTGGGTTACGGCTTGGACTACGCGTTTACTAACATGGAGCGTGCAAGGCTTGCTGGTTTGATGGGTGATGTTGAGCTTGCTCATCCTATGTCGTCTGGGACCACAAACGCTTGGGCTGCAAGGGAAGCTTGGCTGAAAATGCCTGATGAATGGGAACCTCGTGAACTCAGGGGTCCGTTGTGGGAAGTCACGACAGCGCTGACACTTCTGCTTGCCGGGGTTGATCTTTTCATGATGATGCATCCTGCCGCAGTGAAGACGCTAAAAGATATTACTGCCAAGCTGGTGGGTGAGAAGAAAGCTGACGTGGCTAAATTCTCCAAATGGACTTCTCTGAAGTCATGACATTGTGGAGTCGTGAATGGATTGAGTGAGAGAGCAAAAGGCAAAGGCGGAGTAAAAGAACTAAGCCCAATTGACATATACAAGCTTCTTCCAAAAACCAACTGCAGAGAATGCGGTCTGGAGAACTGCATGGCTTTTGCCACGAAACTCGTAAACCGCGAAATCTCATTAGACAAATGCACACCTCTGCTGAAGAAAGAAAATGAGAAGGCATACCTGCAGATAGATGAATTGCTAAAACCGCCAGTAAGGGAAGTCACAGTTGGAGTTGACGATAAGGCGGTCAAACTTGGCGGCAAGCTAGTCATGTACCGTCACGAATTTACCTACCCCAACCCAACAGCCATAGCCATAGACATAACAGATGAAATGTCTGAATCAGAAATATTGGGGCGCATAAACAAAACAGAGCAGTTCAGCTATGAATACATTGGATATACGCTGAAGCTTGACATGATTGCCATCCGTTCGACTTCAGATGACACTGAGAAGTTCAAAACGGTCGTTAAAACAGTCGCGGAAAACACCAAGTTGCCACTCATTCTATGTTCAATGAATGTAAATGTTCTGGAGGCAGGATTGATGGCTGCGCCAAAAGCAAAGCCATTATTGTATGCTGCAACGACTGAAAACTGGAAAGATGTTGCAGAGCTTGCTCTTATGTATGATTGCCCTGTGGTTGTTTCTGCACCAAATGATCTCACCCTTCTAGTCTCTTTGGCTAAGACACTGATAGCCTATGGTGTCGAAGACTTGGTATTAGACCCAGGTACCTTCATGGATGACGGTTTGCCTGATACAATTAGCAACTTCACTATGCTCAGGAAAGCAGCTTGCAAAGGTGGCGAGGCGCTGGCTGGCTTTCCATTGTTGGGTGTTCCAATGGTGGCTTGGGTTAACAAGGGCGAGACTGCTGACGAAATAGTGAAGTGGCGCGAGGCTTGCGTGGCAGGCATGCTGATCACCCGTTACGCTGACGCTTTGATAATGCATGGACTAGACGGATGGGCACTTTTGCCGAACGCGGTGCTGCGTCAGAATATTTATACCGATCCCAGAAAACCAGTTGCAGTTGAGCCTGGATTGAAGATTTTCGGAGCCCCGAATGAAAACTCGCCTGTATTCTTCACAACGAATTTCGCTTTGACATACTACACGGTCGCCTCAGACATAGAGAGCTCTAAAATGAATGCGTACTTGATAATTGTCGAAACAGAAGGGGCAGCCGTGGACAGCGGAGTTGCAGGTAGAAAACTGACAGCTGACAAGGTGGCAGAAGCGCTTAAGACTACAGGCATCGAGAACAAGGTTAGGCACAGGAAGCTCATTATCCCGGGGAAAGCCTCACGCATTAGCGGAGAAATCGAAGAACTCAGCGGCTGGAAGGTCCTCGTTGGACCACGTGACTCTTCTGAGATACCGAAGTATATACTAGATAAGTGGCGACCGTAGCCCTCGCCTCTTAACCTTCTGTTCTTTGCGTGAAGTGTTTTGGGCCTCTTTGATCAGCCAAAGCAACTATTCTGGACATATCCACTATTCTTTTTTCCTTCGCCAATACTTACGACAATATTCCTCAGTAGTAAGAAAAACTTCGCATACACGCTCCAAGCGCTTTCGTGTGTTAATTGTGTTCTGAAGCTTCAGCACATCTCTGGGTTTGCTGAATTTCTCTACTTTGCCTTTTTCCCTCTTGCGTTCAATCTTAATACAATCATCGACTATGCAAGATAGCACACAAGCACTACAGTAAACGCATAGATCGTTGATAATTCCCACTTCCCCCTTTTTCCAATAGAGGGCGTTGGTCGGGCAGGCTTTGATGCATAGCTCACATTCTAGTCCTTGGCATGTTCGTTTGTCTATGCTGATCTTTCCATCAAGGAAAAACTCTTTGACTCCCGTAGGTCCAAGAAGCTCTTCTCTGAGTTCCGTTTTTTCCGCCTTTTCTCCGCTATCAGACAATAAGCCAAATATGTCTCTGCCTTCAACATCTTTCTTGGGCATTTCGGGTCCAACCTGCCAGCGAAATGTTGACCTAGAGCAATTGTGAATTATTATTACTTATCCCTATCAGATTACACTTACATTCTACAGCGTCAGAACCTTCTTGCGGGGTCTGTTCGGTGCAAAAGGTGGATCTCTTCTACACCTTGTTTTTGTTGGTGGTATCTTTCGCTGAGAAACTGCATCTTGGATATGTTACTCTTAAGCCTTCACAGGCTTGAAGTTGTCGTTGCGGGGCTATGGGCAAAGCAACTTCCAGTCATCGTGTAAACGCAGACTTTTTCCGATACAGGTGAACCTATGTCTGCAGCAGCATTTCAAACTGTGAAGTCCAACAAGATCATAATCGTCTCATGAGCACCATCCGCATCACCTTGTATCCATTAGTGCAGACACAGCGCGTCAAGGGTGGTTTCCATTAGAGAGCTGAAGATCACGCGTCAGCAGCGTTCAAATTGACCTCATGTACCTTGAAGTACATGGAACCAATATTGGCAAGGGAAACCAATGTTGGCTAGCTCCTAACATAAGGGGTCGCGGGGCTTCAGGATAATATAGATTCAACGGTGAGGTTAAGCACTATTTCAGCAATATCGCTTGCATATTCCGCTGTCCTGCGGATACTCTCAATTATCAGTCGCAAATATGGTGCATCTCCTTCTGTCTTTTGGGAAAAAACAACCGCTTTTTTCTCAAGTGATATTACTTCGTCTTTTCTTTCAATTACGCTTTCTGCTAGAGAATAGTCTTGCCTAAACAGGGCTTCTATCGCATTTTCAAACATAGAAATCGCTATTCTGCTCATCTCATCAAGTTTCCCAATCTTTTCAGTGTCCAGTCTTCCTCCCAGTTGCAAAACGTTATCCACTATGCTAACTGCGTGATCTGCTGTTCTTTCGACAGCTTTTGTGACAAGACGATAGCCCAGGCAATCTCTAGCGTTTCGCAGACCAATTTCCTTGGTAATCCTAGGGTTCTGAACAGCGGTCTTAAGCTGTCTGACTATGTAGAGGTTGAATCTGTCGACTTCATTATCAGTTGTCGCCACTTCCTTAGCCTGTTGGCTGTTAAGCTCTTTGAGCGCGATCATTGCATCTCGATGCATTGAGGCTGTTATTATGCACATTCTCCTTAGTGCGCTTTGAACTGAGAGTTCAGGGTAACTCAACAGAACTTGCAGAGCCAATTCTTCAGGTGTGTCAGTTACGATCTCCGTGCCAACAAGCATATTTCGGGAGAAATTTTTCACTTCGAGGCGCTGCTTGGGGGATAGCTGTTTTTGTCCTTCAGACTTAACGCGTACAAGGTTGTAGCCTGCTAAATAGGCAGACACAACTTTTCGTATTACCATTTCTGAATTGTCGCGGCTTCCAACCTTCATTGTTGCTTCGTCTTTCTTCTGCTGCACCGCAGCCTCGGTTGGCACGATTGATAGGAAACCGCTATCCTCTTCACGCACCCAAATTTTGCTTCCTTTCGCAAGTTGATTTTTGTCTACCCACTTTTTTGGCAAAGAGATTATGTAGGTCGAGCCGCCAGTGAACTGCAGTCTTCTTATTTCTTCCGAGGTTCTTGAATCCAATCTGAATAACCATCATAACAGTGAATTGAGGCTAATAATAGGTTCTCCGCCTATATAGCCAGTGTGACGGCAAAGGCTTTATTCTAAGAAGCCTATGGTCGATTTCTCGTCTTGCGCGATTGCTGCATTAGCTTCACTCCTCTTTTTGGATAGGTTAGTTTGCCTGAGCAGATGGACCGCAAGGGTGAGAATCAGTCGAGTTGACATTAGTAACGAACTTGAAAACCAGATGTTGGCTCTGTCTCATGGCTTCCTGAGGATAGCTGTCTGGCGTTAACAGCTTTCGCTAATGTTGGGTGAACGTCTGGTAGGACATCCCTTTGCTCTTTTTTTCTGGAGATCCCAAAGACGACTCTCAAAAGAGGGCATTATCAGAAAATCTGGTCAAGTCGTGGTCACTTTCCTCGCTTGAACATGGTCTTCTTCCCTGGGGTAGGTTAACCAGAAGAATATCTATCTCGGCTATATAATCTATGGATTCTATGGGGAATACGTATATAGCAAACTCGCCGCATTAGCTCGAAAAGAGGAAAAAAGAATGAAAACAACATACACAATTGCGATAGCACTCATTGCAATAGCAATCATAATCGTCGGTTCTTTCGCTTTTACTTCAATGTCAACCACTGAATCACCAAGCCAAACTCATACCCCCCGTCCAGCAACACTAAATGGAGCAGGCGCCACGTTCCCACAACCCTTCATCGACGCCACAATAGCCTACTACACAACACAAATCAGGTCAAACGTCCAAATCAACTACCAAGGAGTCGGAAGCGGATCAGGTATATCTTCATTCACAAGCAAGACGGTGGATTTCGCATGTACCGACGCAGCCTTAACTGCATCACAAAGAGCAGCAGCACCGAATTCTCTTCACATTCCGGAAACGATCGGCGCAATCGTAATCACATACAACGTTCCCGGAGTCAGTACAGGTCTTCGGTTAACAGGCACAGTCATTGCGGACATATACTTGGAAACAATAAAAAACTGGAACGACCCAGCAATAGCATCTCTAAACCCTAGCCTCAGCCTTCCCAACCAACCAATAGTCAAAGTCCGCAGATCCGATAGTTCTGGCACAACCAATTGGTTCACCAAATACTTAAATGCAGTAAGCCCCGCTTGGAACAGTGCCGTCGGAAGTGGTACAGCGGTACAATGGCCTGGTACGACAATAGGCGCAAGTGGGAATTCAAACGTAGCAGCCACGGTTAGCCAAACTACCTATGCAATCGGATACGTTGAACTAGCTCATGCACTCAAAAACAATCTGCATACAGCAACCATTCAAAACGCCGCAGGCAACTTCATTATGCCATCATTGGACTCCACGACAGCAGCCGCGCAGTCAATTCCAACAAGTGGTCTACCCACGGGCAAAGACGACTGGGCAGGAGTCAGCATTCTTAATGCTCCTGGCGACCAAGCTTACCCAATAGTCACACCAACGTATATTCTTCTGTACCAAGAACTCAATGTCATCCCAGGAATGACTCTGGACAAAGCACGCCAACTTGTGGACTACATTTGGTATGTCGTACACGATGGTCAGAAACTCGCAGCGGACCTCCACTATGCACCTCTTCCGTCTAACCTAGTCCAAATCAACGCAGCAACGCTAAGGTCAATAACATTCAACGGTCAAGCAGTGAAAGCAAACTGAAATCTGGCAATACAAAAGCATATCTATTCCACAAAACATTTTTTCAAATTGCTTGGATTATCCTGAAGCTGGATAGCTACGCAATGAGGTTGAGGATAACAGGAGATCTGATATTCAAGAATGCTGCTGCAATAGTCGTAGCCTTCGCCGCTATCATCCTGTTCCTATCCGGCTACGTCCTATTAAGTGGGTCAACTACGGTCTTTCACCATTACGGACTAGATTTCTTAACCGGAGTGAACTGGAATCCTGTTGAAGGAAGAGAAACATTCGGAGTACTTCCATATGTACTGGGAACGATAGTCACTTCTGGCATAGCACTCGTGATAGGTGTGCCATTGAGCATAGGTATTGCCATTTTCCTTGCTGAGATGGCGCCAAAATCAGTTCGGGTGCCAATCTCGTACCTAGTTGAATTGCTCGCCGCAGTCCCAAGCGTCATATATGGGCTCTGGGGGCTTTTCGTCCTTCGTTTCTGGATACTCAACTACATTGAGCTTCCATTAAGCACTAATTTGGGCTGGATCCCGCTCTTCAGCGGGACCCCTTTTGGTCTTGATTTATTCACCGCAGGAGTAATCTTGGCTATAATGATAATTCCGACAGTAGCCTCCGTGTCACGAGAAGTGATTAGTGCGGTTCCTGATTCTATCCGCGAGGGTGCTTATAGCGTTGGTGCAACAAAGTGGGAAGTAATTCGGCATTGGGTTCTCAATTATGGGCGTTCAGGAATTTTTGGTGCAGTTGTTCTAGGTTTTGGCAGGGCGATTGGCGAAACAATGGCAGTTACTATGGTAATTGGAAACGCTATCGGTCCAAACGCAATGCCCACTTCACTTTTCAGACCTGGGCAGACATTGCCCTCACTCATAGCTAACGGTTTTCTGGAAGCCCCTACACCGCTAGAGAAATCTGCGTACATTGGTGCAGGTCTAGTTCTGCTATTGTTAAGCCTGCTCGTAAACGCCGCTGCCCATATCATGGTCACTCGAATTTTGAAAATAAAAGGGGGCGCAGTAGAATAGTGCTGGCCAGTTATCGCCTCAGAAAGTTCAAGAACCGTCTCTCTTATTTTTTGTGTTTACTGTGTGTGGTCATCGCAGTCATACCGTTGGCAAGCATACTTTTAGAAGTTTTCACCAGGGGTTCTCCACAAATAAGTCTTCATTTTCTTACAGCCAATGGCTTACAAGGAGGCATCGGTCCTTCAATACAGGGGACGTTGATCTTAATAGGTTTGACCTGCCTTATCGGAGTTCCTATCGGAGTGCTTTCCGGTGTTTATTTAGCTGAGTTTGGAAACAACAAGTATGCATCGACCATGCGCACAATAAACGATATACTGACCGAATTTCCTTCCATAGTCGTTGGGATAACAGCTTTCAGCGTAGTAGTTGTTCTTCTAATAGGTAGCTTTTCGCCGTTTGCAGGGGCCATAGCTCTCTCTTTCATACTCATCCCTATTGTTACAAGAACTACTGAAGAGTCTCTGAAACTTGTACCCACCTCTGTTCGGGAAGCCTCGCTGGCACTAGGGGTACATAAATGGAAAACTACACTAAGAGTTGTATTGCCTGCAGCACGAAGAGGGCTGGTCACAGGAATGCTTCTCGCAATAGCGCGAATAGCAGGAGAAACAGCGCCCATACTGCTCACAATATTGGGGAACACCTACTTCTTCCAAGGTCTCAATCAGCCTATGGATGCTCTTCCATTGCGGATTTTCCTGAATTCCCGCCAGCCATCCCCAGAGGTGCAGGCACAAGCATGGGGCGCCGCTTTGATTTTGATTCTAATAGTTCTATCGCTCAACATAGGCGTAAGGGCAGCAAGCAGAGGTCAGCTAAGAAGGTAGATAGAAAATGGAAAACACTAAGATGCAAAGTGTGAATCTGAGTGCTTGGTTTGGGTCGAAACAAGCCTTAGACGAGATCAATATCACGTTCAAGGCTAACGCAGTTACTGCTGTCATTGGTCCCTCAGGTTGTGGAAAATCCACTTTGCTTCGCACTCTGAACAGAATGCATGAGCTGGTTCCAGGTGCCAAGATGAGCGGTCAGGTTCTTCTCGATGGGAAGAACATTTACTCTCCTGAAGTGGATCCTGTTATGGTGCGACGCCGAGTGGGTATGGTCTTTCAGAAACCCAATCCTTTCCCTACAATGTCTATCTACGACAACGTCGCAGCGGGATTGAAACTCACAGGCAAAAAGAAAGATCAAGATCTAGACGTCATCGTGAGGAAAAGCCTTGAGCGAGCAACCTTGTGGGACGAGGTTAAGGATGACCTCAAGAAACCTGGAACAAGCATTTCAGGTGGTCAACAACAACGCCTATGTATTGCACGTGCTATTGCTTTGCAGCCTGAGGTAATTCTTATGGATGAACCATGTTCTGCGCTCGATCCAATTGCTACAGCTAGGATCGAAGAGCTGATAGTGTCGCTTAGGGAAAACTACACCGTTGTAATTGTGACCCACAATATGCAACAGGCAGCACGGGTGTCAGACTTCACTGCTTTTCTGTTTCTAGGAAAGTTTGTTGAGTTTGGTCCCACAGGAAGCATTTTTGAAAATCCACAAAATGAGTTAACGGAAAAATACATAACTGGAAAATTTGGCTAGGTGAGATATATGCACAGATTATTGGACGTAGGTTTAGAGCAGTTAACCACCATGGTCTATAAAATGGGTGAAGTGGCTGAAGAAGCAGTAGACATGTCGATCAGGGGTTATGTGGAGGGGAAAGACACAACCGAAGTGGAACGCGAAATCTCTGACGTTCTGTCAGCCATGAGCTTAGAGGTAGAGAACAAGGCTTTCGAATTAATAGCAAAATACCAACCAGTAGCGTCAGACCTCAGAATCATCAACTCATACATGAAAATAGCCTATGACTTTGAGCGATATGGCAGGTACGCTTGGGACATTTCTTTCACACACAAGAGAGTTGCGGGATTGGAAAGGTGCTCTGTCTCTTCGAAACCCGTAATGAGCCTTATCAAAAAAGTGTCGGAAATGGTTAGTACCAGTGTAAGGTCTCTGAGGGAGCACAATCCGGAATTGGCTAAGACCATAGAAAACAACGAAAAAGAAGCAGACGAGCTCTACTTTGCCTGTCTCGACCATCTTGCCAAGACGCGTGCCCGAAAGAAATGCGTTCTTTGCGACCTTCTGGTGTCGCGTTTTCTTGAAAGGATTGCTGATCACACCGCCTATGTTGGAGAAGCAATAGTCTATATTGCTTCTGGAAAAAAAATGAGCCTGAGATGATTTGCAGCCAGAGGAGCCTGTCTGTCTCAAAAACGCCAAGAAACAAGATCTTTAGTGGATTACTGTTCAAGATGGGATTTGGCTCACAGGCAAGAAGCATGGTTGTTTATCAACGAGCTGGCGAAAGAAAGTGAGCGGACCAAACCCCAGAAATAACCCCCAAGACAATGTTCTGCCTAAGTAGCAAGTATGAACTCGCCGACAGCGGTCCAAACGGCGCTGGCAGAGTAACATGGTTTTTTGGAAAGCACGATCGCCTATGGAAGAAAGAGAAATCCTCGGGCACTGTAAGATACATGAACGCAAATGGCATGCGAAGAAAGCTGACAAGTTGTTGACAAAAGTGAAAAACTTGAACAGTAGCCCTCGAATAACCTCAAGAAAAAAGAAAAATCGAGGAAGAAGTCAGTAACCCCTTATTGCCCAGGTCTGACCACAGCTCTCAAAAGTAATCCGGTTTTGACGCCTTCGCCTTCAAGATTGCCTAAGAGTCTTGCCGCGTGAAGCCGTCCCCACATCCAGAAATACCGTCCCACCAGTTTGACTGTGACTGCTTCTCCGTCTGGGCCCGTTGCGTTGAACCGCATCGCCATCGTGCGATTATTGTATGCAACCAAACCTCTTCCCTCTGATACTACGTACTTTACCTCATCGACTTCGATTTCGCCGCTGGCAATATTGAAAGTTATAACCTTCCTAGTAACTGCGCCAGGCTCAAGAGCCAGCGTCATGGTGGCAGGCGATTTTGCAGTTCCATCTTTATCTCTCTGAATTGCCAATCCTTTTCCCCTAAGAATCCTGCTCTTGTGTGTTTCCGCTTCAGCAGCATAGGCAGTCGAAGGCAGTGCTGCAAAAGAGAACAGCGCGAGACCGATCAAACACAGCACTGTAGCTGTCTTCTTCTTGCTGATATTTCTCACTTGCTTTTCACCACCACTTTGCTTGATTGATCTTCAAGTTGTTGTCCTCCTTATAAAGGGAGCCGCACTTTTGATGTGCACCACAAGTGAATAGTCACGTTTTCTCAATATCTAGCTTTTCGGCAATTATCTCTTCTTCAAGGTGAAGGAGAAGACCAATGCGCCTTTCCCATCTGCTGAAGAATCTGTATTGTGCAACCATGGCGTATATGCTGTAAGCTAGAAATGCTCCAGCTGTCAACAGGAAAATGAATTCAAACAGAATTAGACCCTGCAAACGTCTTAATATGAGGATCAGCCACAAAACCACAACAAGCAGAATACAGGATGAAACCAACCCGATGAGGGTCCCGCTCCTGAATTTGCTCCATTCCTTTTCTAATTCAAACAGGAAGTCATGAAGCGATCTTACTGGGTAAGCGCTCCCTTCGTGTTTTCTCGACATTTCTATCTCATCTCATCCATTAACTCCAGAGTTATTATGTGTGATGCACCAGAGATGAACAAGGACTTTAAAGGATCGAAGGCAAAGACTTGCGCAACTCAAGGTATAGACTCCTTCCCTCTCCAGTTAGCAGGCAGTACCCCTCTTCTGTCTCACGAACCAATCTCTTCTGCTCGAGATACACCAAATGCTTCAGGAAATCATCATAGGAAAGATTCGTTGATTTCCGCCAGACACCGGTTCGAAGCTGAGGCTTGTCGTTGAAGAACAGGAACTCCAAGATCTCAAAGCGAATTTGGACTGCGCTTTTCCGAATGCGGCTCATTTGTTTGTGTCACCCAAGAATCTTGCCATACTGGTCGACTGGAAATATGTGATTGGGTGCCAATAAAACGGTTCCCCCGACGCGAGTCGTAATCTGCAAACATTTTGTCCCGAAGGCTCCGCCAAAACAGGCGCTTTCCGCATAATTAGAAGGCTGATGCCAAGCCAGTGATTTCCGATTCAAAGCTGCAGCTGAGTAAACGGGCTAGTAATGTTCACAAGCAGTTTCCGTAACCTGCCCAACTGATTTTCTTCATAGCAAAGCATCTCTTCAAATAATCGCCTCGTTCCGAAGTCGCCTTCCCTAATTACCAACCGAATGGTTTCCTTGAACACTTTTGTTGCTACCTCTCGGTCACTACATTTTCTTTCAGCATCTCTTCCATACTATGACCTAGATGGATCGGGCTAGGATTGTTCATCGGAATTCCGCTTAAAATAACAATTCTGTGGGCAAGGTTTTCAGCATGTTTCATCTCAACCATTGCGGTTTTTCTAAACAAGTTTTCCACGACCGCTCCTTCAATTCCTTTCACCATTATGTGCTGCCGCATGCATTGAATAGAAGCTTGAAGAAGATAATCAATTCCTTCGTTCATGAGTTCTAGCAGGTTTTTGGATGCCAAAAGATCACTTTGGGATGCTAAGTTGTCTGAAATTCTCGTCTCTTATGTAAGTTGTCCCTCTTCTAACCCTCAACTAATACATGGATTCCTATTGAGGAAGACAACTGCAAACCCTTATAATCTGTCTCGCGATCTTCAAGAAAGGTGAAACGCAAAATGTGTGAATTCAATGTGATCCTCAACGGAAAAACCCAGTTCAAAGATGTTGTATATGCGAAAGCAGACAAAGGGAATGTCACTGTCAGGGATATTCTCGGGGAAACCAAAGAGTTCAAAAACTGCAAAATAATAGAAGTTGACGTAAACGCTACCCGGCTCGTCTTAGCGTCTGACAAAACCTAATTATTTTCTATATGGTTCTTGAGAAAGAATTAACTGTCTCCAAATACAAATCTGCTATTCAGTAAGTACTGACGTAGTATTCGCAAGAGTCTGAGGCTGAAATGTGGAAGTCACACGGAAAATAATCTCCAATTTTGGCTTCCTTCTGCAAATTACGGGCTTGCTTCTCGTTTTACCAATAGCAATTGGGCTCCACAACGGTGAAATCCAACCAGTAGCCAGCTTGGTAGCTACCTGCTTCTTATCATTTGGAATAGGTTTTTTCTTGAACTCCTTTTGTGAACGCAAGGAGTTGGACGAAAAAACGTCTCTGTGGCTTATGATAATCCACTTCACTGCTTTGCCACTTGTGCTTACGATACCCTACATTTGGAACAACGTGTTCGCCAGTGGAAATCCATTTGACCTGCTAACCAACGCCTATTTTGAAACTGTCAGCGGTTTCACAACCACAGGATTTACGTTCATTTCTAATCCCGAGCATTTGCCTCTATCCCTCTTTTTCTACCGCAGTTTAATCGAGTTTGTCGGCGGAATCGGCTTCGTCTACATTCTAGTAGCTTTCTTGCACCCCAACTACACCCTTGACACCTACGCCAAAACCTTTGGAGTTGACAAGCTGGGCGACAACCTTAAGAAAATATTCTTATCAATCATTTTGATCTACACTTTCTTCGTTGTCTTGTTTACAGCCGTTTTTTATCTCCTATATTCCCAAAATATGGTAGTAGCCAGCGCTACAGCAATTGACATTCTGACGGGCGGGTATCAACCCAAAATCGCTCCTGGTATTGGCTTGTTCCAAATCAGCGCTCTCATCCTTATGCTAGTAGGCTCAATCAATTTCAAATTTCACTTTAACCTCTTCCATTTTAGGCTGCGTATCGCCTTAACAAGAGAGGTTAAGCTTTATCTTGGAATAATTGCGGGTACAACTATCCTTGCAGCTTTTGTTGCATGGGTAAACCCGCTGGATTCTCTGTTTCAGGTGGTGAGCATCATATCGTCCACAGGAATTGACTACATCAACGTGGCTGCTCTGCCTGTCGCAGCAAAGACCTTATTCATTTTTATTGGACTGATTGGAGGGTGTGCATTCAGCTTGGCTGGCGGAATTAGAATCCAGCGCATCCAGCTACTGATTGATGCTCTGCGCAAGAAGGGCAATCAGCCTTCCCGTGAGCAATTGATGGCTGTTTTGTCTAGCATAATAGGATTTCTGGCAGTTTTGCTTGTGCTTAGCCTTTTGTTTTCAACTATCGGAATTTCGTTGCTGGACTCTGTCTTTGAGGTTGGTTCAGCTTTGACGACTAATGGAATAAGCCTTGGGCTCACGACAGTGGCTCTTCCGCAGGGTTACAAGTGGTTGCTGATTCTCGCAATGCTCATCGGAAGGATCGAGATCGTTGCTATTCTCAGGGCGCTATATGGTGCAAACATTTTGAAGGTAATGCAACGTCTTGCTAGCGGTCTAGCAAAAAGGAAATCGCGGAGAGCAAGTTACTCGGTCTCTCTGCGGTGTGTTTGCAGGAAATATCAACTTCGTTTTCTTAGGCTATGCCTGCCACGCTCTGTCTTACATCTGCTTGCTGGGTATCGGAGCAAAAGGGAAAGAATGTAAGCTAATGTAAATATACGCGGCTACCCTTTTTTTTGGAGGCATAATTAATGAAAGTGCTCCTCGCTAACCCACCGCAAACTTTCTATCGCGGTTCAGATATTCCGGCAGGAAATCTACCTCTTGGTTTAATGTACATTGCCGCGGTACTGGAAAGGGGTGGGCACGAAGCGAGCATCCTAGATGCTTTCATGGAGGACCCTCTGGTCTGGAAGTCAGAAGAAAAGACAATAGTTGGTATGCCCCCAAGGCGAATCAGGGAAGAGATAGGCAAAAGAAATCCAGACGTGGTGGGTGTCTCAAACCCTTTCACGAGTCAACTGGAAAACGCGATAGCCATTTGCGGCTTGGCGAAAGAGGTGAATCCGCGAATCGTGACAGTCGCGGGTGGTCCCCACGTTTCCGCAGTGCCTCTACACTTTTTGAGTCAAACAAAAAGCGCTGACGTCGCAGTAATCGGCGAGGGAGAACAGGCCATGCTTGACATAGTAAGTGCCCTGGCAGAGAAGAAAAAACTCTCAAGAGTGCCTGGCATAGCATTCCGAAATGGCAACGCAGTAGTCCAGACCCCGCATAGGTCATGGCTGAAGAATCTTGATGAACTTCCTTACCCTGCTTACCACTTGGTAAATATGGAGAAGTATCTCCACCCTAGAAAAATTGAGTACCGAAGCTTCCAGAATCGGTCAATATCAATGATCACAAGCAGAGGCTGCCCGTTCAACTGCTGCTTCTGCTCGGTTCACATACACATGGGGAAGCTATTCAGATCGCACTCACCAGACTACGTGGCTGATCATATAGACCATGTTGTGCGCAAATACCGCGTGAAAACGATATTTTTCGAGGACGATAACCTAACACTTGATATAGAACGGTTCGAGGCAATTTGCGACAGAATACTCGAAAGAGAAATCAACGTAAAGTGGGAGACACCTAATGGTGTGAGGGCAGACTGCCTCAATGCGAGACTATTGAGGAAAATGAAAAGATCAGGCTGCCAAAGCCTATTTTTCGGAATTGAATCAGGCGACCAGAGCGTTCTAAGTAAGGTAATAGGGAAAAACCTTGACCTTGGAAAAGTGGTCGAAGTAGCAAAAACATGCAAGGCAATAGGATTGAAGACCGGGGCATTCTACATAATCGGTTTCCCAGGCGAGAAGAAGGAGAACATGCTCAGAACCATCGAGTTCGCGCTGAGGTTAAGAGTCGATTACGACGTTGGCATGCATCTTTTTTTTGCCACGCCCTCAATAGGCACAAGATTGTATGAGGAATGCATTCAAAAGGGTTATATTCCGAGAGACTTGACCTCTCGTTCATTTGCTGAGGCGAGACAGGCACAAGGTGTTCCTCTTATAGAGACAGAGGACTTCGCTACGTCGGAGTTGCAGGATATCGCGCGGGTGGCAGTCAAGCGTTACAGGCGTTTGTCTCTTCTAAGCTACATGAGAAACCCCGCAAAGACTCTGGAAACTGCGGTAAATCAACCATCAATCGTGGGAAGATTCGTTAGAAGTCTTTACTCCGATTGAATTCGTTGGCTTGTTTCTTTTGCTCTTTCTTCTTATGGAGCCAACCGCCATTAAGCCAATCGCAAGCAGCACAGCAAATACGATGTACGGTGCTAGCCATTCGACTCGGCTTCTTTCCGCCGTCTCCCTTTCAGGAGGCAATGGCGCTGCCTTCTCGTCGAGAGTTGAGACCCTCAGGTTCTTGAAAGCCAGAATCGAGTTTGGCGGGTATGACATAAGAATCCCCATTTCACCGCTTTCCAAAGGTTCAGTTACTGCAATATTTCCAATGACAGTATTGTTGGTCTCAAAGAGTCTTGCATTGGTTGCATTTTTCATTATCGTTGCTTCAACCCTATACCACTTGTTTCTCGTGGCAACTTCCGTTGCATTCATGTAAGTGGCGCTACCCTCCTGCAATATTCTGAGCATCTGAGGGATCTGTTGGTCCCCCAAAACCCCAACGCTTGCACTGTACTGCTCTTCTCCATCTTGCTTCAGGAGAAAAGCCAATTGATTACTCTCAACTGGTATTGCAATCAACTGTTCTTCGCTTATGATAACTTTCGTAGTCTGTCTGGTTCTCGGAAAGTATACTATCCTTTCAACCCGAGGTATTCTGAACTCAATAGTCGGCGTCCCACTATCGCTTTCGCTTATGATCATGAACTCCCCACTTAGCAACAAACCAGTGCCTGAAACATTGTTTTTCAAAACGTACTTCGGGCCTTGATTCGCGACGCTTCTAAATGGTGCCGAGGTCGCCCACGCGAAGGGGTCTCGCCGTCCACCTTCCTCAAAAATCGGTTCATATACCCCTGCCAAGACTGTGAGCTTTTCACTGTCTGATCCCGCAAAATCAGAGATGCCTCCCACACTTGTAACTATTGTATACTTTGCAGCTTGCGTGAAATTCCATATGAAAGAGTACCTACCATACTCGTCTGTGAGTGTCTTGTAGGTTTCAAAGCTAAGTCCCTCTCGCGCGACGTACATTGTGACTTTCCTTTCCTTCAACGCAGGAAGAACTTCACCCGTAATTGCTAAAGAACGCTCTTCGCCATTGATATTGGAGTTTTCCGGTGAGAAAGTAACAGAAATCGAGGATCGCTCCAATTTACCATCCAAGCGTGAGGCAACTTGTGCTGGTGCTGTTTTCTCTGTTCTTTGAAGCGGAATCACACGAGGTTCAATATTCGTCAATAATGCAGGTTTGTCGCCAACCTTCCACTCTACACGGGAAGTACATTCGGCCATCCAGTAGGTCTTGTTACCATACTCAAAGCCAGCGGGATCCATCCACCATGATCTATAGATAGGTTTGTACGGTAGATATACTCCAATGTTCATGTGACTCGGGTTCAAGTCTTTGTAGTGTAACAGGACCACATCCAACCCCCCTGCTTTCATGATTGATGCAGCAAGAAGCGAAAGGACATCGCAATCCCCCGAGTTTTCCACGAGAGCCTCAACTGGATACTTTATTGAACTCTTTATGTAAGGTATCTGCCGGACCAAAGCTAAAACAGCATTTGCGAACTGCTCCTCACTGTTTGGCACTTCATTCGTTGCTTTCTTTATGTTCTCTGCGATGGTTTCAAAGGCGTTGGACGTAACAAATCTTGCATAGAGACTATCGCTGCTTATGGAATGGCTCTTTCTCTTGTAGTATTCATAGAGGGACGGGGGCACAGATACGTGCAAAGTGTGCACAGACTTGAAGTGCCCGTAGTAGAGGTCAAAATTGAAGGCACTATCAAAGTTATTAGGTGATGATTCCTTTGGTTCCTCAGTAGCTGCTTCGCTGAAACCCTCTCCTAGGCAACTTGTAGCAATCAAACCGATAATTAGAACGAGCAGAAGCGTGCTTAGCAGCTTCTTGTCCATTCTGATCCCCATCCTAATCGTTTAGGGTCTTTCAACCTAGAGAGGTGGCAACATCCAGTTTCTTAAAGCTTTTGTGAACTCGCGCTTCAGGGGGCACTTCGAGTTTTGGATCAGATTAAGAATGTTCTGCACCAATGTGGCAAATATCTCTCCAATCGACTTCTCATTTTCGCCACAAGCCGACGCCAAGACTCTTGTCCATGGCGAAATCTTGTTGGGCCGTAGCTTCCCAGAGGTCAGTTGGGGGTTGAAGGAATTATAGATCGGTATTAATTCCTGATGAGCTTTGGAGGTCACGAGAGGAATCAGAATATGGGTCCTAAGCAGCCAACTGGGGCACCTAATCCGACAGGAAGCTTCAGCATAAAGGCGCGCTGTAGGTGGCGGGTCCGAGGGGATTTGAACCCCTGTTCTTCGGCTTTCTTCCGCAGAAGCGCCCGGAGGCTTGCGCGCCCTCGAGAAGCGGCTCGACGCCTTAATCCGTGCTGGGCAACGGACCCTGAGCTAGAACAGAATGACTCTCCAGTTTTAAACAGTTATCGTCATTCTTGTGCAAGTTCTTCGCTTATCCACCACGCCTTTTTCTTTCCGGATTTTTCTCCTGCGTAATAGTCTATTAAAGACTTACCGAGTTGTTTCCTCGTGGTTCTCTGGATCTTTCTCAGCCTGTTCAGGATGAGCCACCTGTTTGTTTTTGTGTATTCCGCTATCTCTGGCGTGGTTCCGCCCTTGTAATGAAGAAGATAGTCAACTATCTTGTGGTCCACTTCATCAATACAGAAAGCATGAGGGTTTATCTTTCCACGTTCGTAGGTGAGCAGTTCCAAATCTGCCAAGTACTTCCTAATCTCTGCAAATTCGCCTTCTATCTTGCTCATCCTCTCTCCCAGTTCAAGGAGTTTGTCAGGTCTCGGCGTGCTTTCCAGCTTCTCCACTATGGCTTGACGAATGAAGCTGCTTCTGTCCCCTTCCGGCACGCGTAGTACCATCTCACTGTAAATCTCTGCTGGTATCTTTATTGAGACAATTCTGACTTCGTTCATAGCATTTCGTCTCCAGTTTCTTTCTATGCAATTCTCACTATTTCAATTTCTCCACTAGAACCGTCCCAAATATCTGAAAAACTTAAATGCCGAGCGACCGAGTTCTACATGGTGTTCTTGATTTGGCAAGAAAAACCACGATTTCTCTTATCAAATGTGATGTAGGCTCTCTAGCAGGTCACCATGTCGTTCCGACGCCTCTGTTGAACCTTGCTCACGAAAGTCTTCAGAAAGCAACAGACGAGAGACTGATAAATAACTTCTTTGTGTTCAACGCGGGTGACGACCTGGAGTTGCTGATGGTTCATGAGAAAGGTGAGCAAAGCCCAGAAATTCACAAACTTGCTTGGGATACATTCAAGACAACAGCCAACAGAGCTTCGGATCTTAAATTGTATGGTGCAGGTCAAGATCTGTTGAAGAATGCCTTCAGCGGTAATGTGCGAGGGATGGGGCCGGGCGTGGCTGAGATGGAGATAGAAGAGAGGCGATCTGATCCAATAGTTGTTTTCGCTGCTGACAAAACCTCTGCGGGTTCATTCAATTATCCTCTATATCGCATGTTTGCAGATCCAATGAACACCGCCGGTTTAGTAATCGACCCAAGCATGATTTGCGGGTTTAAATTTGAAGTTATCGACACGCTCGAGAACAAGTCGATTGTCCTCAAGTGTCCAGAGGAAATGTACGAGCTGCTTGCTTTGATTGGAACCGTTGGTCGGTATGCGATAGCTCGTATATGGCGTTCGAGCGATGACATGATCTGCGCTGCGAGCAGTGTCAGCAAACTTTCGCTGATTGCTGGAAAATACGTCGGGAAAGACGATCCAGTCATGATCACAAGAGCTCAGCATGGTCTGCCGGCGGTTGGAGAAATATTGGCGCCTTTTATGCATAGTTATCTTGTTCAGGGATGGATGCGGGGGAGCCATTGGGGACCACTGATGCCCGTCGGCTTAAAGGAGTCCAAGTGCACGGTCTTCGACGGTCCTCCCAGAATTGTTGCATTGGGTTTTCAGGTCGCCGATGGCAAGATATCGTACAGCGACAATGGAGAACCCATGATCGCAGACTTGTTTGATGACTGTGCATTCTCAGGGGCTCGGCGCGAGGCCATGGACTGTGCTGTGATGTTGCGACGTATGGGGGAATTTGAACCCGCTCGGCTGGGGGCGGAAGAAATGGAATACACAACGATTCAACAGGTTCTAGACAAACTGGGCGAACGTTTCAGACCACTCAGCGAATAGCTGAAAACTCCTGACGGCTACTATATTAGCATAGACAACTCCGTGTATCTACTGACTATCATTTCCTGTAGGCAAGAGCGAAGGTTTTCGCCCCCGACTTCCTTTTTCTTCAAGAGAGCCAATTTCTTGGGTGTTTCAACGTCGCCAATGTTTTTAAACCAGTTTTCAAAATCCCCTCGGTTCAAGTGAAACTCGAGTGATTGAACGGTAACCTTGGGGATTTTTTCGAGAAAATCCTTAACCCCATCTGCATATAGGTTTAATGGTTTATCCAAATCAGAGTAGAACTGAAAGGCTTTTCCCCTGTGCGATTGTGCAAGTATGCCCATAGCTGTTTCTCTTGTGGCTTTCGGGATTCCAAGAGCTTCTTTGCCTTTACCCGTTATTACGTACCGTCCCTTCTCAGGAGCAGCTGCGAATCCTGCGCGAACCAGCCAGATCAAATGCATCATGGTCGAATTCAGTCGGTTTCCAGTTTCGGCGGCTATCACAGCTGGTTTCACCGGGCTATTACTCAACAGCAGGTTTTCAAGGACAGCGAGTTTGACAGGTGATAAACTCATTTTCGCATGGCACCAATATTGGTATTCGCACTCTGTCTAATCAAACTTGCCGTTTTTTGATATCTTGTCTTCAATCCTACTTTCGCCCCTCTTCGAAACAGGATCAAACTGGAGTGCGCATGATAGAATACCAACGCCCCAAACGATGCAATCGAAGCAGGAATAAGCAAAGCTTTAGTAGAAAGAGGACAAAGCTAAGTTGGAAAACGGTGGAAACCGACAATGAAAATCGCAGTGCTCGTCTATGAGTACCCGCCAAAAATCGTTGGCGGCTTGGGTACATATGCTGCTGAAATCACCCGCAATTTTGTCCTTAAGGACCATGACGTGACTGTTTTCACAATGAATGACGACGCGGGCTCACTTGCAACCAGAGAAATTTGGCGCGGCATAGAAATCCATCGACCGTTGCACATTGATGTATCTGACTCGCTTCCAGACGTGATCGCTGAGGACATAAGAAAATGGGGCAGAGGCATAGACTTGTTTGGTAAGTTGCTTGTCTACAATTATTTGACAGCCTCAAAACTCATCAATGAAATGATCCGAAAAGAGGGCATGAACTATGATTTTGTTGTCGCTCATGACTGGTTGTCGATAATGGGCGGGGTCACGGTCAAGAAAGAAAGCAAGTTGCCACTAGCTTTCCATGTCCATTCCACAGAACATGGCAGAACTCTGGGAAACGGCTCAAGTGTTGTTAGTAACATCGAACTTCGCGGCGCCAGAATGGCCGATCTAATAGTGACAGTTTCCTATGCAATGAAAGACGAACTCATCCAGCTCGGCTTTCCACGTGACAAAATACAAGTAAGTTACAACGGCGTCGACCCAAAAAAATACAACCCAGAAACCGTGTATAAGGATCAGATACAACGAATCAGGGCATCCTACGGAATCAAAGACGACGACCTAATGATACTCTTCATCGGAAGACTTGTCGGCGTCAAGGGTGTAGACAAGCTAATAATGTCTCTGCCGCATGTTCTGCCCAAATATCCAAAAACAAAACTCGTCATCGTAGGAGTTGGCGATCTACAGGAGTACCTGACAAACCTGACCCGAATTATGAGACTGGACGATTATGTGCGGTTCAACTTCAACTTCATATCCGAAGAAGAACGGATTCTCCATTATGCCGCGTGTGACATTACAGTTTTCCCAAGTCGGTACGAACCTTTCGGTATTGTTGCATTAGAAGCTATGGCAATGGAAAAACCAGTTGTCGTCGGCGCGTCAGGCGTCAGCGGAATGCGCGAAATAGTAGTCTGTTGCAGCGAGGAGCAGTGCGGATTCCACATTGATCCAAACAACCCTTCAGACATAGCTTGGGGCATAATGAGCGCGTTGGAAAGCCCGGAAAAGAGAAAATGGCTTGGGAAGAACGGTCGAAAGCGAGTGCTGCAGGAATTCACGTGGAACCGGATCGCGGAAAGAACTCTCGAGCTCTACGAACAAATGCTCAAGCGATAGATAATTGTCGCCTATCAAGAAAGCACACGCACCAACTTCGATGATCTTCAATCTGCTATTGTCGTCATGTTCGAGGTGTGACGGCGAAAGAAAACAATTAAAGACGTTGCTTGTCCGATATATCAAAGAAAGGCGCAATTCCAAGGCTGCACGACTTGGTATGAAAAGAAAATCTTTGAGAAAAATGTTTCCAAATCTGACGGAGGAACTTGAAAAAGGAGATGCCAAGATTAGCATTGGCTCAGTGAGAACCGACACAGCTGCTGCAGAAAAAACGCATCCTGATAGATTTCGTAACTACAATCCAACAATAATTGATTTCATGCGTCGATGTGACACACAAACAGAAGTGGAATCGATCATAACTTTCATGGAGAAGCGGGGAGAAATTAACGGGAAACATGCAGAGAAGCTTAGGCTACAGCTTGGGAAGAAAGGGGTAAGAAGTTTTGGCCCTAAGAAAGGAGATGATTACTATTCCAAGCACGGTGGACTCTGCTGACTTTTGCCGCGTTTGCTTCTCAGACTTAAAGCCTCCAACGGAACGGTCTTCGAACAGAGCCGCATTGTTGGCTTTTCCAAAAGTAAATAAACAAGCTGACTAGTAAATAGACAAACTTGAAACCCGAGGAAGTCCGATTGAAAAGGATAACCTTAGCGCTTGCGATGGCAGCTTTCCTACTTCTCGCGTTTACGCATCACTCGGCAGGCGTCTCACTTGTTTCGGCTCAGGGTTCAGGCTACACTGTGGAAAACATCGACCATCAGATCGAAGTCACATACTCTGGTAACATAATCATACGCGACACCGTAACCGTCAACGGTCAAATAATTGGCGGATTTAGCATAGGCTTTCCTTACAAGTACAGCTCGTATGTTCTCAAGGGCGTTGCCTTCACTTCAAAAGAGAGTCTGCCACTTAGTCTAGACGTGCCGTTGGGGGGCTGCACCGGCTTCTATGGTGCTGAGGTTGCGTTTCCATCAGGATCTCCTAAGACCTTCACAGTAGTTTTCGTGTTGTCGAACGCGCTGCTGACGAGCTATTCTGGTGGATTCTACCTTGACTTTCCAGCCTACCCCAGCCTAGCGCAAGAGGTTTCACGTTGCAATGTAACAATTGTTCTCCCCAAAGACGCTTCTATCGTGGACGTAGAGAAAGATGATGGTATTGTCCGTTCTGGGAAATTCGAAAAAACCAACCTGGCTGCTTTCAGCTATTTCCCAGCAAACGCAACAATCAGTGCTTCCGAGGGAGTAATCAGACAGGTTGTGGTTGAATCGCTAAACAGAGTAGTAACATTGGGAATAGCCGGAGAGATTGCAGTGTCAGACAACTACAGAGTCATCAATAACTCAACCGGACAGATAACCTCTCTGAAGCTTGACCTGCCAAGTGAAGCATCAAACATAGTAGTAAAAGACGAGTCAGGCACACCCTTTTCGAGCGAAAACTCGACAAGCGAGGTTGCAGGAGTTGCGTCCTTAAAAGTCAATTTCCCAGCTCCGCTCCGCAGCGGTCAATCTGTCACGATCAAAGTTGAATACAGTCTTCCTAGTGTGTCTATTGAGCAGACACGTTTTACGCTGGGACTGCAGCTTTTCCCCTATTTCAGCTACTATATTAACACATTCTCAATCACTGTCATTCCTCCTGAAGGCGCACGCATTGTTGTGCCGCCTCTGCCCCCAAGAAATTCTTTGTTAACTCTTGACCGAGAGATCTACCAAGAAACACTGAGGATTGACATGGGAAGCATGAGCTATATAGATCACTACGTAAATGCGGAGGAAAGCATGCAAATCATTTATGAGTATAATTCAATCTGGGTCTCCCTACGCCCAGCATTTTGGGTTTGGGGTCTGGCTGCTGTCGGAAGCATTTTGTTGATATTCATGCGTCGCCCCAGGTCAAAACCTCCAAAACCGCAAAAACTCCAAGTGCCGAAACTCGCGACAGGCAAGCTAGGGTCAGAGCGGATAAAGGCTTTTGTTGATGCGTACGAAGAAAAAGCCAGACTCTCTGCAGAAGTGAAGACTCTAACCCACAGAGTTAACAAAGGAAAGATGCCGAGGCGCCAATACAAAGTGCAAAGAAGGGCTTTGGAATTGAGAATAAGTGCCCTGTCGAAGACATTAGCTGAACTAAAACCAGCTTTCAATGCTGCAGGCGGTAACTACGCAGACTTGATTCGGCAACTTGACGTTGCTGAATCAGAAGCTAAATCCATAGAAAAAAACCTTGGAATTACCGAGGCTCGCTACCAGACTGGAGAGCTACTCCTCGAAGACTACAAGAAGTCACTCTCAGAAATGAAGCAACGAAAAGAAAAGGTTGAAGCCAGGGTAAATGGAATCCTTCTGAGGCTACGTGAGGAAATACGTTGACTTACCTAAACGCTTTTATTCGACTGCATTGTTTTCCAATAAAAACAACAGAGGTATAAAGATGGTAAAGATAGTTGTCGACAACGACAAATGCAATGGGTGCGAAACCTGTGTAAATACTTGCCCAGTTGGCGTTTACGAAATGAAAGACGCTAAGTCCCTTCCCTCCAAGGTTGAGGAATGCCTCGTTTGCAGAGCATGCGAAGCTCAATGCCCCACAGGCGCGATCCAAGTAGTCGAGTAAGTTTGCAGACCTGAACTTCGTCAAGTCAACGCTTCTGATGAGAAATAGAGAGGATTTAACAGTTTTCTAATTTTTTGTTCTCAATTCCAATTTCACCAAAAATTTTCTCCACCCTTCGATATTCTGTTGTATTCAGTTGTCAACCTAGTATTTCGGCATCAGGCTTATTCGCACTGCTGAAAACCTGATCCAAAAAATCTCCAACTGTTGTTCTTCGTTTTCTTGCAATCTTCTCCAGCGTTGAACTCACTCCGGTCGCATATTGTATTGCTTTCTTTGGTTTTCTAGCGATCCATGCTGGCAAACCTATTTTCTCCGCTGCTCTTCTCAGGACCATTTTTCTTTCCGAGCCCATGTTTCGGTCAATCTTTAGCTCCAGAGGCAAGCTCAATGCAAATTCCGCCATCCCAAATGAAGCAAAAGGCAAACGCAGTTCGACATTATGGAATCTGCAGATCTTTTGATCTCTTTCAAGGTTGATTTTGTGCATTCTGGCAACATCAGTAAACATCATTCTTCTCGCTTTTTCCTCACCTTGCAAGCGGCTTACATTAGAATAGCGTTGATACCCGCCAAAAAGCTCATCAGCCCCCTGTCCAGCCAGTAGGACTCTGAATCCGCTCTGAGCAGTTTTCTGTGCAACCCAGTAGAAGGGTATTCCAATAGCTGTCTTAAGCGGGTCAGGTTCCTCAATAATTTCAACAACTTCGGCAGCGATTTTGGGCACATCTTCCTCTGGAAACAGGTGAACACTCAGGGGCAAATTCAACGCAACCGCTGCTTTTTCCGCCTCGTTCGTTTCACGGCGTCCTGCGAGACTCGCATGAATGAGCTGCACGCTTGTGTTGTGTTTCTTTGCTAGAAACGCAATCAAGCTGCTGTCGAGCCCGCCTGAAAAAGCAACGGCAATTTTGTCCTCATTTTGTGCTCGCATGCGCACTTCTCGCTCCAATATTCTCAGTAAATCATCTATCGCTGTCTCCATGGTCGAATGTTTTGTCTCGGAAAATGCTAGCTTCCTCACTGATCTGAATTTGAAACATTTTTTTGTCAGAATTCCGATGTGGCCTGGAGGAAAAGAGTAAGTCCCTTGTATTCCCAGCTTCCACAGGATAGTTCTGTTTGATCCAATCGCAGAGTAGGATTTGTTCTCTCCGTAGTACAAGGGTTGAATTCCAATAGGGTCCCTGCCAGCCACTATCTTCTCGGCGTCTGTGGCTATTGCCGCAAAATCGCCTTCATACTCTCTAATCATTTTCTCAATGGCTTGTTCCGGTTCCTTGATTTCCTTTTCTGCGATGGCAGGACTTGGCGAGTAGATAGTTCCCAGAAAGGTCAGCATTCCTTTTCCAACATCAAAGATCGATGGCTCCTTGTTCAAACAGACCGAACCCATGGCCACGGAAGAAACCAGTTCCTCATTTTGTGGTTTGAGAAGTTTTGGTGTAACTATTCTCATGCACTCTCCCTCTTTTCTCTCCAATGAACTTAATGCTGTGGTCACAGTCTGCTCAGCGTTGAGTCCTTTCTTGTCAAGAATGGCTAGAATGGCTCTCGTGGCTTTTCCTTCCTCAGTTTTGCTTGAATCAATGTTGACTTGGCAAAACATTAATCTTTAATCTGCATATCCTCTTGTCGAGGTGCAAGAAAATGCCAATCCTGCCTATTGATACAGGAAGATATGGCTCGCCTGAAATGCGGCGAATTTTCGAAGAAGAAGCCCGTGTTCAGAAGCTTCTCGACGTTGAAGCGGCCTTGGCAATAGCCCAAGCCGAGGTGGGGAACATCCCGATGGAAGACGCTAAGCGAATAGCCTCAATGGCGTCCACCAAATTTGTGGCGATTGCCCGCATAAAAGAGATTGAGCGGGAGATCAAACATGATGTTGCGGCTTTGGTTAGAGCGCTAGCGGATGTCTGCGGCGCAAGTGGGGCTTATGTGCATCTCGGGGCCACAAGCTATGACATCGTGGATACTGCCAACTCGCTGCAGCTGCGAGAAGCCATGGATATAATCGAGGCGAAGCTAAAATGTCTCATGAAAGTTCTTCAAGAGAAGACTAAGCAATACAAAAACACCGTCATGATGGGACGCACACATGGGCAGCACGCTTTGCCAATTACTTTTGGCTTCAAACTTGCGGTCTGGACAAGTGAAGTTACGCGGCACATCGACAGGCTGAAGTGTTGCAGAGAACGGGTTTTAGTGGGTAAGATGAGCGGCGCAGTTGGGACACAGGCAAGTCTGGGTGAGCACGCCGCTCGCATTCAAGAACTCGTAATGAAACGGTTGGGGATTCAGCCGGCTGAAATATCAACTCAAATAGTCCAGAGAGATCGTTACGCCGAACTTGTTTGTTTCCTCGCATTACTTGCCAGCTCCCTGGAAAACTTTGCCACTGAAATACGAGAGTTGCAAAGACCAGAAATCGGTGAAGTTTCTGAATCGTTCGGAGCCCAGAAACAGGTTGGCAGTTCAACTATGCCTCATAAAAGAAATCCTGAGATTTGCGAGCGTGTTTGTGGTCTAGCTAGGTTGGTCAGGAGTCTCGCTGTTCCTGCGATGGAGAACATAGTAACTTGGCACGAAAGGGATCTTACCCAGTCTTCAAGTGAACGCTTCATTTTTCCCGAAGCCTGTATACTCGTTGATTACTTGCTTGACATGATGACTAATGTAATTGCAAACTTGCATGTCAACGAACAGCGAATGTTGAAGAACACACAACTGACGCAAGGAAGGGCGATGTCAGAGGCTGTGATGATGGCGCTGGTGCGAAAGGGGTTTAACCGCCAAGATGCACATGAACTTCTCAGGCGGCTGACGGTGGAAAGCGAAGCTAGCCAGAGGCCTTTCAGAGAAATCCTTTTCAAAGACAAATCCGTTTGCGCAAAGCTAAGTGAGAGAGAAATCGACGAAGCTTTGGATCCAAAGAATTATTTAGGAACCGCAGTCAAGCAGGCCGAAGCAATCGCCAGTAGGAATATCTAGTATTCATCTAACGCTTTTTGCCTCCATTCTTCTTCCGTTTCCAGTCTCTTCCATTGCTCCCTCTTCACAAAACCTCCCAGTTGTTCTTTCATTCTTTTTGCAATCCTTGGTCCAATAAGGGGCAATTTCGCTATTTCCTCCAAGCTTGCATGCTTCAGGTCTTCAGTTGTTCTGAAACCAGAATTGTAGAGCAGCCGTCCACGGACGCGACCAATTCCTTCGAGTTTCACGATCTGCAGGAGCTCCTTCCTTACTCCTTTAGCCACTCTCTCCATCAATTCCTCACTCAAGATCCGGATATCTGTGTTTTCAAAAAGCAGCGAAAGCTCATGGATCGCGTGTAGCAGCCATTTTGCGTTTTCAATTGTTTTGTAGAGGTCTCCAGGTTGCACTCTAAATCGCTCGATTAGTGTGTCCTCGCTAGTTTCCTCCATCCAGCTACTCAAAACTTGTGCTGTTTTGATTTCCCCTAGGAACTCCTCGTAACTCACTCGGTCTCCCCATTCGTTGGGAACCTCTACTAGAAACTCTTCTCTGTGGGTTTGCAACGCAGTAGCCATTTCTTCAAGCTCTTGGGAGTACGGTCGCATTACCGGTCCCATGTCTGGGGTATGTGCAGCCAAATGCAGAAGGCTCAGCTCCGTCAATTTATACGGTTGCGTTCTAATTGCATCACGAATAACTACGGCAGAAACAGGGTCCACATAGAGCTCGCTGACTCGTTTGCCAAACCTTGTCGATGAAATGTATTCCCCATCCCAGCTTACCATTTTCTCCTCAGCTAGATACTTCAAGATCTTGGCAATGAGACTTCTGATTGCTTTTACGTCGTATTGGTAGGCGTAGAATGTTTTTCCAAAGAACTCGTAGATCCCTCTTTCTGTCTTTGCGAAATCTGAGGCAACTGTAGCAAGAACATGACCTCGCATTATCTTCTCCGCAGCAAGCCTTGACCATATTCGTTCTGGCTTGGCAAGGATGTAGTTTTCCATCAAATAGTCGGCTTCGTCAGGCGTCTTGGCTACTAATATGGCTTCGCCAACTTTGTCGTATTTCGGTCTTCCCGCCCTCCCAGCCATTTGCTTGTATTCTAGGACGGTAATCGGATAGTATCCATAGCCAACTTCATAACGCCTGTAGTCTTGGATCACAACAGTGCGCGCGGGAAGATTTACCCCGAAAGCCAGTGTTGGTGTTGCAGTCAGGACTTTTATCTTTCCTTGCCGAAACAGATCCTCGATTACTCTGCGATGACTGCCTCCGAGACCTGCATGGTGGAAAGCAGTGCTGCATCTAACCAGTTCAGCAAGTGACTCGCTGAGTCTTGTTCTTTCTCCAACGGAAAGTATTTTCTCTGCTTCGTGCTCTAGGGTTCTCTTCATGGGTTTGGAAAGCACCTCAGCAACGTGCTCTGAAATGTGCTTCGCCAAAATTGCGGAATTCTTTCTTGTCGACGCAAAAACCAGCGCCTGTCCCCCGTTTCTAACCGTGTTGAGGGCTAGGTTGAGGGTCGCATTCTTTGTTTTTGTTTCGATCTTCCGGGCGTCGCCGTCCTTGAACTGAATTTCCTCATGCTGGAGTACGCCTTCTTTTAGGACAACGGGGCGCCATTCAGTGATGACAAAGCTGGCTCTTAGCCAACTGGCGATTTCATCAACATTGTTGATCGTTGCGCTCAAGGCAAGTATTTGCACGGTAGGGTTGGTAAGCATTAGTCTTGCGAGGACAACCTCTAGTGTTGGGCCCCTTTCTGCCTCGTTGAGTAAATGCACCTCGTCTGCCACGATGAGTGAAATACTGTCCATCCACTTTGTCCTGTGGCGCAAGAGCGAGTCTGCTTTCTCGTTGGTTGTGACGATGATGTCGCATTTTTCCAACCATGCATCAGCACTGTCAAAATCTCCTGTACTGATGCCTATGCTAACGCGTTTGCCATTGTTTTTCCTGAGCGTTGCATATTTCTTGAATTCCTCAAATTTCTCGTTTGCCAACGCCCTCAAGGGCGTGAGGTAGACAACTTTGCCATTCTTCTCTAGGACATGTTTGAGCCCGCAGAGTTCTGCGATCAGAGTTTTCCCGGATGCTGTGGGACTGGCGAGAACCAAGTTCTTATCGTTCAGGACTCCTGCTTGCACCGCCTCTTCTTGCGGAGGATACAACTCGTTGATTCCGCTTTGGATAATCACTGCTTTTAGTGGTTCGGGTATTTGAAGTTGGGTTATTTTCACTTAGATGCGCCGTAGATATTTCTCTGAGCTACTTATCTTGAACAGAGCTTATAGTGTTTTTTTCTGCACATAGACTTCATTCTCGTTTTATAGATTGGCTCTGAGGTTTTGTTTCTGATACCGACGGGTGGGCTCCTGGGGTTTGGTCCAAGTCTTCCGAATTGGTGTGCGTGTTCAGTGTAAAGCCAAACCAATATGCCTTTTGGCTGTGCCGCGATTACTTTTTCTACTTGGATTAACATTAGAGTCTCAGTCTGTTGGTTCGTCCCTGTAGGTTGTGACTTGTTTGGTTGAAAACGTTAGAGACCTTCTCAGAGCCCACGAGGGTATAACGCGGGAAGTCTACCTTGATAATGAGAATTCAACTATTGTCCCGAAAGAAGTCGTCGATGCAATGGTGCCTTTCTACAATCTGAAAGCTTATGGCAATCCAACTCTCACCCACAAGCCTGGCTGGGAAGCCTTTGAAACGATAATGGAATGTCAACGGAAGATTTCCCAATCAATAGGAGCAGAGATTCTTGAAGAGCTAACTTTCACACCCGGGGAAACAGAAGCTAACAATCTTGCTCTCATGGGTGGCGCTTTCGCTAGGAAAGGTAAGGGACAGAAGATAGTGATCTCTGAAATTGAACCAATAAGCATTTTGCATGTTGCGGAGATGTTGCAGAAATACGGTTTTCGAGTTGTCAAGTCTCCTGTCGATGGGGATGGCATAGTTGATCTCGAGCGACTGGGCGGGAACATTGACAAGGACACGGTTCTTGTAAGCATATCGAGCGTCAACAGCGAACTCGGCGTCATCCAGCCCGTGAAAGAAGCGGTGGCAATCGCGAAAGACAGGAATCGAGACGTGATTTTTCACACTGATATCTCTGATGCCTATGGTCGGCTGCCTGTCGATGTTGGCGGCCTGAAAGTTGACATGGCAACGGTCAGCAGTTACAAAATCCTTGGTCCTCGAGGAATCGGAGCCTTGTATATAAGGGAAGGAATCGTTATGGAGAGGATTCTTGAAGGTCAGATTGGAACCCAAAAGTTGTGGCCGGGTGTCGAAAACACTCCTTTGATTGTGGGTTTCGCAAAAGCTTCGGAGTTGGCATTCGAAAACTTTGGAGAAAACGTCAATCGTATGCGAATTGCAAGGGACAATCTTGTTGAAGGTATTTTTAGTCGACTCTCGGATGTCAAGCTCAACGGTTCAAAGGACAAAAGAGCACCCGACAACGCTAACATAAGCTTCATCAGATGCGAGGGCGAAGCATTAACAATTGAACTCAGCCTAAGCGGTGTTTACGTTTCAAGCGGGAGCGCTTGTAGCAGGCGGCTTCTTCAACCGAGTCACGTTCTCGTTGCCATTGGCAGAGCGTTCAGTGAGGCTCATGGAAGTATATTGATGAAGACGACGCGATACCACACAGAAGAGGATATTAATCATGTCTTAGACGTGTTACCTCGAGCAGTAGAACGGATTAGAGGAATAGTTGGCTCAACGGGAGTTGATTAGAATGTCACGCGTACCATTACCCTACACTCAGAAAGTTCTTGACCTCTTCAGAAACCCCAAGAATCTTGGAAAAATGGAAGATGCTACGGTTGTGGCGGTCGCTGGGAACCCTGCCTGCGGGGACATGATAACCCTATACCTTAAGGTCAACGAACAAGAAATTATTGAAAAAACCTCGTTCGAAAGCTATGGGTGCGCTGCCAACATCGCCACTGCCAGCATAATTACTGAAATGATGAGGGGTATGAACCTTGAGAGCGTTTGGAAAGACATAACTTGGAAAAAAGTGACTGAAGAAGTGGGCGGTTTGCCAAGTGTCAAGTTTCATTGTGGCATACTCGCTGTTGGTGCCATGAAGCGTGCAATCCGAAAGTACTATCATGACAAAGGGAGTGTTCCCAGTTGGGTCCCTCAAGAATTGACTTTTGAAGAGAAGCAAGCTATAGAGGAAGAAGAACTTGCGAAGTCATTGTCGAAGAGACTGAAGGTCGGGGAGGAAAAACAATCTTAGATACCCGAAGAATTCGCAAAGACTTCCCAATTTTGAAACGCAGAATCAATGACAACCCGCTGATCTACTTCGACAACGCAGCTACGACACAGAAGCCACGGCAAGTCATAGACACAATCAAGAACTTTTACGAGCAGCACAACGCGAATGTCCACAGGGCAGTCTACACGCTTTCTCAAGAGGCCACGGAGCTTCATGAACGCTCGCGGGAAGAAATTGCTAGGTTCATAAATGCTAGGGATTCATCAGAAATCATTTTCGTCAGGGGGACAACCGAAGGGATAAACCTAGTTGCCTATTCTTGGGGGCTTCACAACCTGAAAAAAGGTGATGAGGTGCTGGTTTCCCTGTTGGAACACCACAGTAACATAGTCCCTTGGGAGATGCTCTCAAGAATCAAGGGTTTTACTGTCCGGTATGCCCAAGTTAACAATGATGGCACGTTGAACTGTGAGGATTTCGAAAGCAAATTCTCGAACAAGACAAAGATTGCCTGCTTAAGTCACGTTTCGAACGTCAGCGGCGTAATAAACGACGTGAAGAGGATAACCAAAGTGGCACACGACCATGGGGCTCTAATGTTGGTGGACGGTGCTCAATCAGTTCCACACAAACCCGTTGATGTGAAGGAGTTGGATATGGATTTCTTGGCGTTCTCAGGGCATAAAATGCTCGGGCCTACGGGCATAGGAGTGCTGTATGCTCAGAGAACACTCTTGGAAAAGATGGAGCCATTCCAGGGGGGCGGCGAGATGATAAAAGATGTGTCTTTCTCCGGCGACAGAGAGCGGTGCGATATAAGCTTGAATGATCCTCCATGGAAGTTTGAGGCTGGAACGCCTGACATCTGCGGCGCAATTGGCCTGATGGAGGCGGTCAAATATCTGGAGAGAATTGGCATGGATCAGGTGCTAGAGCATGAATGCCATTTAACCAGCTATGCAATCGAGCGAATGAAAGGTTGCAGGAAGGTCATTCTCCACGGTCCGACAGACACGTCACTCAAGTGTGGAATAATTCCCTTCAGCATTCAAGGTTTGTCTTCACATGATGTGGCTCTGCTTTTTGATAACTATGGCATCATGATACGCAGTGGCTTTCACTGTGCTCAACCTCTTCACCAAGTTTTCAAACTTCAATCTTCTGCTAGAGCCAGCTTCTACATATACAACACTGAAGAAGAAATCGATCGTTTCGTGGAAGTTCTCAAGGAGATAGAGCAACTCTAATGGTGAGCCTCGAAGACTATGTTGCTCGCATTGAGGGAACCTGCGGTGCGGAAAAAGATGTAATCGTGGTTTTCAAGTATGATAAGAAGGACGAGGCAATACAACAAATCCAGAAGAATGCTCAGTTGAAGAACACAATTGCTGGGATAATTTTCGAATATGCTTTTGAGGACGTTTCATTTCGCGTCTATAAGAGTGGGAAAGCCATCTTCAGGAGCATAAGAAACAGGGAAGAACTCAACGAGCTCCTCTCGACTCTTCTGCTTAGCCGCCAAGAAACGAAAGAAACTGCGAATCCCCAACTTTAGATTGAGCGTGTAATGAGGTAGCAGCTGCGGCATGCTGTGCTTAACCTCGCATCGTCGGTGAAAACGTTGTTTTGCCACGTAGAGACAGCATGCGTCTTGTCCTGGTTTTGTCTATCTTGCCATCTAATCGATGGGCGGTTGAATTGGGAGATGAGGGAATCAAGTCTTGGCGACATCTGATACATGGAACATAACTCCTTCGTGTGTTGCGTGTTGCAGCTTGTCAGGATGACTTGACCGCATAGATCAAGATCCACGGACTGTATCGTGTTACTCTTCTGAGCCCTAGAACGCGCTCAATTCGAGCCATTAATGGTAGGAGTTTGCTGTTAGAGGTGCGCCCAAATGGCAGCCAGTTGAAACCTTTCTGCTTTTCAATCTTGAATCCATTCTTCTTTAAACAAGCTACAATTTCCTTGTATGAGTGGAGGTAAGGTTTCTTGCGCCAGCTCTTGAGTTTTCCTTTAATGCTGGATTTGTTGCCGAAAGAGAGGATAATTTGTCCGTTTGGCTTGAGGATTCTTCCGATCTCGTTGATCACAAGGTCCCCCTCCTTGACGACGTCTAGAAGTTCTATCATCACCACGATGTCTGCAGCATCTTCTTTGACAGGGATCAATCGGGCATCTGACTGAATGGCGTCGATGTTGCTGTTTCTGAATTTTAGCCTTTTGCATGAGTGTAAATCCAGATCCAGTAAAGTGGCGTTCGAGCTTTTTTCGGACAGCGGGATTGAGAATCTTCCTGCTCCTCCTCCTACATCGAAGACAAAGCTTTTCGCAGTTTGCTTTACGGTGCTGAAGAGGAAGTCCATCTCCAGAGCGGTTATGTACACGCCCATTTTTGTTCTGTTGCCTTTTTCCCAGAAAGTTTCTTCTACTGCTGTCATTTGATTCTCGCCTTTTGTAGCTTGAGCTTCAGTTTCATTTTTGTTCTACTCGTCCAGTTGTAGAGTGGTATGAGCGGGTATTTAATCTGTTTTGGAAGTGCGTCTTTCATTTCTCTGTGGAGTCCCAGTTTTATGGCTATTTTTCCCTTCTGAGTCAGAGGAATATAGTATCGTGGTATTGTGAATTTTGCAAAGCCATTGTGTCTCTTGAAGCTGTCCAGCGAAGGATGGGCTGTTTCCATCCTGCCATATAGGAGCCAGCTGATTTTCTTTCTGTCACAGATTTCCACGGCTTTTGCTATTAAGGCGTTGGTTACAGCTTTGTCCCAGTGTTTCTGCAGTGAAAGTATTTGGCTCAAGATTGCCGTGTTATCACCATGAGACATCTGCATATATCCTACAAGTTCATCTTGCAGATAGGCGGCTACGAGCGTACAGTTCTCAGTTAGAAGCATCTGCTTCAGTGTTTCTGTTTTGATGCCGTAGTGTGGGAATGCCCTGCCTTGTCTTATTGGCGTTTCATTGTATATTCTCCAGACTTCTTGGACAAATCTGGGAGTGACTTCGGTCACTATTTCTGTTCGTATACCGAGTCTTTCTGCTTTGCGGACCATGTTGTGGCGGGTTTTTTTCATGATGTCTTTAAGCCATTTTTCGTATGATGTGACTCGCAATAGCCCGACGTTGTCTTCTGTCTTTATCCACTGGGGATTCGGGTTTGGAATGCTGGAGATCCATGTGCGCTCTATGAAAGTGAATACATCGACTTGTCTCGCTCGGAGTTTCCTAACGAACTCCGCTGTCGGTGTGAGATCTCTGTGGTATTCAGCTGCATCTTTTGCAACCGCAAGAAAACTTTTTCTAGCTAGGGATATTCTTTCAATATCGTGGTCTACATCCAGAATGGTTTTCAACGTTTCGTAGTATGGTCCTCGGTGATTTATTGTTCCTCTTTGAAATAGCCATTCAGGGTGGATGTGCAGAACTTCGCCCTTTGTTATGGCTTTTTCCGCGATCTTGTTGGCTTGTTGAGGTGAATTCTCGTGGCATGCTCTATCTAAACCCAACGTGGGGAATTCGTAGAATGATTGTAGTGGGAAATCTTTGGGGATTGGGGCTCTGTTCTGCCAAAGTTTTCGTTTCCATATTATCCGAGCTAGCAAACGGGCCGTTCCATGCACGGTGTAGTAAGTGATCTTCCGGTTTGTGGCTTTCTCCAGTCTTTCAAGTTCCCTGTAAGGGTCGTTTGCGATGTGAAGACCAATTTCGTGTCGAGCAGGAGTCAGCAGTTCAAGCAGCTCTCTGTCAGGGATTGTGTGCTGGGTGAAGAACCAGTAGGCTTTGACTTCCCGCGGTGATTCATTGATCATTCTTGCGATTGTTTTTGAGTTTTTGAGATAGTTTCCGTTTGTTTTCCTGTTGATGGCTGTGAAGATGAAGCTTTTTAACCTCGATGGAAAGGCGTAGTCAACATCTAGTCTGAGTTTTATCATCTTCTATCGTTTTGCTGTTTCAAATTGAAGTGTTTTGTTTGATTATAAATCCTCTGGTTTGGTCTCCAGTGGTTCTGCTTATAGGCTGTCTGCGGGCGTACTGCTTCTCCTTAGTGGAAGTCTATTTGCTCTTTCCTGATAACTGTGGTCCACCAGTCGGGATTTTCCTTGTACCAATGGACGGTCATTTCTATTCCTTCACTGAACTCTGTTTCTGGTTTCCATCCAAGCTTCGTTATCTTCTCTATGTCTAGAGAATAACGAAGGTCGTGTCCCAATCGATCTGCAACGTAGTTTACTAAGTTCTCTGGTTTCTCTGTCAGTTTCAGGATTGTCTTCACTACTTGTATGTTTTCCAACTCTTGTCTTCCTCCAATGTTGTAGATCTCCCCAGGCTGTCCTTTCTGCATGACTAGGTCTATCGCGGAGCAGTTGTCTTCAACATACAACCAGTCTCTCACATTTTTTCCGTTTCCGTAGACCGGGATCTGTCTGTTCAAGAGTGCGTTGATAATGGTTTTTGGAATGAGTTTTTCCGGATGTTGATTGGGACCGTAGTTGTTTGATGATCTGGTGATCATTACTGGCAGCTGGTATGTTTCGAAGTATGCTTGGCAGAGTAATTCTCCGCCAGCTTTGGAGGCGGAATATGGGTTGCGGGGGTTCAGCTTATCCGTTTCCTTGAAGCTGCCTTCAAGAATGTGACCGTAAACTTCGTCTGTGCTTATCTGGATGAATTTCGCAGGTTTAGATTCCTTAATGATCTCTAGAATGTTGTAGACTCCGAGAACGTCTGTCAACACAAATGTTCCTGCTTGGAGTATGCTTCTGTCCACGTGGGTTTCAGCTGCGAAATTTACTATGAAATCGCAATTTGCGGCAGCTTTTTCGATATCTTCTCTTACTGTTATGTCTCCCTTGATGAAGGTTATCTCGTTCCAAATGTCTTTTAGGTTTTCTTTTCGTCCAGCGTATGTTAACTTGTCAAGAACTATTATGTCGTAAGCTGGGTGTTTTCTGAGGAGGTGGCGGACGAAGTTGCTTCCGATGAAACCTGCGCCGCCGGTGACTAGTACTTTCATCGGTATCAACCGTGCTTAAGCCATGGGGCCGGCTTCCAGTCGTATGGGATTTCCTTGGTGTCCACAGGCAACCTGTGCTCATCTGGGTCTTCATAGTTGTAGGGTTCTGAGGGGACGTTTATGAGAAGAGCATGTTCATCTGAGACTGTTTTGAAGCCGTGCCAGACTTCAGGTGGAATAGTCACTAGAAGGAGGTTTTTCTCTCCAATGATGAACTCGTTTGTTTCTCCTTTTGTCTTTGAAGCCGTTCTGCTGTCACAGAGCACTAGTTTCATCATGCCTTTGATGCATGCCATGTTGTCCGTTTGTTTCTTGTGCATGTGCCATGCTTTGACGACTTGGGGGTAGCCCGCGGTGACGTAGACTTGTCCGAACTTCTTGAACTGATCCCAATCGCTTCGCAGGATCTCAGTTAACCATCCTCTTTCGTCTGCAACTTGCTTCAGCTGTTTAACAACTACACCTTCGATCATTTTGTTCCGCTCACAGGATTATTTTCGAGTTTTCTCCTACTATTAACTTGTGTCCCTTTGGGCCTTTTTGATTTGTGGCTATTTCAGAGTCTGCACCTATGATGCTGTCAATAATCTTTGTGTTGATGTCAATAATGCAGTTCTCCATAATAATCGAGTTCTCAATCTCACCCTTTTTCAAATGTGCCCCGCTGCCCACCGACGTGTACGGTCCAATGTATACCTCACTTTCGATTACCGCATTGTCGCCGATGACTGTTGGTCCGCGAATCATGGCGCCACTCTTGACTTGGACGTTTTTGCCCACCGAGACACGCCCCTGAAGACACACGTTTTCCACATCAGTCTCCACCTTAGGCTCCATCTCGTCCAGCACCAGAATGTTAGCCTCTAGGATGTCGTCCACTGTGCCTGTATCCTTCCACCACCCCTCAACAATGCGGTAACCAACGCGGTAGTCTTCTTCCAGCAGCATCTGGATTGCCTCCGTAATCTCGAGTTCACCTCGCCATGAAGGCTTGAGCTTGTTGATCATCTTGAAAATCAGAGGTGTAAAGAAATAAATCCCAGTCAAAGCGAAGTTGCTCGGCGGCTCCTTAGGCTTCTCCACTAGCCTCTTCAGTTGTCCCTGCTTGTCGAAATCAGCCACGCCAAAATGTTGGGGCTGCTCCACCTTGCAGAGCAGAACCATCGCGTCGTACTTGTTTTTCTCGAACTCGCCTGCGATGCCTGAAATGCCGCCTTTCAGGAGGTTGTCGCCCAAGTACACGATGAAGTTGCTCTTCCCCACGAACTGCTCAGTCAGGCTAACCGCGTGAGCGATTCCAGCTGGTCGGTCCTGCTCAAAGTATTTCACTTTGACGCCGAACTTGCCGCCGTCGCCGTAGTACTCCTTGACTTTTTCTGGCATGATGCCGCCTACGATGAACGCGACATCCTTGGCTCCAACGTTCTTCAAGTCTTCAAGAACGTACTGTGATATTGGCTTGTTCGCTACAGGAATGAGCTGCTTCGGTCCCGTGTGGGTTAGCGGTCGAAGCCGTGTGCCGTGTCCGCCGTGCAGTATGACCCCTTTCATGATTTCAACTCTTCTTTGAGTTTGTCCAGCCCTTCGTTTATGCTTAGCGGTTTCGTCACTAGGACTGACTGAATTTTTGACGTATTTAGAGAGGAGTCCCGAGGTCGTTTGGCTATCCAAGCTTTCAAATCGCTCATCTTGATGGGTTTAATCAAGCGGCAATCGAGGTCAAATTTCTCGGCGATTCTGCACGCAAAATCGAAGCGGGAGATCCTCTCGCAGCCTGACGTGTGAAAAATGCCCTGCAAATCACACTCACCCACCTCCAGAGCCATCAGCGCCAAGTTCTCCGCCAACGTCGGCGTGTTGAAGTGGTCGTCAACGACCCTGATTTCCTGCCCTTGCTTGAGCTTGTTGATTACCCAAGTGGCGAAATTCTGCTTCGTGGGATGACGCCCGTACAACACGCTCGTGCGGAGAACCGCCGCGTTCTTGCAGCGACGCATAGCCTGGCGTTCGCCCTCCAGCTTCGTCAAGCCATAGAAGTCAATCGGGTTGGGCACATCATCCTCGCTGTAGAGCGATCTCTCACCGTCGAAAACGTAGTCGGTCGAGATGTAGACCAGTTTCGCGCCCATTTTGAGGCTAGCGTCGGCTATGTTCCGTGTGCCGTCCACGTTTATTTTCCATGCGCGTTCTCGCTCAGTTTCGCATCTATCGACATTTGTTTCAGAAGCCGTGTGAATAACCACGTCGGGTTTCAGGTTCAGAAACAGATGATTGACAGCGTTAACGTTGGTGATGTCGGCTTTTACAGCGTTTGGATGCTGAGGTTCAACGACATCAGTGGGCGTAACTGCACAATTTCTTTCGGCAAGAACCACGGTCCAGTTCCCCAAAAGACCACTGGCGCCAGTGACTAATAGCTTCTGCATTCGTGCTATCAATTCGGTGCAATAATCCGTTCGCAACTTAAATAAACTTCGGAGGATATCAACCGAAACTGAGCAGTGGAAAGTATTGGTGAAAGAAGAAACTTCGGAGTACAACATGTTGGACGTTGGTTGCGGCACCAAGCCTAGAGGCGATGTTAACGTTGACTTCTTCGGCGGAGACATTAATCTGCAAGTTGGCAACCAGATTCAGGGCGACCACATGTTCGCACAGAAAATCAGAAGCTTTGTCATGGCCGACGCCACCCACATACCGTTCAAGAATGAATCGTTCAACGTCGTTTTTTCAAGCCACGCAATCGAGCACGTTGCCGAACCATTCGCAATGTTTAGGGAACTGTGCAGAGTCGCACGAAGAAAAGTGATTGTACGTTGCCCGCACAGGAAAGGAGGTGGCGCTGTGATGCCTTACCATCTTAATCACTTTGACGAGTCATGGTTCAAGAAAGCTACTGATGTTTTAGGCTTAGCGGGATACCAGTTTGTAACGATCTTTGACTATCCCATCAGTTCAAAGTTTGAGAAGACGCCCCTTCGTATGGCTCGTGCAACTTTGCCTTGGCGGGCCTTGAAACGTTTTGAACGGAGAATACTGATGAAAAGAATCCATGTTCCGTGGGAGGTGGAGGCATGGGTGAGAAAACATCCCCTTCCAGCGAACACTGACGAAACTCTCTTCGTAGTTGTCTACAACTTGCCTGGAGCCTTCAAGAACTATTTCTCTTCAAGCCCATACATCGCTGATACAAACGTGGCATCATACCACAACGCGAATCATAAGCCCATCCCAGAGTTTTACAACGAGACCATCCAGAAACACCTGAATGAAAACGTTTGGTTCATCTTCTGTCACCAAGATTTCATCCTCAACGAAGACCTTCAGAAGCGACTAAAAACTAAAGACACACAGGCAGTTTATGGTCCTATAGGCGGACGAGTCGCCTCAAACACGCTCATAGGCTCAGTAACTCAAAGAGATGGAACAACCGTAGGATGCAAACCCGCCCATGACATGCCAGTTCAAACACTCGATGAAATGTGCCTAATAGTGCACTCCAGCGCTTTGAAGCAAGGGCTTCTTTTCGACGAACGCTTTCCGTTTCATTTCTATGGAGCTGATTTTTGCATGCAAGCTTATACTCGAGGCTTCGATATTTTGGCGATGCCGCTGAAATGCCAACACAAGAGCAGAACCATCCATGGAGACGTTAACTCGCCCGAGTATCTCGCCTCTCGGGATGATTTCGGGGCGAAATGGAAGCAATACTTGCCGATAAAGACCACGACTGCTTTGTTGACGTAACACCACCCCTGAAGAGGGAAAATCAAAAAGTCTTTTAGACCGACTGTCACCATTGCACATCTGGAGCAGATCTGAGACCGAACTCTCCATTGGTGAACCGTCAGACAAAAAGGAAAAATCTATCTACACTCTGAGGTAATATCCCATGAAGATTGCTTTAATCACTCCTCCTTCGGATTTGAAAGTCAGTGATTTGTGTGCTCCTCTAAACTTATGCTTCTTAGCCAGCTACGCGAGAAAAATGCTGAAGGTAATGTCTGCAAACCGCCGCAGGATCTGAAAAGTCTTAACCTCTTTGCATATAAACTAGTTCGTGGCGCTGCTCACCCGTTCTTCTGGGTTCCGCTGCCTGGATGAAAAATATTGGTGCTGTGCAGTTGTAGGTTGGAGTGTGCTGTAGCCGTTCTAGTGAATGATTTCATTGTGGATATATGCTTTCTTGAAGTTGTCGTAGAGTGGTTTGTTGGTGTATCTCACGAGGATTATGGTGAGGATGTCTTTGAGGCCTTGAGTTGACCAATGCATCCACTTATGCTTACAGCGCTTAGAGACTTCTCCCATGAGCCTCTCGATCCTGTTGGTCTTGTAGGGGATCTTGATGTCTTGCAACGCGAACTGCGCAAACGTGATCATGAACCCTTCGTTCCTGAAGAAAATGTCTGCAGCCGTCACGTAGCCGTCCTTCTCGAGTCATCCAGCGATTTTCTCCAGTGCTCTTTGGGTTTTGCGGATCCTCTTCTGCAGGCGACCGATGTCTCGGTTTTGGAGGTGCTTCTTGGTCGAATTCACCAGTGTCCAGAGTACTTGCTTAACTGCTCCTTCGACTTTGAGTCTGTCGTCTTTGCTCATGCCGTCGCCCCATAGACTGAACAGCCAGTACTTAATTGCGTGGAGTATGCAGAGCTGATATTTTTTCGCGTCTACGGCTTTGGTTAATCCAGGCTCGTTGTCTGAGACAAGCGTTTCTGCCTTTGCGGTAGCCAGTCTTCGTTGACGTTTAGGTGAAGCAGTTGATCTTTGCTGGAGATGAGTGCGTGGACCATGTTCATTTCTTTGCTGTGTATGGCTCGAACATGGGTGGATTCGCTTATCAATGATGCTCCTTCCTGTTGAAGCGAGTGATATTGCTTGTTTGCGTTTAGAAGTGGTTGGGCTGCTTCGTGGATGAAGCGGTGGATGGTTCTCTTGGGAGCGTGTATTTCGGTGGCTGTTTCGAACTATAGGCTTGCGTCTTGGCAGCTCATTTTGGAGGCGTACTCTGCAAGCTTCATTCTCAGGTCTCTGGAGTATCTGCGGCGTTTAACGTCTAGGCATTGAAGGATTGGTGATGAAGTGGCGTTGCTGCTTCGTTTCCTCATTTTTTTAACTTTGAGGTTGACGGTTCCGAGGGGTGTTTTGAGCGTTTTCGTGTTGAGGTTGCTCGCGTGTATGGGTGAGTTCGGCTGTATTTTGGTCCGCAGAGGTTCAGAATGAGTTGTTGGAGTTCCTTGATTTGGGTGGTTGGTTGTGTTTTTGAGTCTGTGTTGATTTCTGTGGTGAGTTCAGATAAGTCTATAGGGAAAGCCGTGTTTGTGTATTCCAGGCTGCTTTCACCTCCATCTTTGCTGTTGGCTTTACAGCACAGAGGCTGAGAGTAAGCCTAAGATTCTAACCTACAAATGAACGGCACGAAAATATTATAGGCGTAATCGCAGACTGTTTACGAGCATTACCATTGATGGCTCAGCGAGTAATTGGTGAATGAGTTCCAAATTAGTCTCCGTGGTTGTCCTGAACTACAACGGCCACAGGCATCTTGGCAAGATCTTGGAAAACTGTCTAGAGTCCCTGTTCAACACCAACTATCATGATTTCGAAGTCTTGTTTGTCGACAATGCATCGACTGACGACAGCATCAGTTTTGTGAAAGAACACTTCGGCAACGACCCAAGGGTAAGAATTATCCAGAACAAAAAAAATCTTGGCTTCGCTGAGGGAAATAACCGTGGCATCAAAAACTCTACGAGAGAGTACATTGCGTTGCTCAACAACGATGTTATCGTTGACCCAAACTGGTTAGCCGAATTAGTCAAATCCGCAGAACCCCCTGAGGTTGGAGCAGCACAGAGCAAGCTTCTCCAGATGGCCCAACGGACGCTTCTCGATTGCGCAGGCGGTTTGCTGGATTACTACGGTTACCACGTTGAACGGGGCCGAGGCGAAGACGCTGACCTGTTCAATCAGCCTGGAGAAATCTTTTATGCAAAAGGCGCCAGCCTACTTTTAAAACGTGAGATCCTTGAGAAAGCAGGGCTGTTTGACCCTGAAATATTCCTCTATTTCGACGAGGTCGACTTGTGCTGGAGAATCTGGCTAAGCGGCTACCGCGTCGTGTATGCCCCCCGCTCGATTGTTTACCACGCTTCAGGCTCAACTGTGTCTGCGACGCAGATGAGGAGCAAGATTTACTACTATACGAGAAACCATTTCTTGATGCTGCTTAAGAATTACAACCTTGCTAACGCGGTCAAGGCAATTTTAGTGTCTCTGCTTCTCGAAAGTCGCAACATCGTGTTGTTTTTGGCGAGACACAAATCCATTGTTGCCCTCTCCTTGATGAGGGGGATTGGGTGGAATCTTCTCCATTTTAAGCGCACATGGAAGCAGAGACAATTTGTTCAAAGTTGCATCCGAAGTGTGCCCGATAGAGAAATAAGGAAACATATGTTGAAACCCATGCCGCCTTTTCCGCTTTATATTCTTTGGTCTAGGTCGAAGTACTTGTCTCGTGAAAGAAGTGACGTTCAGTTATGAGTGCAATTTTCTTTGGTACTTTCGAAGATTTTTTCAATTCTATCAGTGTATTGCTCCCAAGACAGGTGCCTTTTCACGTATTCACTCGCGTTGTGTCCAAGTTCCCCGCGCAGGTCTGAGTTATCTATTAAGCGTTTGATTTGTTTCGCAAGTTCGAGAGGCTTAGCGTGATTTACGACGATGCCGTTCACGTTGTTTTCGATGATTTCGGAAACGCCGCACCTGTTCGAAACGACGACTGGCTTGGCAGCCGCCATGGCCTCAACCACCGCTAGACCCCATGTGATTTGTGCGGGAAAAACAAACACGTCACAAGCCGCGTAAACCTCCGCGAGTTCTTCGTCGCTGGCGCTACGCAGAAAGAGCACTCTGTCTCGGATGCCAAGCTGCTCGCTTAGGCGGATTAGCTCGTTTTGCCTGCCACCGCCATCCAACACTAGCTTTACATCAGCATGTTTTTCTGAGAGAATTTTGAGGGCTTTGAGTGTGTCCACTTGTCGTTTATTGAGCTCCAAGTTGCCAACTTGCAGCAGCACAAAGCTTGTGTCTAAATCATTTCTTTTTCTGAAGGCGGCTCCTGAAGCGCGTCTGAAGCATTCCACGTCTATGCCGCTTCTCACAACCCGCGAGGAACGATTGTAGGCTTTGCGAACATAACCACCAGCGATGTATGACAGCACGAGAATCTCGTCGACGTAATTCGCTGCGGTTTTGTCGAGCAATTCATAAACTGGCCAGTTGACTTTGCGTAAGCCTCGCCTCAATTCAGGGACAAAAAACCAGAAGGGTGGCTCATTGCACATCCAAACAACGGGAGTCGCCAGACGTTTTTTCGCCATAAATGCTGCCCACTCCGAGGGGTAGTTGTGGTTGTTGACGACATCGAAGCCTTTCGGAATCTTTCGTCCGATGTTCACCATCGTGGGAACTTCGTAGGGTATGGTGTAGAATTGTCGGCCCATGTTTCTACGCATCCAATCCCTCAAACCCGACTGGTTCGAGGTGGCCTCGGCTTCGGTTAGCTTTTTGTTGGCGGTTTCAAGTGGCGTTAGCCATCGTGGCATTTTCTTTCCTAGCGGATGAGGAATGACGTTCACGGTGAGGTTCTTGAGCAGGTCTGGATAGCTATTCTCACTGTCGAGTGCGCTCACGAAGATTTCAACAGTGTGCCCGCGTTTCTGGAGCTCGCCCGCCAAAGTCAGAATCTGTCGTTCTCCGCCACCGCGTCCAAGAATGGGTGAGTGGATCATGGCAATTTTCATGCTTTGGAGACTCTGTCGGTCTTATCGAGGTGCTATTAGTCTTTATATATTTATAGAATTCACGTATTAAGCCAGACCTACGAGGAACAAATATGGAGAAAATTAGAACCGCGGTCATATTGGTGGGCGGCTCAGGTTTAAGAATGCGTCCTTTTTCGGAAGATATGCCAAAATGTATGGTTCCTCTGCAGGGCAAACCACTAATTTATTGGATTCTTTCGTGGCTAAAATGCAACGGGTTCAACCACGTGGTGTTTGGTGTCGCCTACCGAAAAGAAGTCATAATCAACTACCTCAGAGAAAACCCTCAAGGAATGAAAATCGACATCAGTGAGCACACGGTTGAAGGTGAAACCGGCGAAGGCTTCAGGCTGGCTATCAGCAGATTCGTGACGGACGACAATTTTTTGGCGATGAACGGAGACGAATTCACGAACCTCGACCTCGAGCGGTTTGAGGATACACACTTCAAAAACAAGGGGGTTGCAACCATCGCCGTCTCCCCCATGAAGTCTCCATTTGGAATTCTGGAACTTGATGGCAACGACATCATAGGTTTCAAGGAGAAAACCCTCATCGAAAACACCCTTGTGAGCATAGGCATCTACATATTCAACCGTGAAATCCTCAAGTTTTTACCTACCACCGGCTCAATTGAAAGAGTGACCTTTCCAGAACTAGCTAAGAAGCGGCTTCTGAAAGCGTGCAGACTCAAGTCCGACGAGATGTGGTTAACTATTAATAGCGTCAAGGATTTAACAGTAGCAGAAAAGGAATTTGCATCAATACGGAGAGCATGAAATTGGCAAGAACCCTGATAACAGGTATCTCAGGATTCATAGGTAGCCACCTAGCAGCAAGGCTTGCAAAAGAAGGCCACGAGGTCTACGGCATGACCCGCAGAGTAGCCAACCGAAACTTGGAGGCACTCAGCGAAATTCTGCCCGACATCACGCTCGTCTCGGGCGACGTCTCAGATTATGTTTCCGCACGTAACGCCATTAAGGCGATCAATCCCGACGTGATTTTCCATCTTGCCGCGCTTTCTCCAGTGCGTGACTCGTTTGAACGTCCATTTGAGTTCCAGCAGGCTAACTACATCGGGACCATGAACGTTGCACACGCCATGTTGGAGCTGCAGGACCCGAGGACGCGGAAGATTATCGCGGCGTCGACGGCCGAGGTCTACGGCACCCACGCCAATGAACCCTTGCAGGAAGACCTTCCATTATGCCCATCGAGCCCCTATGCGGTAAGTAAGGCTGCTGGTGATTTATACCTGCGCATGATGTTCCACTCGTTCGACTTGAACGGAACTCTTCTCAGACCGACGAACTCTTACGGAAGAAAATTCGACACCAGCTTCATGATCGAGTACTTGGTTACGCAGATGCTCAAGGGCAAGAGAATTTACATCGGCGCTCCAGAGTCTATCAGAGACTACATGTATGTCGACGACCACGTTAACGCCTACGTTCTCGCCATGAAGAATGCAAAGGCAAAGGGGCAGATTTACAACGTGGGCACGACGGTTGGCGTAAGCAACAAAGAGCTTGCCTGGATGATCGCAGAAAAAGTCGGGTTTGACAAAAAAGCCATCGTCACAGGCTCCTATCCGCCAGGTTATCCGTATCGTCCGCTTATCTCAGATCAGGCATCCATCGTGCTTGACTCCGCAAAGATCAAAAAAGAGTTGGGTTGGAAGCCGACGGTTACACTAGATGAAGGTTTAGATAGAGTCATAGATTATTTCAGAGCGCACGGAAAGAAAGAGAAGAAATAGCCGCGGTTCGAAAGTAAATTTGGGCTTTGGAGACCTGAAGGAAAGGCTTAATGCAATAGTCTGAGATGATGCCAACAGCAAGTCTGAAGCGATTAATGACCTGAAGGAATTGATAGCGTGACCAAAGTAGACCTCGTGATGTGGACCAAGAACGGGGCAGAGACATTGCCCTTGGTTTTGCGCAGAATCAACGAGGTCATACCTGAAGAAAACGTTAACCTAAAGCTGATTGTGGATGACCGAAGCACCGACAGTACACGCGGCATCGCTGAAGATGCTGGCTGGACTGTTAAGCTGAACGATGGGAAGGGCATCAGCGATGGCGCCAACACGGCACTTCGGCATGTTGAGTCGGATTTGTTCGTGAGTTTTGAGCAAGACTTGCTGTTGGCGCGTGACTGGTGGCGCAAGATTCCACTCTATTTGGCGGATTCGGGGATAGCAGTGGCTTCGGCTATGCGGTTTGCAAACCAGCCTAGAGGCGTGCATAGAATGCAGCTGTACGTGGCGAAGAAGTACCGTGGGGAAGCTGAACTTGCTTCTTGGCTGAGGGGGAGAGAGATGGCTGCGTTTACGCTGGGCAAGACGTTAGATAACACGATCTACAGGACGGCTGCGGTGCGGGATGTTGATGGTTTTCCGAAACTGGCTTCGAGCTCGGGGGTGGACACCACTTTGGCGTATGTTCTTGCAGAGTGTGGCTACCGTTGGGTTGTGGATTATGGTGTTCAATCGGTGCACTTGCGGAAGAACCTAAGGCAGGAGCTTACTCATCAATATTGGTATGCGAGGCAGTTGAAGGAGATGTGGAGCCAGATAGAAAAGAGAACAAGTGCTCGTCGTCCGCCAGTGACGCCGTTTGATGTTGTTTACCGTTTTACCATGTCGCCGTTCACGGGGTGTTTCATGGCATACAAGACGCGGGAGCCTTCAATCGCGTATATCCATCCGCTTATTCGTCTGTATTATCTTCGTGGATTCCTGAGTACCTTGTAGTTCACCTTTTGGCTTTGGCGCAAAGCTCGATGTATTTTGCCCATACCGGAATGGGTGACTCGAGTTTGCTCATTTCTGCCTCCACGTCAGTTCGGAATTTCTCGGGGGTGGCAAGAATTTTCTTCGCTTCACGGACAATTCTCTCGGTACTCCGAATGAGTCTGACTGGGAAGCCTTTGCGGTAGAGGTATCGTGCTTGGACATCCCAGAAGTGAAAGTTAATCGTGGGGATGCCCATAAGGGCAGTTTCTCGACACGCTGTTCCACCGCTGCCAACCATCAAATCGACGTAGGGGATGAGTTGGGCGGTTAAGACGGGTTTCGCCGGAATCCACACGTTGGGAATGTCCATGAGTCTCTTTTCGTCGCCTTCATAGCGTGGGAGTGCAACAACGGTGGCTATTTTTGCGAGTTGTTGGAGGAGTTTTTGAGTGTCTATTTTGACGTTTTTGCAGTAACTTGCATCGTATTCTGCGTCGCGGAAGAGGATGATGGGTCTCTTGTTTTCGAGTTCTTTGAGGAACGCAGGTTTTTCGAATTTTACGTTTCTGAGCCACGCTATTTCTTCCAGTCCATTGTAGAGGATTATATGATTCTTTGTGATGCCGAATCTGCTCCATGATTTGCCGAAGCTGACGGGTGCGATGAGCCAGTCGACAAGAGGTGTGGCGAGTTTAGCCACATGGTAGGCGAAGACGGTGTCGTTGACGTAGACTATTGGTATGTTCAACCCGAAGGCTGTTCGGATGGCGGCAACATCTCCGTGCGTCCACAGCACTCGCGGGTAGCCTACTTTGTCGAAGAGATCGATGAATTCAAGCGTTCTTTTCTGTTCAAAGGCAAGCTTTTCCTTGGGCGTTGCGCCGTAGTTGCCAATTCTGTGATACGGCACTTTCAGTATGTCCAACATGTCTGTAGTTTGAGTCGCGTTTTTCGCCGTGACAAGCGTTGAGTAACCTTTTGCATGAAGAATGGGCAATAGCGAGTGAATTGCTATGGATATTTTTGGGGTTACTGTGTCCAGCCATACGTCTGGCGATTGTGTTGGGGGCACCTTCGGTTTATTGTTTTTGTTTCGACAGCCATTCTCGGTATTTTCTATCAACTTCAATCGCGCTTTCCAGTAATGCGCTTGGTGTTAAGGAAGTTAAGTACTTTATGTCTTTGGGTAAGCAGTGCCTGCCTATGCCCTCCCTCGCCTCAGGCATATCCACGTTCCACTTGGTGTTGCACGCATTCCGCAATTCCTCAAAATCAAGTCCGATGCCGGAACACATCATCCTGAGCTCTTCAGAAAAAGCGATTTGCAGATAGCGGTGAGCGTTTTCGGTGATCTTGCACATTTCCGCGATTTCAATCGATGAGACCGTGTGCAAGGGGATGCCTAGGGCGCCTTGATAGAACTCTAAGCCACCCTTCAGGCTTTGTGAGTTCATTGCTCCAATTACTCTCATCTGATTCACACCATGTTTCACAGGATCGTCTGCCCAATACCTGTGTGGAACATGGACCATGTTGACTTTGCCCTTGAAAATTGTTTGAAATATCTTTCTGGAAGTTCCTGGAATTATCGTGCTTTCAATAGAGACCAGTGTTGATGAAGCTGCTTTCTCTGATATTTTTTTGCAAACCTCAAAGACAGCGGACAGGTCGGGCGCTCCATTGATCTGGCTTGTCGTGACGCACACTACGTAGGCTTCAACTCGCGGGATATCCTTCCATGAACTCGTGATCAGAAGCTTCTCTGTTTTCTCAGCGGTTTCTACGACGTTTGGATTTATGTCGTATCCCCAGACTTCCATGTCCTTGGCGTGAATATACTGTGCGACCGGAAGACCTATCTGTCCGAGACCAATTACGCAGGCTTTCATTTCGCTCAGCTTCAAAATTCTTTGGAGTGTTTTGCCCGAACTTAACTTCGACTTGATTCTTAAGCTTTTGCCCCTCATTTTCTTCGGCTGACTCTATTTCTTCTTTGAGCTCTAATGTTTTTGTCTGGCGGTTTTGTTCCAATTCTCAGTTATGGGTCTGAGCTCATTCTACTCGAAGGAACTGGCAGCCGACCTGAGAAGCTGCATTGGCGTCGCCATCAGTGTTTCCTACAAACATAACCTTGTGCTTGTCAACTCCAAGCTGGCTGATCGCTTTCCGTAATTGTTCGCTTCTCGGGAGGGCGTCTTCCCTTGTCACTATGACTTCAAAGTTAAGCTTGAAGTTTTGCAAAATCGCGTTGACAACGGACCTTCCCTGTAACGTGACCAGAGCTTTTCTCTTTTCTGCGTTGTCTTGATAGATTCTCGCGCCTACTGCGTTGACTGAAACCTTGTTTAGGACAGCAAGTTCCGCTTTCTCCCATGTTTTGAAGAGGATTTCTCTGGTTGCTTGGTCAACTCTGGAAATGACTTGGGCCAGTGGGCGGACGTTTTCGGTCTGCATTATTCTTTTGAACTCTTCGAAAAGCCTCTCGTAGTCAATCGGCAAGTTAACGAGTGTCCCGTCTAAGTCGAAAATGACAACCTCGATCACTCATACATTGCCCCGAGAATCTTTCCGTCTTTGACAAGCCTTGCGGGAGCATCCATGTGCCTGATCCAGTAAACGTCTGCAGGCAGAATGTCGTACTTAGGTAAGTCAGGAACGGTCTCATTGAACGCGAGTAACGTGTACAAGTATGGGATATTGGCGCGGAAGTCGTCGTGCAAAATCTTACTTGCGTATGAAAAGAAATAGCTGGTTGTGAACATCCTCCCAGGGTTGATCTCTGTCAGGCACGGTATCCCCTCAGAGTTTTCTTTAAGGTCCACGCTCGCAATGCCTGTGAAATCCGCATCAATCGCCAAGACTGCCCGGGTTCCGATCTTGTTCACTGTTTCATCGTGCAGGGTTCGCTGAACAGCTGGCGTTCCCATTATTCCGGAAGGCGCAAGATACGGATAAATATACTCCAATCGTTCCCTCGCCATCGAAGTCACCAGTTCCCCATCCTTCCACAGACTGTGAAATGCAATATTTCTCCCTGGCAAGTGCTCTTGGGCAATGAACTCCCAAGCCACAGCTCTCGACTTCCAATATCTTATCCATGAAACTGCTGTGTCCAAATTATCTGCAGGTGTGCTTCCTTTTCCCCCTGCTCCATGCCTCGCCCTAATCCAGATTGGTCTGCCCAACTCCTCAAAAGCGCGTTCAACATCTAACTCTTCACGAATCTCGATCGTTTTTGGGACAGGCACATTCTTGCTCTTCCACATCTTTGCAGATTCAAGCTTGTCTTGACAGGCTCTGACGGCTTTCTTCGATGGAAGAAACATTTTGGCTTCGATTATTTCTCGATTCTCTGATATTGCCTCGACTTCCACATCAGGCTGGGCATGTATAAACTCGATTTTCTCCTTGCGGATAATTTCGTTTAGTTTCTCTATGTAGTCTCTGTTTCTGGCCCTGGGAACATGGTAACTCACGTCAGTTTGAGCTAAGTGAAGAAAGTGTCCACTTGCCTCTGTTCCCACTATGAAAAGTCTCTCAGGTGCGATTTGCAGAGATCTGGTGAAATTAATACCCGCTGGTCCACCCGCGCCGGTGCATAATACCCTTTTCACTATACCACCACACCATAATGTTCCTTGATATAGCAAGCCGTCACGCAGACTTGGGTTCCACTATGAGAGCTATCCGATTAATAACTATTCTTTGCAGGTTCCCGACGGAAAGCAGAGGGTGAAAAGGACCAAAAACTTAAAGAACTAACCCTAATCTCTAAAAGCACAATCGCCATACGGGCCGGTCGTCTAGCTTGGTTAGGACATTGGCTTTACGA
>CAZQCX010000006.1:0-60517 GCA_964591705.1 uncultured Candidatus Bathyarchaeia archaeon | reverse complement strand
AGTATTCCGGCCTTTCGAGCCGAAGACCCGGGTCCGAATCCCGGCCGGAGCACCATCCATTATCTCGATTCTTTGATGAATGTTCGAGAGACTCGGCCTTTGGCTACCAAAACCAAATAAATAGAAAACGCACCAGAAAAAGCGAGGCGAAAGACAAGAATGAGTATTCAAGCTGACTACAACAATCTTCTAGGAAAGAACAAGGATTTAAGCGTCCTCCAGTCGGTGGAAGGCATAATGCAATGGGACATGGAAACCATGATGCCTCCAAGAGCAGTGGGGCTTCGAAGCGAGCAGATGGCGTTGATAAGTCGACTGGCACACAAGATGAGCACAGATTCAGAAATAGGGGAGTTGCTTAGGCGGATATCGAACAGACCGGATTTTGACAAACTTGGGCAGATCGAGAAACGCAACTTGCATCTGATTAAGAAGAACTATGAAGAACAAACAGCGTTGCCGGAGAAGTTGGTTGAAGATACTGCGAGGCAGCAGGCAATAACAGTAAACGTGTGGAAGAAAGCGAAGAATGCAAAGGATTTCAGTCTATTCATGCCTGAACTGGAGAAACTCGTCGACCTGGTCAAACAAACTGCGGACATTCTTATGAAGGTGAAAGGAACTGCCACCTCCTACGATGCGTTGATAGACTTGTATGAGCCAAAAATGACCTCTGCGGCGATTGACTTGGTCTTTGGTGGGCTAAGGGAGGGGCTGACCAAGCTTCTTCCCAAGATAATGGATGCTCCAAAACAGCCCAGCATCGAGCAGCTTAAAAGAGCCGTGCCGATCGAGAGACAACGAGAAATATCGAAGGCACTTGCAGAGGCTGTGGGTTATGATGTTTCATCGTCAAAGGCAGGTGGGCGAATCGACGAAACCGAACACCCTTTCACAGCGGGGCGCTATGATGATGTTAGAATCACAACGCACTATTATGAGGGTGATTTTGCTAGTTCAGTTTTTTCGGTGCTTCATGAAGCTGGGCATGCACTTTATGACCAGAACTTCAATCAAGATTGGAAATATCAGCCAGTTGGCGCACATTGTTCTTTTGGGATTCATGAATCCCAAGCGCGTTTCATGGAGAACATGGTCGGGCGCTCAAAGTACTTTTGGGAGAACTTCCTACCAAAACTAAAAAAGATTTCAGCTCCAGCTTTGGACAGCCTTGAGTTAAACTCATTCGTTCACGCCATAAACAAAGTTAGGCTATCGAAAATCCGCATCGAAGCGGATGAAGTCACATATAGTTTTCACATCATAGTTCGATTTCAAATGGAACGTGACCTTTTCGCTGGCAAAATCAAAGTAAGTGAGTTGCCAGCCTTGTGGAACCAGAAATATCGGGAATACCTCGATCTGGAGATTGAGAATGATAGTGAAGGGGTGATGCAGGATACACACTGGGCACTTGGCTACTTTGGCTACTTCCCAAGCTACGCTTTGGGCAACATCTACAGCGGACAGATGTTCGCCGAGATGCAGAAGGACGTACCCGATTGGCAGGAGCAACTCTCTGGTGGAAAACTTGATGGCATCAGAAACTGGCTTGTCAAGAACGTTCAGAGCAGAGGTAACCTGCATGACCCTGCAGATCTAATGAAACTAGTCACAGGGAAGGAATTGGATGCAGAACCATACCTGAGGTATCTCAAGGAAAAATACAGCAAGCTCTACGGTTTTTGAGCACGCCTACTTGCCAGCGCTTCATTGATGTAGAACGCCAACAGAGCAACGCCTCCCAGCAAGAAAAGGTACATGCCTACCCAACCTATAGAACTCACGTAGTAGTTAGCTCCATAAAGAAAAAGGACTATTCCGCAGACTATTAGAACGACGCAGAGCCACTTTGATATTGACATCAATACGCCTCTTGACTGAGTTTAGCGTGACATACTCAGACAGGATATATAGAGATACCGATCAGAAACGACGATGAACAACAGCTCACGCAGGGAGGTACGATGAAGCTCCTGAAAAAAACGATCTCGTTCTTAACCGACACTCCAGACAGAGGCCGTGCTCCCCACCAATGAAGCGCCTCTTTTGATCCGACACTTTTATATATAAGATGCGATCAACAGACTCCGTTGGAGAACGAAATGTCGGGAGCAGACACAAAGAAACCCGGTTCACGAGAGGAACTCATAGAAATGCTTGTCGGAGCTGCCAGCGCAACGACAGCTCAGAAAGACCGAGAAAGACTGAAATCAAGAAAACCGACAGTTTTGGCGACAGCTAAAGCCCTAAGCATACACAGGGATACACTCTATACGTGGTTAAAGGAATTCAATGTCGATTTCAAAGAGGTTCTGGACCGCATTCCTACAAGAATAGATGAAGAAAATGTCGAAAGCGTGAAGAAAGCCTACTTGATCGGTGAAGCTCTACTCGGGGAGGGAAATGAACTTGCACATGTCGACTTGTTAATTGGCGACAAAGACGGTCCTGTAGGAAAAGCCTTCGCCTCTGGAATGACCAACCTCTCAGCAGGGCACACTCCTTTGCTGGCTGTGATAAGACCGAATCTGCCAGCTAAGCCTTACACGCTCCTAGTCCCCAAGGTGACCGTGAAGAACATGGAAGATGCTGGAAAAATCTTCGGTCCAGCCCAAGCTGCAATTGCTAAAGCTGTCGCTGATTCGGTTGAAGAAGGAATCATTCCAACGGATAAGCTGGACGATTGGGTGATAGTCTGCAGTGTGTTCATCCACCCACAGGCAAGCGATTTCCGAAGAGTCTATCAGTACAATTATGGAGCGACAAGGCTGGCGTTGAAGAGAGCTCTCACGGGATATCCTTCATTAGACAAGATGCTTTATGACAAGGACAGAGCCAAACATCCAATAATGGGCTTCAAAGTTCCGCGCTTGTGGAGACCTCCGTACTTACAAATATCGCTTGATGCGCCAGAGTTAGAAAAAGCCAAGAAAGTTCTTGCCGAGGTTCCGGGAAGCGACAGAATCATCATAGAGGTTGGCACCCCACTGATCAAACGTTATGGAACAAGAGTCATAGGCGAACTCAGACAAAGTAACAAAGACGCTTTCATGGTGGCAGATCTTAAGACGCTTGATGTCGGAAAAGTGGAAGTTGACATAGCCTACGAAGATACAGCAGACGCGGTTGTTGCGGCGGGTTTGGCGCCGCCGGAAACTTTGGATGCTTTCGTGCACGAGGCAAAACGGTTGGGTATCTATTCAGTCATCGACATGCTTAATGTCGACAATCCTGTTGAGAAACTTGAGTCTCTGAAGGAGTTCCCAGAAATTGTAATACTGCACAGGGGAATAGATCAGGAAACTGGCAGAACGAGTGGGCTAGAACGCATACAAGTAATTCGCAAAACCTTTGCTGATAAGAAGTTTCTAATCGCAGTGGCGGGTGGAATAGTCCCGGAAACTGCTAGGGAAGCGTTGGAGCAAGGGGCAGACATAGTGATCGTGGGCAGATACGTGACTCAGTCGAAGGACATTGAACGTGCGGTTAGGGAATTCCTTGAATTGACGCCAAAAATGAGAGAAGACGTCGATCTCTTCAGAGTGCATGTTGAATAAGCTATGGACGTTAAGTACGTCCTCTTTTTCCCGTTGTTTTTGTCAGGAGAATACTCGCAGGATAATATAGGCAATTAGGAAAACTATACCAGCGATTAGGAATTGAGGCAGGTAGCCTAGCGTCTGAGCTAGGTAGGGTCCGAGAAAGGATCCTGTAGCCCCGCCGATACCGACGAGTACGTCAAACAAGCCGGTTTTGCCAACAGGGATCAGGGCCATTGAAAGTGATATTATTAGTATATGATAGACGGCATACGCAAAACCCAGCATGGCCAAGAGTAGCAGGGAAAATGTCGCTGGATAAAAGGCAAAATGAACCGCGCCGACAAACAGGATAACTAGGAAACCCCTTAAGAAGACGATGCGGCGCATCTGTTTCTTCAGGTCTATTGATGAAGCGTGTCTTCCAACGAAGAAGTAGCCAAATGTTGCGCCGCCTGAATTTAGCATGTAAATCAAGAATATCACGCTTGTTGGGAAGGAAAGAGGCGCGGCAGAGAAGAAGATTGGCAAGGGAGTGAAAAACAAGCTGGAAGCCAGAGAAAACAGAACTATACCGAGACCAAACGAGAAGAAGCTCTCTTTCCGGAATCTCTCCTTCAGCGGATAGCCATCCATCAATCTTGAAGCAGCCTCTACGCCTCTGAAGGCATAGTCAATGTTTCGCTCTATGCATACCAGTCGCCTTTCGAAGATCATCAACGGATCAGCTATGAAGCATATTGACAGAAGGAAAGCTGCCAAGCTTAGGCTGCTGCACAAGTAGAAGACGTTGGTCGCCGCGACGCCGACGCCGAGGGATGATGCAAAAACCAGAAAGCCCAGAACTAAGCCGATGAACCAGCCTATCTCGGTTATTCCTTCGTAGAATGCATATGACCTTTCCCAGTCCTCGCGGGAGTAATGCTCAGCGATCAAGACATTTTTTGGAGCCTCATGCGAAACGTGAAGCACGGCCATAACGACGTAGAGGATGATGAAAACCGCTCTGTCTTGAGCGAAGGGGAGTGTGAAAAGGAAAAGGATAATCATTGAGGAAGAGAAAGAGAGCAGGATGTAGCGTTTATAGCGTCTTGTCTTATCGCAGATATATCCCCAGAAGAAAGATGCTGGAATAGAGCAGAAGAGGGCAAGCGAAGCCATTATACCTACATCGACAAGAGAGCCGCCTATAGTCGGCGTGATTAGGTACAGTGGAACGAAGACTGAGAGCAAGCCAAACGCGACTTCGTGAAAGAAGAATCCCAGTCTCCACATAGCTTTACAGAGGAATCTGAAGACGAATTAAAACGTTTAGTCGAAGGAAAAGAAAGTCGATTCCAAGGTTCAAGAATGGCTTCATAGATCCTTGAAGGGAATCGTGAGAACCGATCCCTTGCTAACCCCCTCTTTTGGAAAGTAGAACCGCATGAAATGGGACAGAATACAAGGAGGCATCTTTGGCGGTCTCCAGCCTGTTCCTGCCGCCCTTAGCCTTTGTCTCTGACTTGTGGCTAGCACTCACCCTCAGTCTTCTAGGAGCCTTCGTATATGGCATGGGTTTTCCCGGCAGCATAAATTTGACCCTTAAACAAACACCTGAATCGCGTGGAACAATGATGTCGATGAGCACACTTTTTGTCACCCTAGGGCTGGGGTTGGGAACTGCCATAGGCGGAGCAGTTCTTGCACTATTCAAAAACTATACACCCCTAATCGTCGCCTTAACCGCTGTAAGTCTCATAGCAGCCGCGATCTACTTCTTCCTAACCAATGACCCGTGTAGGACATAGTCACAAGAATACCTCCAGCCAAAGAATCATGCGCCATGCGGAAGATCTTGCTGAGACGCCGAGGCCCAGGTTCTGCGCCCGCTGAAGAAAGGGGAAAGCTCAGGACATTCAATCGAGACAGCCTAGCTTAGCTATCGTTACGATGAGAATATCTTCAACGGAGCACAAATACATTTCTGCCGAAGGCCAAAGCTGGAAGCCCAAGAAATACTCCATCTCAAGGCAAATCTCAAGATGATAAATCCTTAATAGAGAGTTGCCCAACTTCATTCTCCGCTGGAGAGCAAACCACCATATGCCAAAATTCAAGGTCATAATCTCCGATCCAGAAACAGGAACGTCCAAAGTAGCCGAACTGGATGATAACCGTGCCGTGCCACTGATAGGAAGGAGAATCGGAGAAGTCATCGAAGGCACACTCTTGGACTTGCCAGCTCACAAAGTGCAAATAGTAGGTGGTTCTGACAAGGATGGCGTTCCAATGAGACCGAGCGTACACGGAGGAGTGCGCCGAAACATCGTGCTCAGCGGCGGAGTCGGATTCAGACCAAAGAACAGCGGCCAAAGAAAACGCAAAACCGTCCGCGGAAACGTAATCACAGACGAAATCGTTCAAATCAACACCAAGATCGTTGAGAAGCCAAAGAAGCCCAAAGAAGAAAAATAGGAAGCCCCAACGCAGAGCAGCTCCCGAGTGCTCAACGTATATAAACTTGTACCCGCGTATTTTCACAACATCAGTGCATACTTGTGGAACACAAGAGAATGAGCAGCGAAAGTAAACCCCTTCCCAAGCAACCAGAAGTCAACATCGGAACGATAGGCCATGTGGATCATGGAAAAACAACACTGGTTCAGTCCCTAACTGGGGTCTGGGCTTCTCGTCATAGCGAAGAGCTGAAACGGGGCATCACAATAAAACTCGGCTATGCCGACATGCCAATATACAAATGCCCAAAATGCCAAGCGCCAAAGAGCCTATCCACAAAACCCATTTGCCAGAACTGCAACTCTCAAGCCATATTCGAAAGAGCCATCAGCTTTGTTGACGCCCCTGGGCACGAAGCATTAATGGCAACCATGCTTTCAGGCGCCGCAATTATGGATGGGGCAGTCCTTGTAATAGCAGCAGATGAACCTTGCCCACAGCCACAAACACGTGAACACCTAGCTGCAGCTGAAGTGATAGGCATCAGGAACACAATAATCGTTCAAAGCAAAATCGACATAGTGGATGAGCGCAGGGCTCTCAAGAGCTACGAAGAAATCAAGAATTTCACAAAAGGAACAATCGCGGAGAAAGCGCCAGTAATTCCGATTTCAGCTCAAAGGAGCATCAACATTGACGTGTTACTAGCTGCAATAGAAGAGCTGATCCCAACTCCAAAAAGAGACGAAACAAAACCCCCGTTGATGTATGTCATCCGTTCTTTCGACACAAACAAGCCAGGCACAGAAATAGAAAACTTGGCGGGTGGAATACTGGGAGGAACAATAAGCCAAGGCAAATTCGCAGTCGGAGAAGAAATTGAGATCCGCCCAGGGATAAGCGTTGAAAGAGAAGGAAAAAGCCTCTACGATCCCTTGATCAGCGAGATAGTTAGCCTTGAAGCAGGCGGAAAAGAAGTGGATGAAGCATCATGTGGAGGCCTAGTAGGCATCGGAACACTACTAGATCCATCCTACTCAAAAGCAGACGGGTTGACTGGAAACATCGCGGGTAGAACAGGAATGTTACCACCCACAACTACAGAGCTAACACTGGAAACGCATATACTCGAACGAGCTGTTGGAACTAAAGAACTCCTCAAAATCGATCGGATCAACTTCGACGAAACCCTACTACTCCATGTAGGCGCAGCTGTAAACGTTGGGAAAGTCATTTCGCTAAAAGGAAACATTGCCAAACTGAAACTCACCAGACCCATTTGTGTACAAGCAGACGCCAGAGTCGCCATAAGCAGAAAAATCGCTGCCAGATGGAGACTCATAGGATACGGCATAGTCTCTGAGAAAACAGCCTGAACCAAGCGGGTCCTGCCACGCATGGAAAACTGCTGAACTTCAGACCCGCAGGAACTCGTTAGCCCTCTGCAACACATCTCGGGCGTTTTTGAAAGTGAGTTTCTCTACAGCTTGTTGATAAGTCAGCCACGCATAGTCGACATGCTCAAAAGAAAGTTTGACAGCACTGGTCTTTGCCTCAACAAGGAAGAAAACGACCTCTTTGCGTATGGTTTCACCTTGCCGCCTATAGAAATATTCTATTCGAACCCTGAAACCGTCAACAAAATTGGCGGCAGCTATTCCTGTCTCCTCCTTGAGCTCTCGCACAACCGTGCCTCTCTCGCTTTCATTCGGTTCAACATTGCCCTTCACAAAGTCCCAGTGGCCAGCTTCATACCGAAGGATCAGATAGCAGACTTCTGAATTTCTCTTGAACACCACAGCACCACAGGACTTCTCCTGAATCACAGATCCAGCCCTTCCTAGAAGCTCTTGTTTGGAAATATTTATATAAAATGATCTCCAATCCGCGGCGCAACTCCTACGGAGTGCCAAATCTTAAGAACTGGAAAGAGCAAGTTCATTTGTGGACAAAACATGACCCACCTAATGAAGATGAAATAGAAATGCCCGATAGAACACCCGAAAGACAAAAACTCAAGATAATAATGGACGCCAACGCTTTCTTTGTTCCGCTTCAATTCAAAATAAGCCTACCGAGTGAGCTGGAGCATCTTTTGAAGAAGAAATTCGACATGATACTGCTTTCGCCCGTTAAGCATGAGCTGATAACTCTGGCAAACAGCCGCTCGCCATCGACTCAGAAAAATGCGAAGCACGCATTGACACTGGCCGAAAAATGCACATACGTTGAAATGAAGACCTCCACTTCGCTAACTGCTGACGATGCAATTGTCGAGGCAGCGAAGGACTGGAACACCGCAGTTTTCACCAATGATCGACAGCTCAGAAAGAAGCTAAGAGATATAAGCGTGCCAGTCATCTATGTGAGACAAAAATCGCGCTTAGAGATCAATGGAATGACATAGAAAATGTTTAAGCTTGTTACGCTGCAGGACACCATCCGCATCCCTCCTGAAACCTTTGGAAACCCGCTGGAAAAGGTGGGCAAGGACCAAGTCAAATCAAAATATGAGGGAATGGTGGATGAGGAACTGGGCTATGTAATAGCCGTAACACGAGTAGAAGTAAGCCCAATAGGGAAGATCATCCCAGGAGACGGCGCGACCTATCACAAGGTAACGTTTTCACTTCTAACGTTCTACCCAGTAATTCAAGAAATAGTAGAAGGCGAAGTCGTTGAGATAGCAGACTTCGGCGCATTCGTGCGAATCGGACCAGTAGACGCCTTGCTCCATGTATCACAGTTGATGGACGACTACATCTCTTACGACGAAAAGCAAGGTGTCCTTCTTGGAAAAGAGACAAAGAGAAAACTCGCAAGCGGAGACCAAGTGCGCGTGAGGATAACCGCGGTATCCCTAGGCAGAGTCGGCAGCTCTGGAAAAATCGGCGTAACCGCTAGACAGCCCTTTCTCGGGAAGCTGGAATGGATCAAGCTGGAAGTAGCTGGAACCAAGGCGCCCTCAGAAAAGAAAGCCACAGAAAGCAAACAGACAATACAAAAAGGAGAACAGGCGCAATGAATGAAAAAGCCTGCGCAAATTGCCACTTCATAACAAAAGAAAACGTATGCCCAAAGTGTAGGTCAACCTCATTCAGTGAAGATTTCGGCGGCATTGTCGTTATGTTCGATCCTGAGAAATCGGCAATTGCAAAAGCAATGAACATCAAAGAAAAGGGCCGCTATGCATTGAAGGTAAGATAAACTACAGGGATATTTAACCTTCCTTTAATCCATACAGAGGTGGAACCACTTGAAGACTATTTATATGATCACCTCTGAACTCAGGTCCAAACTCAAAGAGCCTTTCGGAGCCCTACTACGCGGGACTTTCACAGAAAACATGAAGAAGATAGATTCAATCGTAAAAACGAAGAAACCCCCCAGAATTGTTGCCGTCGGAGACACAGTGTCGCGAAATCTCCACCAATATGGCATAATTCCTCAATTATCAATAACCGACAACAAGTCGATGAGAAAACAAGTCAAACCAGCAGTTTTCAGTGTTGACATGGTAGTTCACGCCAAAAACCCTCAGGGAACAATAACAGACGAAGCAATAGATGTCGTCCGCGACGCATTACTGAGCACAAAACGAATTCACGCCGTGATCGAGGGAGAAGAAGACCTGCTAACGCTAATAGCAGTTCTATACGCACCTGAGAAATCCTTAGTTTTCTACGGTCACCCAAATGAGGGTGTGGTTGCCATCGAGGTTACAACCGAAAAAAAAACAGAAGCCGCCCAGATTCTGAAAGCAATGGTTGTTCGAAAGCCTAAATAAGAAGATTACTGTATGACTCAACACTCCAAGTGGTTATTCTATGGAATTAAAAATAGCCTCAATAAAAGAGAACGCATTGCTCAAACGGAGAGAGGTCAGATTCATCATAGAACACGGCACCATAGGGAATACCCCTGGAAGACTTGAAGTCAGAAAAGCCATAGCTTCCGAAATCAAGGCAGACCCAGAAGTAGTTCTTGTCCAAGAGATAGAGACCAAGACTGGAACAAGCACAGCTCTTGGTTCTGCCAACATATATGAAACGACTGAACAAGCTAACCTCATAGAACCAAAACACATTATCCAGCGAAATAATCCAAAGCCCAAGGAAGAGGTGAAAGCTTAGGATGTCTAAGAAGCCACCGAAGAAAGAAGCCACAGCACCTGCACCAGCAGAAGCGCAGAAAGCGGAAGAAAAGAAAGAAGCTAAGCCCCAGAAGGTAGAGAAGACTAAGAAAGAGAAAAAGAGAAGACAAGAGAAAGGTGCCCATGCGCTATACAAGATAGATGGAAACAAAGCAGCGAGGCTACGTCCAACATGCGAAAGGTGCGGGACAGGCTACTTCATGGGGGATCATAACGACAGATACACCTGTGGGCACTGCGGTTTTACCCGATACAAGAGGGCTGAAAAGTGAGAGACCGCGCATAGTTATTGCTACGAAATCTGTGTTGATCCAAGATGATCAAGGTTAATGTGGCAATCGCCAACATCTCCGCAGAAAGATTCCTAGACATAAGAAAGCCGATTCCGCCCATTCAGATAAGTACCAACATCAACTTAGTAAGTGTAGAAAAGCAGACAGACGGCTCTCTTGAGGTACCTTTCGTGCTGACTATAGCCTACAATCCTTCAATCGCCCAAATAAGCCTGAAAGGAAACGCTCATGTGACAGGAGACAAAACTGAAGTTGACAAGATCACCGAGGACTACGAAAGCAGAAAACCCCCACCGGCTGTGATCATACAGTCAATATCAAATGTAGTTTTCATAGAATCGGTTCTAATATCTAGAACACTAAACATCCCCCCACCCATACCTCTGCCACAGATAGCAGAAAGTGCCCAAACAAGAACAAAATCTGAAGGCAGAGACTACACTTCTTAGACAAGGAAGAACAGCTTACCACAGACAGTCAGGTCTTGCCCTGCGTATTGGTTGATCAGTGGTTTCTATTGGATAAGCCCAAACCAGCAGTTTTCACGAATGTCCACAGACCACTTTCACACGCGAAGGCACCAAAAGAAATGCCAAAAAACAGAAGAGAAAAATGGGCTACTTCAACGGCACATACATCGAAGACCGCGAAGCACCAATACCCGGCGTCCCGTGCCTAACTGGTTTATTGGTTATGGCAAACTCGCCTAAGTAATGCCCGATCATTTCCGCCTTTATCTCTAAGGGCACAAATTCCTTGCCGTTGTGCACCATGACCTTGGAGCCCACCATCTCAGGAAGAATAACTAGGTCGCGGACATGAGTCTTGAGCTGCGCGCCAGAAGTCTTTGCTTCTCGCAACTTCTCCAAAAGCGTCCTCTGGTCAGGAGTCAAACCCCGCTGCAAACTTCTCCGCTGCCTCGAAGGGAGCAAGTTGATAAACTCATCCATAGACATGCCAATTATGCTGTCCAGACTGTGACCGCGATAGCTAAACTCTTTTGGCATTTTCCAATCTCACCTTACCATTGTGACTTCATGCTTTAAACATTGTGTCAAGTAGATACGCGCCTCTTCTGTCGACCACCAGCACCACGTGCCGAAATCAAACCCACCTTTTGACCCGGTGGAGCGCCATGAGAAGTCGTTGTCGCTTTCCTCGCACTGCGCTTACTACTACCATAAGGATGCACCGCGGCAACCATCGCTCTTCCTCTGGTCCTAGGATACTTGTGTCCCTTAGCACGCATCAAATGGAAAACCTTGCCTGCCTTAAGATGTGGCTTCTCGGTGCGGCCAGCTGCAGAAACCACTCCGACAGTTGCCAAACAGTAATCGTTAACGTAGCGTGTCCGCCCTGACGGTAGCCTAATCATAGTGCCCTGCGGTGTGTGACCAACCACTGTTGTGTAAGCGCCAGATGATCGCCCAAGTTTGCCACCATCGCCAGGTTTGAGCTCAAGGTTGCAAACCATCGTGCCCTCAGGGACCCGCCCCAGAGGAAGAACATTGCCAACGTCGACGGATGCTTTTCCTCCAAACCCAACCTGCTGCCCCACAAAAACGCCTTCGGGAGCTATCATATAACAGCTGTCACCATTTTCAAACCTTATACAAGACAATGGGGCGCCTCGCCCAGGATCATGCACAAACGACTCGATGACACCATTAAGGGAAGTATCGAAAATCTGCTTGATAGCAATTGATGAGGGATATTTAGCAGCGGCTATTCTTTTGTGAGTGGAAGCTCGATAGGTCGAGCCACCACGACCGCGACGCTGAACACGAATCCTCTTGCCCAAACAACAACACCTCATTCACTACAATATTCCAAGCTTGATCGCGACATCAGAAGCCTTGAACTTAGGATCCAACTTTACAAAAGCTTTCTTTTCCCCGCGAGGAGTTGACTGAACAGTAACCTTGGCAACTCTAACTTCATAGAGCTCTTCAACAGCACGTTTAACATCTGATTTACCTGACTTAGGATTAACAATGAATATCAACTTATTATCCTTCTCGACCATCAAACTCGCTGATTCAGTCATCAAAGGATAGTAAACAACTTCGGTTGCATCCATCACTCAACAGCCTCCTCACCATAGAGCCTGTTCAGCTGCTCGAGTGCCCCACTCGTCCACAATGTTAGACGCCCAGCGCTTGCCCCAGGCGCAAGGATCTCCGGACTCAGAGAGCCAACCGTAGAAACGTCAACACCTGGAAGGTTTGTGGCAGCCTTCGCCAACCTTTTCTTCTCAACGACTACTAAAAGTGGACCAACTGCCTGCTTCATTTTTCGACCTCTCCGCTTGCCTTTTCCTGCTCGAATCTTGCGACTCGCCCTCACACGTTCCAAATCATGGTCGACACCCAAGCGAGTAAGAACACTCTCAACTTCTTTCGTTTGACTTAGCAGAGCCAAGTCATCCGTTACTACAAGCGGAATCTGCAACACCTCATCGATAACATGCCCGCGAAGAGCGACAGCGGTTCTCGAACCAGTTGCTGCAATTGCAGAAAAAAGCGCAAGCCTACGCTCTTTCTTAGGAATTCGCCTCACTATCTTCTTCTGGCTAGTTGGCGGATGTGGCTGTCTTCCACCTACCGTGCTGGGTGCGAATTTTGCCCTTCCACCTCCCCCCTTCACTCTAGGAACACGCGCTATTGCCATCCCTGTTCCACGCGATTCGGCGGTGGTACGCTTACCTGCCATTGGATCCCGCCCTTGTGGTTGAAGGCGATTTGCCTGTGCAGCCATGACCGCCCGTTTTATTACGTCTGATCTGATCGGCGTTGAGAAGACCGTGGGGAGCTTTATTTTCTCAGTTGCTGCTTTTCCCTCGAGACTGAATATCTTTGCGGTTCGTCTGGCAGCTGGCATAGTCATCTACCTTGTGGGGAATCAAGCGAAACATGAGTTATCTGAGGCGCTGCGCCTGTTGTTTCTTTCGGTGACCGAGCTGGAACACGCAGCCGCACACAGCGCTTTTCTGGCCCAGGGATGCTTCCTTGAACAAGAATGTACGGGTTTTTCACGAAGCCGAAACGGATGTATCCCCCTTTGGGCGTGATTTCTTTGCCATCTTTACCAATCTTGAGAATACGTTTGTTGTATTCTATGCGTTGGTGGTAGCCCATTTGACCCGCCCGAGGAATTGAGTACATAAGATGATGAGGGTTCCATGGCCCGAGCGTGGCGATTCCACGCTTGGTCTTTCGCCCCTTGTGCTGGAGAATCGTGACATGCCAGCGTTTCACAGGCCCTTGAAAACCTTTGCCCGTTGTTATTGCAGCGACATCCATGAATTGCCCTTCCTTGAAAACCTCCTCAGGCGTAACGGTTTTTCCCAATAAGGACTTAGCATAATCCACTTGCTGTTGTATAGTCCCTCCACCAATTTCGATCTCAACAATGGCTGGCTTCTTCTTGGAGAGATTTGTTTCGCCAGGCCGAGCTGCAGTAATCAAGCGTATGATACTCGTTCTATCAAGGCCGTCATGGATTTTCTTCAGCATCTGATCGGCGTCAAACTTATCAGGCAATATGAGTGCACGCTCGAGCTCAGCTGGAGGATTTTGCATCCAAGCTTCAGCAAGGTTTTCCAAACCATAAGGAGATTTAGAGTAACTACGTATCCCACATACGAGAATTGGAGGCGTCTCGATAACGGTAGCTGCGAGCATTACTTCTTTTCCGAAATTCGGACTCCGTTTGCGGTCCTCAATTGTGAAGACAAACGTCATCCCAGCCTTAAACCCCATGAAGCCTAGAAGCCGTGGTGTTTGGGAATCTGTTTTTGGCCAATATCGTATTCTAGCAATTGGACGCTTGGCACGGTGTCTAGGCAAATAAGCAAGTGAACCATGTTTTGGAGCATGAGTTTTGCGGTGACCCATTATATTTCCGCTTCGCGAAGCTTAGCAATGAGAAAATAGGGTTATAAAGGTTGCCATCAAACGTCAGAAGAAAATACACCTAGCCACAGAATGTTTGCAGAAACACTACAAAGGTTACAACCAGAGAGCATCGGAGGCTTTCTATAGAAAAGCAAGTTTCACCTCGCGAAAGGGTAGCCGCTTGACCCAGCTGAGTCTCTCCGACTAGCGGAGCAAACAGAAGCTTGACCCTCATTGGCCCTCTCTATTATCAAAGAACAAACGCAAAAAAAAGCTCAAAAGACCGAAAACTTCGGGCTAATTCAAACAATGAAAAAGAGAAAGACAAAGGCTCAAAAAGATCTTAAGCCAATTCATTAATATCTTCTGGGGGGTCTTCGTTTCGCATAACACTCTCGGCAATAAACCGGTCTGTTCGGATCGGGTTTGAACGGGACTTCACATTCCTTTCCGCAGTCGGCACAGGTTGCCTTGTGTGACTCTTTTCTATACAATTGCTATTTCAACTCCTCTTGTTGTTCCGAGCAAAAATTTAATTGCTCACTTCTTCTAATCAACAACCACGTATTAAACCTATGCATGCTTGCAACGGTTTTTCAAGTTCAGCCCCATCAAAGCCACATTCAAGCTGTAAAAAACCCCCGCGGTGACAGGAAAAATGATGCACCATGATTACCTAGGAACGCACATTAGAAGGACTAACACCAGTCTCAAGGTCTCACTCAATTCTAGCTTCGACAAGAAATAGCGTTTCAAAAAGGGGCAAAGAAAGCTGCACCAGTTTTTTCGCCGTCATTCCACACTCCTCAAACCGCTTGATCGTTTCAGCAAAACCGGCAAGAGAAGACTGCATCATCATAACACGCCCCATCTTTTCAAGATGATGCCGCACTCCGACTATGAACCGATCAATCACCGTCCTGCCAGAACTGCCTCCATTCCAAGATAGTTCTACCCAAGAGCTCCCCTTGCCTTCTAGCACAGGCAGATAAGGAGCGTTGAAAAGGATCAAGCTAAACTCTGTGGGATTGCTCAAGGGGGAAAACAAATCGCCTTGCACAAAAACCATTCTGTCAGCGACTTCATTTAGCCCAGCATTTCTCTTTGTGCAACGAATGGCAAAGGGATTAACGTCAACCGCAAAAACCGATCGAGCTGTCTTGGCAGCCAATATGCCCAATATACCGCAGCCTGAGCCCATGTCAAGAACCTTGTCATCTTCTCGGACAGGGAGATTTTCGGCAAAAAGAAACGTGTCTTCCGCAGGAGTGTATACATTTTCATCAACAGAAAACACGCAATCGCCAAAAAATACGCGCCTAGCGGATGAGGACACGAGCGACCTCTCCAAAGGCTTCTGGCGGCAGAGTCCTGACTCTTTGGTCACGGAAGCGAAGTTGCCCTAAACGCAGTTTGACCTCTTCAGCGGACAGGTTAAGAATGGTTTTCGCAAAAGGCAATGTTGCGTTAGCGAGTTTCTTGTTGCGTTCCGCAAATACCGATTTCAACATTTTTCTGAAAAGACAAAGATCAGCAACGTGGAAAACCGGTTTAGGACGAGGGATCAGCCTCACAATTGCTGAGTCAACTTTCGGCTCAGGAAAGAACATCTGGCGAGGAACGAGCTCCAAAGATTCAGCAGTGGCATAGTAATAGGCGAAAACAGTCATCCAGCTGTAGTCTTCAGTCCCAATTTGAGCTGTTAAGCGATCAGCGAACTCCTTCTGAAGCACCAACACAGCACGCTTGAAATGACGCTGAAAGAGCCAAATGAGCAATTGAGAACTGATCTGATACGGAGGAACCGAAACTACTTTGTCGAAATGAGGCAGCTCAGCAGTCAACACGTCACCTCCTATGATCGTTATCTTTCTCTCTCCGCTGACCTGGTCTATAAGCGCAGAAGCCACACGAGGGTCTTTCTCAACCGCGATCACACAGCCACATTTGGTCGCTAAGAAACAAGTCAAGAAACCAAATCCTGCGCCCACATCTAACACTGTCTCGGTCTGATTTACGGAGGCATAATCAACCAACCTCTGAAAAATCGCCGCATCAACAAGGAAGTTCTGTCCCAGAAGTCTGTTTGGAACAATTCCATAGGTCCGGAGCAAATGCCACGTTTTTTCGACAAGTCTCATGAGCCGAATACCTTAATTCGCCCGCGTGAACAAACGATACTTGCTGTCGCCCTCAAGTTCCTCTATAACACGCTTGGTTACGAGTTTTGCCGGGCTAGGCAATTCCGTTCTCTTCTGCAGATCCTCAAAATCCTCAAACGGTTTGCGCTCTCGTTCGTTTATCACTTGCCACATGTATTTCTTCCCGATGCCAGGAACCAGTTCTAATGCGTGCATTCGAGGAGTAATAGCTCTTGCCGTGTTAAAGAAGTCTACAAACCAGTCTTCTCGGTTCAGCACTATCCTAGTGATGACACTCTGAAGCTCTGCTTTGGCAGCACCAGTTAACTCATCATATCCCACTCTGCCGATGATATAGGTGACTTCTTCCCGTGACTCCTTTCCAACATAAACGCGATCACCAGGTTTAAGCGCTAAACCTTCCTTAACCAAGGCTTCCAAGAGTGTGAAGAATTCTTCACCCACACACTGAATCAGAGCCCCAGCTCGGTAGCCAGCTCGACCTGATGGTTGAAAACCGGGACGCCCGTGCGGCAAGAAATCAAGCACATAGGCGTACTCCTCGTAGCGTTTCTCCATAGTAATCCCTCTATAAGCCATTATTGCTTAAAAAACTTGGCTGGATCTCGCTCCGCCATTACTATTTTTGGACTCTATGCTCGTTCATGAGATGGACTATTGATACCAACTTCGCCGTCTCGATTATCTTGCGCCCTCCGGCTAGGAAGATACGCACTTCATCTACACTCTCAGGGGCACAGTTAACTAACTGAACTGCCTCATTATCTTCCAACCCAAATTCCTTTGTTAATCGTTCCACAAGCGCTGGTGCCGCTGATTCGTCAATCTTGGCGAATTTCGAAACATAGTCCATCGTGCGTCTCTGGAACTGATCAAGGCTTTCTTCGCCAACAGCCATTAATTCTTTCTTAACCTGAGGCAGGCTAAGTCTGGTTTCACTCAACTCTCTTTTGCCCAAGAAAATCAACTCCCCTTGTACGCTTCGAGATGTTCAGAGCGAACCACCACATCTTTTACAGCCTCGCCCTGAGGCACGCTAACGACATAACCGCGCCCACGTTTATCTTTCACTATTCCTATTTTCCCATGAAAACGTTTGTGGGGCAAACTCTTCTGAACGCTGGAATCAATCTTTATGATCACTTGGGAACCGAGCTCGTGCTCCACGAGCAGTTTCCCGAGCTTGGGCTTGCCCTTCTCCCTTGTTGATTTTCTAGACAGTTTGCGTGTTCCACGTCTATACCCTTTTGACTTCTTCAATCGCGTTCACCTTGCCTAGCCGTCGATCAAGACGTTCATAACGTCAAGCTTCAGAGTTTTCGCCTTGTTAAGGAGCAACTCCGAAACGCTGGGTGTGGTTCTGCCATCATCCCCCGACACAAGCTCCTTAACATAAAGACCGCCCTGGCAGCGAACTTGCATCTCGATACGCCTAGGAGAAACCATCTTAACTTTAACCTTGTATATGTACTTTTCTCGGGTCAGATCTGCTCTCCGGTGCAACACGCGTAGAGGTGTCTGCTGCTTAATCAACGTGCCACTAAGCTTCTCTTCTAAGGGCGCTATGTTCTCTTCCGACAGTTCATTTTCGAATTCAACCAACACGAAGTATTCCTTCTGTGCAGACTCGGCCTTCTTGAGTTTCCCAACAAGATCCTTGCTCACGATTTGCATGGCTGACACCTCGACCTTGCCTGCGGCTTTCTCGTTGATTGTTACCTTCAGACTCTCGAGATCAAGTGCTCTCTTCCGGGGCTTTGAAACTTCGACAACAAATGGTCTTCCCCCTCCAAGCATTCTAGCATCGATGTCCTCACGTCCCGAGGCGTGAAAGGCGGTCTTCTCGCCCTCAGCGGCCGCCAATAATGGTTTTGAAACCAATTCCTCCACAGACTCAGAATATAGTTTTCCAGTTCCACTGCACGCCTCACAGCCTCTTCCTCGGCACTTGGAACAAAACCACTTTGACTGAGGGATGTCTCTAACAAGTTTACGATACCGCCCCGCAACAAACAATGGGTTTATCTGAAGCCTGATGGCTCCTAAAAACGGGTTGGCAATAATGGTTAGGTCTGGTTTTCTGTATTCCACAATCTTTGCAGTTCGTTCTTCCAGCCTTTTCCCCAAGGCGCGCCCTAACTCATGGCGGATGCACTCACCATAAGACACGCCAAAAGTGGCTCTGAACTCGTCTTCCCTTTCCTCAACGAAGACAGGCAGCTCAACTCCAACTAGGAAAGAGTTGTACTCGTAGGAGGATAGAGCTTGAAACACCTTTTCGCTCAAGCTGTCTAGTGATAGGAACTTGTCTTCACACAGAAAACAGGTCTTTTTTTGCTTTTTTTGAACCTTTTTTCCTAATTGGTGCAGAGCCTCTTCAGCTTCGCGAGAAAAGCCGTTCGCAATCAGGAGTTTAAGCATCTTGAAACCGCGAGGTTTGTTCATAAGGCTGAGCATGCTTGATTGCAATGTTAAACTAAGCTTAAGCGCCTTACCTCTTTCACTGTTTTCGACACCTCGTCCGAGCAAAGCAAACTGTCTGCCTAAGCAGTTGTCACAAAGTGGGCGAGCTTCTATCATCGAAAATGCTTGTTCAATAATTGACATATCTTGAAGCCTACCTCAGATCAGTTGGGAATCCTTGACCGAGGTTAAAAGGAAGTTTCTTCTTCCGTTTGAACATCTTCAGCATCTTCCTCATCATGAAATACTGTTTCAGAAGATCCTTAACATCTCTCTCGCTTGTGCCTGAACCACGGGCAACTCGCTTGACTCGAGAACTATTGAAGATTTTCGGATTTTCCTTTTCGTCAGGGCACATTGATTGGATTATCACACGCCACTTTTCCAGTCTATCTTCAGCGGTACTCAGCATCTCGTCAGGAATATTGTAAGACATCCCTGGAAGCATCTTCAAGACCTTTCGAAAAGGACCCATACCTTTCATTGCTTCGAACTGTTCATACATGTCAGTCAGAGTGAACTTGCCGCTGAGAATCGCTTTCGCTTTCTTCTCAGGGACCCTTATCTCGGCCTCTTTGACTTTCTCTAGAAGGGTCTCCAAATCTCCCATCCCCAACAAACGACCCACGAACCGAGAGGGAACGAAAGACTCAATATCCTCGATTTTTTCGCCTGTCCCAATGAACTTTATAGGAGCGCCTGTGGCGGCCACTGCGGACAAAGCTCCTCCACCTCTAGCTGATCCATCAAGTTTTGTAACTATGATTGCGCCTATAGGAGTGGCCTCATGAAAACTCTTTGCTTGAACTGAAGCCTGCTGCCCAATGGTCCCGTCGATTACCATTGCAACTTCATCAGGCCTTATTTTTTGCTCGAGAACCTTCATTTCTCGGATAAGCTCTTGTTCTTCTTTGTGCCTGCCAGCCGTGTCGACGATTACAAGGTCTTTCTCGCTGAAAGCTTTCAGGCCCTCGGAAACCACTTTGACAGGATCCTTGGCCTTAGAATCGCCATACACCGGGATGTTTATGCGATTTGCCATTTGTTGGAGTTGCGCGAAAGCGCCTGGCCGAAAAGTATCGGCGCAAATCAAGGCTGGTTTTAACCCTCTCTTCTGGAAGAAACGCGCAAGTTTGATGGCTTGTGTAGTTTTGCCCGATCCTTGGATGCCTACCAGCATGATCGTGCGTTTCTTGCCAAGTTCAACCTTCAGAGGGACCGGTTTGTCACCGACGAATCGGGTCAGTTCCTCGTAGACGACTTTGATGACGTGTTCCCGTCGCGAGATACCTGGCGGGACCTTCTCCTTGAGAGAGCGATCCTCGATCCTCTTAGAGATATTCAAGACCAGTTGAACGTTGACGTCGGCTTGGAGAAGTGCCCTCTGAATATCGCGAACGAGTTCCTTCACTGCAGCTTCGTCTATCACTGATGCACGGAAGATTTTCTTAAGGGCATCTGTCAGTGATGCCCCCAGTCGATCGAGAGCCATCAGGTTCTCCTTGGTTTAGAACACCCTTAGCGCATTTAAATATATATCATGCATGAAGCGATTTGTTTTGGCGATATCCTGGCGAAAATGGCCAATATCGGAAAAGATTCCTGTGACCAGTCAGGTTGAAGCCTCAGTCCCTATAACCTCTTCACACTTCAGACGGCTCTTCATGCATCATAGGCTTCGTTCATAGTTATCCGACGCAAATAATAAGCCTTGATGCAGCGCTTCATATCTTTTCAGGGAGCACGTTTCAATTCGAGATCGAGCTTAGACTCAAGCGTGCTATGTCAATGATGAGAGGAGCACAATAAGACGGTGGGGAAAGGGCTAAGTTGGAAAAAGTCGCTATTTTGCCCTTACAATTTTCATTCTGCCCATGATTTTCCAGTATTCTATTTCAGCACCAGAAGCGAGCTTAGCCTTGAGGTCTTCTTCTTCCGGAAAGGGGGCATCCAAATACTCAAATGTCTCTAGGTCCATTATTTGGACGCCATTTGGATTCACAGCAAACACCTGACCCGGTCTCTTGTCGATTATCGGAATTTCAGCGTTGCTGTCCACAGGTTTGACGAATTGTCTTTTTTGATTATCGAAAACACCTATTGCCACTATCCTAGCTTTTGCCGAACCATGCTTGCCAGGCTTTGATTTTGTAATGTCGACGATGCGGCAGGGTTCATTATCGATGATCATGTACCCGCCCACGCGTAGACTCCCAACATCTATCGGTCTCGTCATGTGCTCACCAACTCTGTTTCTGTTGAATGCATTCTTAACAACATCCATATATAGCTTAAGGTGCCGCTATTTACTTGAATGGTGGAAAATTGTTCAAGAGTGTTGGACTGGTAGCCCGCTACGACAAAAGGCAAGCACTGAAGCTTGCAGAGAGTCTTGCCCGATACTTGGAAAGTAAGAACTTGGAAGTTTACATGGAGGATTCTCTTCGCGAGAAAGTCAAGATCGACGCAAAAACGGCTGCTTTGAAAGACATGAAGACTGACTTCGTAGTCACAATTGGGGGAGACGGAACAATTCTGCGAACATGTGTCGCACTCCCAAAGCCTGAACCACCAATACTTGCCATCAACATGGGAGTTCGCGGTTTCTTAACAGAAGTCGAACCAGCAGAGGCATATGCTGCTGTGGACAGGTGCTTGAAGGAAGACTTTGAAGTTGAAAAATGCTGTAAACTTGCAGTCTCCACAGATGAGGCAGCCATTCCCGACGCGCTGAACGATGTTGTTGTCTCCGCTGGAGACCCCTTAAAAATCCTGTACTCTCAGATCCTCAAAGATGAACAAACAGTTCTCAAGTGCCAAGCAGATGGATTGATACTCGGTACGCAAACAGGATCGACGGGGTATTCACTCTCAGCTGGGGGACCCGTTCTGGATTTGGATGTTGACGCGTTTGTGTTGACACCAATATGCTCTCTGACCGTGTTTCGGTCAGTTGTTTTTCCTGCTGACTCGAAAGTCACAATCAAGGCGGTAAGACCCAAGAAAATGCGGGTTTTTGTCGATGGGTGCCACCACCAACTTCTTGCAACGAAAACGCCGACTCTGACTGTAACGCGCTCCAAAAATGTTACTTCATTCATCAGATTCAAGAGTTCTTTTTATGATCGGTTGCGGAGCAGGTTACTGTTCAAGGGCATGGGATGAGACATCAAAGGCAAGAGCTCGCTTGCTCGAGTGGTTATTCTTGACACGCCCGCTTTTCTTGCGGGTTTCGACCCGTTTTCCGTCAGTGAAGACCAAGTGACAACCCCTAGAGTCGAATCGGAAATACGGTCCAACCGCATGATACAAACACGAGTCCAAGCCGCAGTAGACAATGGCCGGCTCATGGTTAGAGAACCTTCAGAAGAATTCATGAGAATAGTCGAAACATCCGCGTCATCAGTAGGAGACGCCTTCTTTCTTTCGGAAACCGATAAACAAATACTTGCATTAGCGGTGGAGATCAAAGCCTCCGCTCGCGACCCGCAAATCGTCACGGACGATTACTCGATTCAAAACGTCGCTACCAAACTTGGAATAGACTATGTGCCCCTTGCAACCTTTGGAATAAGGCGTCTGCTTGAATGGATGAGATATTGCCCTGCATGCCACCGTGAGTATCCTGCTGATTGCAGATTTACGCAATGCGCAATATGTGGCACAGAACTCAAAAGGAAGCCCAGAAAAAAGCTAAAAACATAGAAATCATAAATCACTTGCGAGAAGAAACAGATGAGCTTGAAGCGATCTACATATTTCGCGAAGCCAGGTAGGCAAAACACAGATCCATTGCTCCGATTGGTCAAAGGGTACATCGATGAAGAGAAGATAAGCAACATAGTTATTTCCTCAAACAGCGGTGAGACTGGAGCCAAAGCAGCCAAGATTTTCAAAGGAGCAAACGTTGTTGTGGTAACCCATCATCATGGGTTTCAGCAACCTGGGAAAAATGAGCTGAGTGAAATCTTCGAGAAAGAAATCAGAGAATTCGGAGCCAAAATCCTCACTGGAACGCATGCTCTGAGCAGTGCAGAGAGGGCAATAAAGAAGTTGTTTGGTACGTTGGAACCGCTGGAGCTAATTGCATACACTCTGAGGCTTCTGGGGGAAGGCACCAAAGTGTGCGTGGAGATAACTTTGATGGCTGCAGACGCGGGTATGATTCCGATAAATCAAGACGTTGTTGCAATCGGAGGGACAGGGACAGGCGTCGACACTGCATTACTGATCAAACCCGCCAATGCATCCAATTTTTTTGATCTGAAGATAAGGGAGGTTATCGCCAAACCAAGAGCTTTTTGAAAAAAGAGAGGCTACTTTTCTTTAGAAACCTCAGTGATCACATCCTCTAAAATGTCGAGTGCAACATCCAGCACCTCCCGAGTTATTGTTAGAGGAGGTGACAGCCTCAAGGTTGAAATGCCACAAGTAACCACTGCGACGCCGCGCTTCCAAGAGCGAATCATTACATCCGCGGCTTTTCTCGATGCAGGCTTCTTGCCTTCTTTGTCTTCGACCAGTTCCACGCCAACCATTAGACCCTTGCCTCTGACGTCGCCTATGATTTCGCATTCTTCTCTGATCTGGCCTAGGCGTTTCAAGATGTAATCGCCTTGCTTCTTTGCGTTCTCAAGCAGTTTCTCTTCTTTCACCAAGCCCAAGACAGCAAGTGCAGCGGCACATGAAACCGGATTTCCACCAAAAGTGCTGGCGTGAGATCCACCAGTCCAATCCATAATTTTTGCCTTTGCCACTGTCGCACCTAAAGGTAGCCCTGAAGCTAGCGCCTTTGCACAACAAACAATGTCTGGTTCAACCCCCCAGTGTTCAATGGCGAACCATTTGCCAGTTCTGCCTATGCCACTCTGAACCTCGTCATCAATCAGCAGCAAACCAAATTTCTCACCAAGTTTCTTGAGCCTCTGGAAATACTCAGCAGGGGGTAGTATGTAGCCGCCCTCACCTTGGATAGGTTCGAAAATGATTGCTGCCAGATCTTCAGGAGGCACATATTTGCTAAGGACGAATTCCTCAATGAAGTCCACGCACCAATAGTGACACTTAGGATATTCAAGTTTGAAAGGGCAGCGGTAACAATAGGGATATGGCACATGCACTACTCCCGGCATCAGAGGGGAGAAATGCCGCCGTTGAACGGGTTTGCTCGCGGTTATTGACAAAGCACCAACCGTTCGTCCATGAAATGCGCCGATGAAGCCCATAAACAACTGTCTACGCGTGTGCCATTTCGCCAGTTTAACAGCTGCTTCGATCGCCTCCGTACCGCTGTTTCCGAAGTAGCTTTTTTTATCAAATGCCCCCGGGGTTATTTCTGCGAGTTTTTCAGCGAGCTGAATAACTTCCTTATAGTAAAAGTCGGTATTAGAGTAGTGAAGAAAACGATCGCATTGACTCTTTATAGCATGAACTATCTTCGGATGATTGTGTCCAACATTCATGCATGCGATGCCAGCGTTAAGATCGATGTATTCGTTACCATCAACATCTTTGACGCTGCAGTCCAAGGCAGACTCAACGACAAGTGGGTAGTAACGCACATAAGACGGTGAGAGGAATTGTTCGTCTTTTTCCAAGAAAGTTCTCGCGACAGGACCAGGAGGGGAGACGACAATCTTCGGATAACCTGTCATTTACAATCCTTTTCCTAGATCGGAGTCTACTAAAGGAAGCAATATTAAGCTTGTTACAAAGAAACAGAACCTACAAAACAACGAGGTATAAGATCAGCAAGAGCCCCTCAAATGCAAAAACGGGCACCATCACCCGCTTTGCCCTCTTGAGCGCAAGGTCTACAAGGTTAGTCAATGAATATATCCGCGATTTCCCCATAACCCGGACATTTGGAACCACCAAGTTCAAGTAGCCTGCTCTAGAAGGTTCTAGGTTTTCAGAGGCTTTCATTGCAGCGTTCTTGAGGTATTGGATGAGCAGATCATGGTCCATTGCTGCGCCCACTGGGTGGTAACCGCGTCTGCCTAGGACGACAGCGCTAACGGCATGAGTGTCTGTTGTTAAGACTTCGGCTTGGTCAAAGCCAATATCAGCAAAAGCGGATATGATCTTCTCTCTTAGACCTGAGACGACATTGTTGCCGTCGATGATTACGTAGACACTTTTCTGTTGAGCCATGCCCACAACCACCGCAGTGATCCCGCCCTGTCCCATCCCATCTGCCAGAGTGAATTCTTGCGGATAAACAGTAGCTGCGCCCACTTCAAAAGGCTGCAAAGCGATTGATGCTGCCTGTTCAAGGGCTTTTGATGCTACGTCGCAAAGCGCTTCGAGAGGGACTTCTTCAAATGGGTCATCGGTTAGACAATTGTGAGCATTTACAGAAATTGCTGATTCCAAACCTATTTTCCTTGCCTTCTCGCGAACAATTCTGGATAGTTCCTGTGGCAAATCCTCTGTTGTCTTAGGAGACAAAGTGAAAGAAATAAAAGCAGTCTTCCCAAAAACTTGACAATTAGCCGTGGCAACACCATTGCTAACCCTAACAAATGGCGTGGCTCCATCAACAAACCCCATTGTTTTGGCAGAGGTTACCGCTTCGGAAACGATCCTCTGGTTCTGTCTCTGCGAGGCCAAATCGAGTTCATGACCGAGAATCCCGAGAGGAACACACGCTTCGCCGCCGTGTTCTCGTTCAAACTCACGCTTCAGCATTGACGGAAGAAGACTGCTCCCAATGTTCTTGAACGGTCCTGGATGAACCTCAGGAACTATTACTGTTGCTTTGGGTTTCTGAGACGCAAACTTCAAGAGCGAAACCTCAACGTCTTTGTCCTCGCCTAGTCGCTCCAGATACTTTTCAAGTGGTTCATTGAGACCGACCACCCAGTTTTGCATGAATGCTTTGAAAAGTGTCACAGAAGGCATGTCGTAAGCCTTTCGCCCCTCAGTCTCAATCAAGGAGATAAAGAAGTAAGCAGATGCCACACAAAGGAAAGGCGAGGTCACCACGAAAGGCAAAACCTGAAGAGGTATTGCGGTGTCAATCACTCCCCAAGCAAGTAGGAATGGCACGAGACAAGCTAGAGGTTGGAGCATTGAAGCTGCTACGCTTCGCAACAAACTGACAGAGGAAGAGGAAAAGAAGACGACCGCTCGAAGAGTAGACACTGCACAAAAACCCAGGAGGCAAAGCTTAATCCATGACCAAACACCGAAGAGCGCACATAGAATGACACCTATTACAATGAATGACAGCCATAACGCCCAAGAAAACAACGAAAGCACTACTGTACGTCGGAGCACAAAGATCGGGTCCTGCTTCAGTATCAAATGACTGTTCACGTAATCGAACAGGAGAGTCAGACCTAGAAGGGAACTGCCAATAGCTACACTGTAGATTAGCCCGTCTATCGAAGGGAAAAGCGGAAAAGTCGAAAGTCCAACTAAGCAAATGCAAATTAGCGACAGTGTTGCAAGAGCTCTTTTGAAAGTTGGAAGAAAGAACAGGGACGAATAATGTTTCAATGCGCCTTCCATAGACCTATTCAGCGATTCACTACTCTTCACATTCGCCCTCTCGAATGGTTTCTCTATGAGATATTGAGTGTCTATTAAACTCTATCCAATTCACGCAATAAGCTGCCTGAGACTGGCAAGACAAAAAAAGAACAAACTGGACGAAACAAGCTTGATATTTTGACAGGGATAAAACAAGATCATAAGAAAACTGAGTCGAGGAGAGGCGCTTTTTCCATCAAGAGAGAGCCTTGGATAGGGACAACTGTTTTATCTGCGTACAGCAAATTAGTACAATCCTGCGAACTCTATGCCAGAGCCAGAATTGCCCATTTCTATATTTCACATGCTCGAGAAGAATTTGGGCAAGAAAATACGAGTCATTCTAGATCCAGCATACGGTTTTGAAGGCACCCTTATGGCTTTAACTCACTCGCCCCCTGGCATTTGGCTCTCGGACGCTGAAGCGCTTGTTTTAAGAGCGACGATCGCGCAACCCATTCCTCAAGTTGCCTCTAGGCAAGAAATGAGTGAGATCTTTTTACATTTGAACTCTGTTCAAAGAATAGAAGTTTTGCATGCGCCTCGGCGCTAAGACGGAAAGAAGACTTTGGCCAAGATGGAGACAACGACCAGTGACACAGCCAGCACCATAAGCAATTCAGGCCTGATTTTGACGCCTTCGGTTTCTTCCTCAAAAAATCTCAGCAAGCCTGCACTTGCAGCAGGCATCGGTCCGGCGCTTTCTTTCTTCTTCTTGCTCATGTGAGCCCTCTGTTTTGTTTGAGCGTTAATCGCTATAGTTTTCGATATTATTAATCTTGCGCTATTCTTAATTTATTGCCTGACCACTTTGAACCGGATTTGATAATGTTATGCGATTGTCTGAGTTTCAGGAAATGATGCGCATGCTATATCTTCAGAGGGATCTGGAGCGTGGAGTGAAGAGGAACTACGAGTGGTTGGTTGACGAGGTCGAAGAATTGGGGGCTGCTCTTGACGAAAACAACAAGGATGCAGCGAGGGAGGAATTTGCCGACGTCTTAGCTTGGCTTGCGTCATTAGCCAATTCTTTGGGAATAGATCTGGAAGCTGCAGCAATTGAGAAGTATAACAACAGATGCCCAAAATGTGGGCGCTGTCCTTGCCAGTGCAGTTTTTAGATGACGAGGCGTTTCTGTCCAATCCCTGTGAGAGCCCAAGCAAAGGGCTTCTTAGCGGTTCTAGTCACACAGCCCTCGATTTCTAAGAGTCGTAGATGGTGAACAACGACGCTGTAAGATTGAGAGGTTGCCTCTGAGATTGCCTTTGCATTAGAGGGGGCACGGTCGAGAACATTCAGTATTTTGGTTCTGGCCAAGAGACCGTTTCGAACATTCCTAACATGCTGCAGATGGGCTTTTGGGTGATAGCTTTCTTTGCGCATGCTTGACGATACTATAGATGGTGTTTCATGCTGAAAAGCTTTAGTCCTCAGCTGAAGACTGTCAAGCTGACTTGTTTGGGTTTCCTATTGTCAAACAGTGCTGCGATGTCATCCCTTATCAAATTCAGTCTCTGGGTGTAGTAGGCTGGCAGGTTGTAGTCATCAATCAAATGCTGCGCTGCGTCAAGGTATTTTTCAATACCACCGCGATAGACGGTGAGGGTGAGGGCACCACCACAGAGGCACTTCCCAAAGAGAGGCAACCTACGGAAAGATTTGTTGCAGGATTTGCATCTGAATTCTTGAGTGGAAAAAGCTCGCAGATTGCCAGCGATATCACGCAAGAAGTGGGTAGTCAGAACCTTCATTGCAACGCGGCGAACATCGACAGCTTCAATTCGCTCGCCAAGCGAAAGCTGCATGTTGAGCTTCTGTATCATAGACTGGAACTGTTTGTAAGAACTGTGAGCATTTCCCATGTTTATGTCAGTCACAGGCGTAGTGCAGTTGAAGCCCTCAAACTCGGCTTCCGTGCCAAGTCGGTGACTCACTAGATCCACTATTGAGCTCACAGTCCTTGCCTCAACACCTTGCAGCGTCTTCTGATAGAACTCTAATGGGTAGGCACTGCCAACATCCAAATCATGAGCTTGCCTTTGCACTTCCTTGGTATTCACGAAAGGAATAAGCAACAACGGTGCATCCATGATGCCCCCAATCTGCGCAGGGAGGTACTTCCTTGAGAAATTCAGAAGCGTGTCTAGTGCTAGCATCAAGGTATCTTCATCACCATCACAATCTCGACGTTTGGCTGAGTGCCAAATCGGATGAGCATAGCAAACGTCGAGACCTGTGAAACCAATAATACGTCCCAGTATGCCGACACACGTGTGTGGAGCCAAACCTAGTGTCAAGTGCCCCACTAGGTCACTTATTTTGGAAACACTGTAGAAACTGGGAAGTTTGTAGATCTTGGTAAGAAGATGATCTGTGAACTTGGCTACTCGGACAAAATATTCAGCAGCCTTTTTTGGAACAACGACATCTTGGATTTTCAGTTCACAAATCTGATTAGCGTCAGTTAGTGGTTTTCCCCCTATGTCTAATTTGTAGCCCAGACGACCAAGAGTTTCAATGTCAACTCCAATCTCATTGGGCTTGAAGTGACTGAGGGGAGCATTAGTTACATCAAACCTGATTGTGCCATCTTTGTAAACAGACAGGTCATACTTTGCGCGCAAAACGCCCTTTTCAAGGATCTCAGGGGTTTTGTCTTCACTCGTCAATCCTTTAACGCCTTTCAAGACCTTGGGCGCAGGAGCACCAACGGATCTGCAGGCACGCTCCAGCATATCTTTGAAGTTGACTGCTTGCTTTTGGTGGTGTACGGCTGCAGTTTTGCATACTTGGCAATTGTTCTCCTTAAGGGATCTCCCGCACACAGGGCAGCTATTTTCGACTTGGGTTTCGCAGTTGCAGTTAGCACAATATACTCTGGTCGTGTACGACTTGCAGATGGGGCATTTGCGCTTGGCTAAATCGATGAATTCGTGGTTTTTCTGTGAAGCTGCAATAATGTCCCGGTGAGATCCCCCAGCCAAACTGACTGGAAAGAGCACATGAACCACGGGTTTCATCTCGCGTCTTTTTGCCTTTTCTGGTCTGCCCATGCGGGCACCTACGAATGTAGGGGCTTTCTCCCGAACTTTCACACCCGAAAGCGAGCTGACTGTGTTCAACACTTCGTTGTCAGTTTGAATTGCAGTCTTCGAAGTTCCATAGCCAAGCGAAAAAGCAAGAGCACTGGCGTCATCGCCGTCTACTGTGATACGTCCGTCAGAAACTCTGTGCGGTGCGTATATGCGTCTTAATGCCTCGACTGCTCTTGCTTGGTACGGACCATTAATCTTGCGAACACAAACATCCTCAATTGTTATCTCTGAACTGCTTAACCATTCCTCCAGATAGAGGACGTCGTTTGGGGAAAAAAGCCCCGACCAGAAAAACGTGAATTTTGGATGCAACGGCACAAGCAAAAAACGGGACAGTGCGATGGCTTCTCTGGGATTAGGCAGGTTCACAAATGGATCCTCCAAGAAAGCTGAAAGCCTTTCCTCAGACAGGTGAGCTGCTTCTGCAGCCTTCTTCAAGTTTCTGTCGAAACGACAAGAAATCTCTTTTTTGAGATCCTCGACCCACCATTCTTCTACGTATGCTGAAGGAGAAAGGGGCTTGCTCGTGTAGAGAAAATCGCCGAAACTTATCAGAAGATCTCCCAAGAACAGGATCTTAGTAATTTTGCCCTTCACCTGATCCAAGTTCTCAAGAGTCACACGCACAACCGACCCATCTTTCAGCAAGACTATTGGAGGTTCCAATGAGTCCACTGGAACAGTAACCCCCCCCTTTCCTGGAAGTTCAATGCGCACTTGGGTGCCAGCAGCGAGAAAGTTTTCAAGGACTGACATTGTAGCGGGATGGATGCCTACTGCAGAAAGCCCAGTGTTGCGTGATCTACCATACCTTAACCGGAAACCGCCTCTTCTCGAAGGAAAAGCGAAGATTGGTCTGCCAGCTATAACATCATCCATGAATCCTGCTGATTTCTTCTCCGATTTCCTGTGAAATTCCTTCAGCCAATCCCATCCTTGAAAGCCAAGCTTTTCTATTATGGTCAGAACTTTCGGTGCCCTTCCAACTATGCCGTCGTTGACGACTCTGAGGGCCCCGCCCCTTACGCGGTTGGTCTCAACTCTCGGAAGGTTCCTGAAAGAAGAAACTTCCACAGGATCAGATTCTGTGCCCGTTACCTCAACGGGGAGCATAGTAAGCGCTTTTTCCAACTCTACGTCAGGAATATGGTATTGAAAGCGTACAACTGAGCGCTCATATAGTCGAAGTTCTTCGATAAACCTGGATACCTCTTCAGCCGTTATTTTGTAACGATCAAGACCTAGCAATTGACGAACGAAATCGCCCACAACAAGGGTTAGGGCTTGGTCTGTGCCTCCAGCTGACCTTATGGGACCTGCAAAGTATATTGCAAGATATTGTGTTTTGTCGAAGTTAGTTTTGACCCTCACTTTTGAGACGCCTTGTATAGGGGCAGCAGTTAGCCCTTCCGTGAAGATTGCCAGTGCAGTTCGAATTGCTTGCTCGGCAGCAGCTTCTGGCTCCAGTTGCCCAAATCTGCCGAAAACAATTTCTTCAGCAGTTTTGAAAGCTATCTCTTCCCTCTGAAGTCTTGTTGACAGTTCGCGGATAACTGGGGCAACGCCCTTAGGTCCTACCAATCCCTCGACAAGGTCAGCTATGTCTTTTGCAACGGCACATTCAGTATTCAAACTTGGGTCAAGCCCCCTCGATCTTGCGCGTTCACTCACTGTGTAAAGGTCCTTCAGTTTGGTTTCCAGTTCCTGAAGGTAGGATCGATAGGATGGGCTAATGTTGCAACTCACTGCTGTTTCTCCGAATTGTTTTCTAAAGGTTTCAGAGGCTCTATTTTGCCTTGCTGACAGAAAAAATTAAAACCCTCGATACGGCAGGTTTCAGTTGTACGTCTTAGACTCAAGATTGAATGTTCACTGTTTTTGTCTTTCTATACCCTCAATTATTTCAGAAACTCGCTTTTTGGAATCAAGTGTCTCAACGATGTTGCCAGTAACTATTATATTGGCACCAGCAGAAGTCGCTGCCAATGCCGCTTCTCTTGTCTTTATTCCACCCCCCACCACAAGCGGAATTTCTGCGTAACTCTTAACAGACTTTATCATTTCAGGCGGAACAGGAGCTTTGGTGCCTGAGCCGCCTTCAAGATAAACGAAGTGCATTCCCAAATACTGCGCTGCAAGGGCGTGGGCAGCTGCTAGCTCGGGTTTATCATAAGGCACGGGAATTGCTTTCCCAACGACGCCAGCGGTTCCGCCATCGCCAACAATAACATAGCCCATCGATATCGGTTCTATACCGTATTTCTTTATGAGAGGCGCACCCAAAATATGAGCGCCTACAATGAAATAGGGATCAACAGAATTCATTAGAGACATGAACCAAATGGCATCCGCGTGACAACTGATGCCGGAAATGTTGTTTGGGAATAGAATCGTCGGAATCTTGACTGCAGTTTTTACCGCTTTAACAACGTTGTCTAGATGGTCCTGCGAAACGAACGTTGATCCTCCAATCATTATTGCCGAGGTTCCGCTATCACTTGAAGCCTCAGCTATTTCGGATGCCTGTGTGGACGTTACTTTTTCAGGATCGATAAGGGTTATGTGAATTGCCCCACAAGTTTTGATTTTCTCGAGCAAGTATTCTTCTACGTGGCCAACCATTGCAGAATCCCTTGCTACGTCCCTTTGTCGCTTGTTGGAGAGCCATGCTTCGGAGATCCATATATCTTATCTGTGAACATACAATAGACATCAACTTCGCTTTGGGCTACCTTTGCATGGAATTCCTCTTGAAGACCGCAACTGCTGCAACCCACAAACGCACAACTCTCTTCTCTATTGAAATCTACTCTGACCGTCTCTTTTCCGCATCTGGGGCAAGAGAAGAATTTGGGCAACCTTTTCTTGGGGATATGAACCACTTTTCGTCTTCTTCTACCCATCAAACAGCCTTCGGGGAAGCAACTATAGTGGACTGGCTATTTATATTTGTCATTGAATAGTTGAGTACAATGGCAAGTCTTAGAGGCGGGATGAGGTAGTTGAAACTCGACGCTTCTGTTTTGAATATAGATTTGGTTGATACGACCAGAAGAGCGACACGATTCGTCAGGGAATATGTTGAAAATTCTGGGGCAAAGGGAGTAGTAATGGGACTATCAGGGGGAGTAGACAGTAGTACGATAGCAGCGCTTGTAAGTCAAGCAATCGGCGGCGACAGAATCCTTGGATTGATCCTCCCAGAAGAGGAAACTCGCAGCCAAAGGGACATCGAGGACGCAATTAAAGTAGCTGATAAATTTGGCTTGAAAACCCAGCTCTGCGACATAACGCCTGTCCTGGGAAGTTTCTACAAAGCCATACCCGTTTTCGACAGATCAGACAGAATTTGCAACGGGAACGTGAAGGCTAGAACCAGAATGATCTTCCTCTATTACTACGCTAACAAAATGAATATGTTGGTCTGTGGAAGCTCCGACAAGTCCGAGACAATGATGGGGTACTTCACCAAATGGGGGGATGTTGCTGCAGACTTCTACCCAATAATAGACCTCTACAAGACTCAGGTGCGGCAACTGGCGGTTTACCTTGGCTTGCCTGAAGAACTCGCAAGGAAAATTGCTACCCCTGCGCTATGGCCGGAACAGCTAGCAGAAACAGAGCTCGGCATTCGGTACGAGAGGTTAGACCTAATATTGTATGGGATTGAAATGTTTGTAGACCCCGAGGAGATCGCGAGACAGTTGAATGTTGGAAGAGATTTTGTCGAAGAAGTTAAGAAGAGATGGCTTGCTTCGGAGCATAAGAGGCGCGCCCTTGTTGGGCCGAAACTCGCATACCGAACAGTGGGCGCTGATTTCAGACTTCCCAGGAACATAGACTGAAAAACAAGGGATGAGACGAGAAATGAAAAATAGAATCAAGTTGGCTCTAGCCCAGATGGACAGCAAAAGAGGCGATAGGCCGGAAAACATCCGCAGAATGGAAGAAATGATTACAAAAGCAAGGGAGCATTCCGCGGAGCTAGTGATTTTCCCAGAGTTGTGCGTGACAGGATATACCAATAGAGACCAGTTTTATGAACTGGCAGAGACTGTTCCCGGTCCGACAACGGAGAGAGTAGAGGAAATGGCGCGGAAGCAGAAATTGCACGTGGTTTTTGGAATGCCAGAATTGAGTGGAAAGGCGAAGGGGACCCTTTTCAACACTGCAGTGCTTGTGGGACCAAAGGGCTTGATTGGCAAATATCGTAAACTATATTTGCCAACTCACAGCGTTTTTGAGGAAAAGAGATATTTCCGATTGGGGTACGAGGCAGTCGCGTTCGAGACACTGTTGGGAAAAGTGGGGTTGTGCATTTGTTACGATTTGTTTTTCCCAGAGGTGATTCGTTTAACTCGGCTGAAGGGAGCTCAACTAATTGTCTGCATCTCTGCATCACCGGCAATCAGAAAAGAGTATTTTGAGATTTTAACGGCAGCCAGAGCTCTTGAAAACACTGCTTTTCTTGCGTATGTGAATTTGGCAGGAGTTGAAGAGGGATTGCAATTCTGGGGAGGAAGCAGATTGGTAAGTCCTACAGGAAGGGTGCTAGCGAGGGCAAAGTACGACGAACCAGACATGGTGTTTTGCGAAGCAGACATGGGGGATCTACGATCAGCAGAAGCATTTATTCCAGCGCTAAGAGATCTTCGTCCCGAACTGTTTGACCAGTTGAAGAAGGAAGCTGAAAACGTATAGTGGAAACCCGGAATGAGAGTCTTTCCAAGCGAGATGCCACATGTAACTTTTGGTGGATTTCTTAGATCACAACAATATCACGGGAGTCGTGATCGCAGACGATGCTCAGAAATCACACGTGATTCTCGCGTGATGAATACGATCACAAGTGGCACGAAACAAACTGTTTGTCAAAGAACGTGAAGTCCATCAGGAATTCGGCCAAACCGTTTGTTCAGCCAAATGAGCCAAGATAGTGACAAGAAACGGCTGCCAAGGAAATTTGGATCAGAGACATAACCAGATTATGCCCTGACTGAAAAGAAAAGAAAGGAAAGCCTGACGCCAATTTGCATCGTAAGCCTCCGAAAGAGCCAGTTTTCTAATCGATTTTAGCCAATAAGGCAGGCTGGTCCTTGATTCTCTACAAAAAGCCACCGAAAAAGCCCATAATATCTTTTGCTCCGCAATTATTACCTTGGAATATCACCACATGTTTGTTAGAAAAGTTTAAGACCGAGCAGGGTATACGAAAACGTATCCATTTAGCATAAACCAAGAGGGATTATCTTGAAGCTCAAAGAAAGCGTTCAGACATGGCTAAACAGTGCCCTTTCAGACCCTATTGTCAAAATACTCACAAAAAATAGCCAGTTAACAAAAACACAGCTAGAAACATTACTCATAGACATTTTAGCCGAGAATATATCAGGGAAACAGCTAATATACGATGAAAAAGCAAAATTAAGACTAACAAAGGCAAAAATAAGCCGCGGATCGTTCAACAGGACACTAAAACAGTCCAAAGAAAACGTAATAAAATCAATATACACAGTTCTTCTGCTAGGATATTTGGGAGTGTTTGAAAGCACAACTCTTGATCCGTACCTCGAAATCGCTAACAAGCTGCACGATTACGTCGAAGCACATCATAGCAACTTGGGAGAAGAGAAGATCGAAAACCATCAAAAAGTCATAGAATTGATCCGAGAAGAGCTCGAAACGAGCTTAAAATACCTTGCACAAGGCTCAAAAGAATAGTGTGATGTCACAAATCACGCAGTAATAGCAGCAGTTTTGTTTTAGGAACGAACCGCAAAACGCCATATTTTTGCCACATATTCGGAAACAGAGCCCGGTTCCGCCGATTTCACCACAGAAAATGGGGAATGAACAGTCATCAGATCTTTCGAACGATGGTGTGATGTGTGACGTCATGTTTTAACCCTGCAAATTAACATAAGCCTTAAATACGAATCGATCAAATTGTGATCTGTGATATAGATCACAACATCACAATTAAGTCACAGGAGTGGAAGAAGTGTTTGAATGGATCATGGTTCTCGTGACACTACTTCTATTCGGAACGATCGTTGCAATCGCAGAGTACTGTCGCCAGTTGCGCAGAAGCAAAGGGGAATATGAAAAGGCGAAAAGGATTGTTGATGACATAGTTTTGAGTTTCAACCGAGAGCTCAGAAGAGCTTCTGAGAAACTTGAGCTTGTGGGGTATGAACTTGAGGGTAACGCGGCGAAGGCTGAGTCGGCACTCAAGAAAATAGGAGCCGTTGAGAAGAGAATCTCGCCAATAGAAGCTCAGATGGCCAAGGCGTCCAAGGATGCTGAAAGCACAGTCTTGGCAGATACCATTGCAAAAGTCAAAGTTTTCGAGAAGACGTTTGAGACATTGAGTGAGCAGATAGGGAAGCTGACTGAGCAGGTTGAAAAGCTCTCGGTTCCGGTTGAAATCAAAAGTGAGCACGTCATTCCGATCCGGAGAGACAAAGCTTTGGCAACACTCACTGAAACGGAGATGGCGGTCTTGGAGACTCTTTTGGCGGAGGGATCGAAAACCGCTCCTGAGATTAAGGATAAAGTCAAGTTGAGCCGGGAACATACGGCGAGAGTGATGAAGAAGCTGTATGAAGAAGGTTACGTTGAGAGAGAAACCGAGAAGATTCCTTTTAGGTACAGTGTGAAGAAGGAAATGGAGCAGCTTTTGAGGAAGGAAGAAGCTAGCCAGAGTTAGTTGGCTGAAGGCTCAAAGATTGTGCGGTTTGTCTTCGAAGCCTCTTTAGGGCGGCGTCCATACTGTCGAGGATAGGAGAGTCAAGGTCGTAATCAATTTGTTTCCTATTCTTCAAATATTCAGGGTAGTGCAAAACCTTTACTGGCACCGCGAATTTTATTTTCGGTTCTGAAATAAGAAGGGCTTCGCCAACGTCGAGCATTTTTATTTCGGTCTCGCTGTATTCCATGTAGGGAGTGTTTTCGGTAAGGTATGTTCTGTCTTTTTTCAGTTCAGTCTTCATGATGACTTTTGTCCAAAGCTCAGCAAAAACGTCGAAGTTGATTCTGGAGGGTCTGGGAGTAACCGCGTTGAGACCAACGCGGTATTTTCTGTAGGTGAGGGCTATGTCGGAGAAGATCGTTCGGGGTTTGTTTGGGTCTAGAAACTCGTGGGCTTCTTCGAGCGTAATCAGAAGGGTGGGCAGTTTCTGCCAATTCTCGTAGTGTTCTTCCCACATTCGTTTGTAGTACTCGGCAACAACTGAGGTCGAGAGACAGACAACCCGGTTTTGATCTTCGGAACGGAGCCCTGAGATATCGACCAGACAGGAGATGCCTTTGCAGATGTTCTCGCGAACGCTTTCCACAAAGGTGTAGTTTGAAGTTGGAAAAACATCCGGAGGTAGAGAGGCGAGTTTCTGCATGAGGGCTTCTACGACTGATTTCTGAGCTTTTATCTCAACGTTTCCACTGGTGCGATAGCTTTCGCGGGCTTTCTCGATCCATGTTGCGCCCAATTGTTTGAATAGCGCCCAAGCCAGCCGTTTCTGTGGAGGCTGTATGTCTGGGAAAAGGGTGTCAAGTTTTCCAGGAGTTATTGTGTGCAGCCCTATCGAAAGCTTGCCGGCTCTCTGTGAGTAGTACTGTACTTTTGTGTGGAACAATGGGTGGTCTCTGAGTCCTTTTTGGGGAGTTATCTCCTTTCCTTCTAAGAGTTGGCCGGCGAAATCGAAGATCAAAGCGGCGGCCTTGGGGCTTTGGTCTATTATTTGGGCGTTGAGGATGAGTTCTGTATTGGTTTTCCCCGAGCCAGTCATTCCGAACATTCCCATCATGCGTGGCACTGCCTCGAGATTGATGCCGACAGAGCCCAAGAGTTGGTCTTCAGAGCGCAGGCGACCGATTTCGATCTCTCCTGACAGTTTGAGTACTGTGCAGTCTTCATGGTTTGCAGCGAACACTTTCTCTCTGTAGTTTGGATTGAAGGTGGGAGCTCGAACCTTTCCTGATCTCTTCTCGAGAAACAATACTGCGTCAACGTTTCTGTAGGAAGAGTAGGGACCGAAGGCTTCCTTCCCCTCGGCTTCTCGTAACTGTTCTATGAGGTCAAGAGTGGAGCTGCTTTCCGAGTTGACGACTCTGGCGTAGAAATCCCCTTCGGCTGATTCGATTCTAACAATTTGACCGAAGGAGAGAGTTGTCTCTTTGTTGACCAGGAAGGAGACGGAGTCTGCTCTTGATTTGCAGACAAAACCTATAGGATTAGTATCGTTCATTCCATATTTCCCTCTGAAAAGCACGTTTGGCACCGTGGAGTTCATCGCCGAAACTGCTGCATGTTTCTTCCCTCCGTAAGCTTTCAAGAAGGTTGGAGGCTCTGAGTTTCTCTTCGATCATATCATGATAAGTGATCAACATCGAGTCAGATGGAGCGGAGAAGTCATGGGCTAGATAAAGGCAAACAGGATAGCCTATGCAGCGGGGATCTTCGGACATGCTTGTAAGGGGAGACAGTAAATCGGTTATTTCACGTGTTGTGAGGTAGTCCATTACGTCGCATCTGAAAACGTGTTTGCTTTCTGCGCAGAGTTTGACGACGGTTATGTCGCCATAGAGGCTTTTGTCTTTTTCTGCCCTTTTTACCGGGTGGTAGACCCATATTTCGTAAGGAGACAAAGCGGCGGTGCTTGAGACGAAGTCTCTTCCTTTCTCGTCGTGAAGCGAGGGGGAGTTCTTTGAAATGGCGACGAGATTTATGCCGCTTTTTTGGCATTGGTCGTACAGCGAGACGCGAAACTTTCTTTCGCCACCAAAGTATCCTCCGCCGTCTAGCAGTAGGTAGTCGTTTTCTGGGTTTTGATGTTCGTAGTAGGGTGCGTTTTTGTCGAGGAGAAGTTCAAGGGCTATTTGGCTCTCGAGTTCAATTCGGCTGTCTGTCAGGAAGTTACTACGAGTATGAGAGTCACCTACGACTGTGCATATCCTCTCTTTGAACCCCCAGTTGACCTTGCGATTCCTGATTACCACAAATGAAGGTCTCATGAGGTAAACACCCCAATTGTTGGCGCGTTTGAGGGTGCGGGTTGAACAGTCTACAGCCATTAGACTTCCAGGGTAATTGCCTATTTTTCGGAGAGGTTTTATGTTAGATGCGTCTGGCTTCGTATAGGTCGAAGGTTCTTCTCTGGTTTCAGTTGCTGGAAAAAACCTCCCCTTGTCGACATAGTGCCGCAGCTTGGTGTCCATCTCTGCAAAGTCAATTTCAATAAGGGGATTCAAGGATCTCGCTGCCTGTTGGAGGTGAACATAATAGCTAAATGTTATAGCAGTTTTTAGTTATAACAGTTTTAGGTTTGTGTGGCAACTGTTGAGGAGTCGTTTGTAGTTCAGCAAGCGAGTTGATGAGGGTTGTTACTTGATTTGTTGTGCGATCTTGGTAAGGGGAACGTTTGGCGCTAATCTGTATTTGAGATTGTTGCCATTTCCAGACCTTGCGAGCCAGCCTTTGCTCGCCATCCGAGAAAGGTAGGTTGATACCGTGCTTAGTGTCACGGGTTCTTTGAACTCTTGCTCGTAGGCTGTCTGAACGTCTTTTGACGAAAACCATATCAGAGGAAAGGATCTCTGAACCAACGAGCGAACCCTCTCGGTTCTAGAGGAGGATGTCGTAATCGTTGATTGCCCAACGCTCTGGGGTGCTTTTTCATCCGACATTCCACCCAGCAGTTCAACCAAGTCCATAAGGCGGACGGCTTTGTCTCTAGTTATTTGGCCCTCGAAAGCAATGGTATATCTATTGCCTTCGTTGTCGAAGAGTTCCACACGCATTTTTTTGGCTGGCATCGAGAGAGCACCCTGCAGGGCGTTCACAGGCTCTCCACTTCACAACTAATAGCTGTTATGGTTGAAACCAAAGAGGATGAAAGCCTTTCAGAAGGGGTTAGGCTGGAAAATAACCTGAAACTGCAGAGTTCGCGCTTCTACAAGCTTCACATGCCTCGGAAACAGGAAAAGTCTGGGGAGTCTATCTTTGTTTGATATCTCCAGTAGAAGCTGAGGGGTGCCTTGTTCACAAGGAAAAGACAAAAATGGGGAAATATTGGGCAGTAGGGCAGAGGAAAAGGCACATCTCCGTTACAAATTCACAAGGTATTCACAATTGTGAAGGAAAAATTGGCATCGTTTGTCTGGGCAATCAGTGTAGTCTTGCGCGCGAGAGGAAAAAGAGTGCAGGCCGTCAGAAAGCCTGCGGTTTGTTTTCAACGATACGTGGTTGATTCCATAATGAGAGCAGGTGGACCGCCACCCCTATGTTTCCTTTGCAGTTTGTATGAGGGGTATTCTTTAGGATTGTTTGGAAAAATGAGAGTTAGCGGTCTAAAAACCTTTAGGGAAGGTTTTAATACCTTTCTTGATAATTACCCCTTAGAGTATAGACACGTTAAGGTTATTAAAGTGAATTTTTCGTGTTGTTTTTATTGTTGTTTCCACTGGAACTCATAGGGTGGGTCCGTAATCTCGGCTGATTATCATCGATTTTTCCTCTTGTTTTAGGTTTGTCGTGCTTGCCGATTACTTTTTTGTACTATATTCTTTATCTTCTCCACTCGAAATATCGGTGTTGCTTCTGCGAAAATTGGGGGACTGAAAAAGATCAGCAAGTCAAACATACTTGACGATGTATTTGAAAAGTTCATCAATGGTCCAAAGCTTTTCACTGACCGAGAGGCCTTGAGGCATGATTATTTGCCAGATAAACTTCCTCACAGAGAGGATCAAATACGTGCATTGGGTGAGTCCGTTGCCCCTGTGCTAAGGGAGGCTCGGAGCTCAAACATCTTCATTTACGGAAAATGTGGAACTGGAAAGACGGCGGTGACGAAGTTTGTTCTAAGCCACTTAGAATCTAAGGCAAAGGAGCGCAGTGCGCAGGTCAAGTTTTGTTATGTTAATTGTCGCATGACTGGGTCTGAATATAGAGTGTTTGCTGCCCTCAGCTTGAGTTTGGGCATAGCTGTTCCGTTTACAGGTCTGTCTGTCGGGGAGGTTTTTGATAGGTTTCGAGGGAGTCTTGAGCAAAGCCGAACGTTTCTCATAATTGCCTTGGATGAGATTGATGCGTTGATTAAGGATCGAGGCGACAGGCTTCTTTATGAGCTTACGCGGATAAATGAGACTCTTAGCAGAAGTAGAGTTTCGATAATAGGCATATCAAATGATTTGAGGTTGAAGGAGTTTCTTGATCCTAGGGTTTTTAGCTCGCTGAGCGAAGAGGAAATAGTGTTCCGACCTTACGATGCAAGTGAGTTGCGCAACATTCTTCTTGATAGAGCAAAGATCTCTTTCCGGGACGGCTGTTTGTCTGAGTCTGCACTGAGTGTTTGTTCTGCGTTGGCGGCGGCTGAGCATGGAGACGCGAGGCGGGCTCTTGATTTGTTGCGAGTGGCGGGTGAGGTTGCCGAGCGCAACGGTGATGAAACCATCACAGAGGAACATGTTAGGGCTGCGGAGAAGCATATTGAGCACGATCGGGTGTTGGAGGCTATTAAGAACTTGACGCTGCATTCCAAGTTGGTTTTGCTGAGCGTTTATGACCTGAACAAGTCGAACGCTACCACGGGTGAAATCTATGACGTTTACAAGGATTTTTGCGGTGAATTGGGTGTGGGACTGTTAACCCAGAGGCGCTTGGGAACATTGATTAGTGAGCTTGATGCGATGGGGATTCTAAACGCTAAGGTCATTAGTATGGGACGTTACGGTCGCACTAAGAAGATTCGGCTTGAGGTTTCCAGGTCATTGTTGAAGAGTGTTTTTGGCAGCGATCTGCGGCTTGCACGCTTGGTTGGCGGCGGATGAGAAAATTCAGTTTGTGTACTGTTTGCTGTTTCTGGTGATTTTCTAGATAAAAGATAGGGGTGTGATCTCAAGGGTTTGGAGGTTAACAACTGGCACTCTGCCAGGGGTGGGGGTTATTCCCAGCTTTTGCATGTAGTCGGTTTGTTCTTGCCAGCCTCCGGAGTTGACGATAAGGACTCCGCGGTGGTTGCAGTAGCCTAGGACGTGTATGTGGCCTGCGTGGAAGATGTCGGGAACGCGTTCTATTACTAGCATATCTCGGTTCTCTGGTGAGAGCAGGGTTTTTCCTCCGTATAGTGGGGCTAAGTGACGGCTTTGTAGGAGCAGTTTCATTGCTTTTTCTGGATGGTGTGAATCGGTTCCTGGGGCGGTTGCGATTATGTCGTCTAGGCTTCGACCGTGGTACATTAGGATTTCGACGCCGTGAAGGTTGACGGTGCAGGGGTTTCCTAGAGAGTGGATGTTTCTGCTTGTTTTGGGGAATGTTAGAAGATCTTTGGTTATTGCGGGTTGTGGGAGGGCTTTTCGTGGTGCGTCGTGGTTGCCTGGAGAAACGATGACTTCGATGTGTTCTGGGATTTGTTCAATGAGTTTGGAGGCCAATTTGTATTGTCTATATATGTCTTTGATTGCGAGTTCCTTGATTTGGTTTGGGTAGATTCCGACGCCGTCGACAATGTCTCCTGCCACCAGTACGTATTTCACGTGGCTGGCGATCTCTCTTATTTTTTCGTTTCCGTGTTTGCCGTTGATCCAGAGGATGAAGCGTTTGAAGGCGTCTTTTTGGAATCTTGTGCTTCCGATGTGGAGGTCGGAGGTGAGGACGGCGAAGACTGATTCTGTTGCTTTGTGTGGGATTTTTTGGCCGACTTCTGGGAATATTATGTCTTCTGCGAGAAATAGTCTGTCTCTTGCTTTGGCGACTGTGAGGCACACGACCTGATCGGGTAGGAGCATTTGGGCTTTTTTCCGTAGGTCTTCTTTGGCGCTGTGGGTGATGAGCACTGTGGCGCTTGCGTCAAGGTCTTCGACAGTGAGTATTGTGGTTTGTTTGGATTCTCTTTTTTCGCTGATCATGCCGATGATTTTGAGTTTTGTTTTCGGTTGGGTCTTGAGTGCTTCACGGATTGGTGTTGCTGCCTTGACGTCTATTCTTTGTCTGAGTAGGCGTTCAATTCTTTTGAAGCGGTCTTGAAAGTACTGGAGGTAGTCTTCGATTGTTCCGTTGGAGCTGAGTTTTGTTGTGGGGTCTTCAATGATTTCTATTTCTGGTTCGATGTCTTTGGCGTATGGATGAAAAACTGTTTCGCCTTCGCTGGCATAAGTCGCTTGCTCCTTCGGTGGATGTGCGGCTGACTGTTGTGTAGTGTGGGTGGTCTCTTGAGATGGGGTGGTCTTTGTTTGGATTACTTCCTGTAGTAATGCTTTTTGTATGAAAATTGGTCTTTCACTGAGGCTGTCTGCCTTCCGCAGCGCTCTGTGAATTAGGATCTGGGGGTCTTCCGTGGTCAATCCTGAGCAGAGGAATTCGAACGCTTCGCTACTTAGTTGGTATCCTGAAGCTATCGTTTCCTCAATGGCTCTTTGCAGTTTCTCTTTTTCTACCATCTGTTGCGGCACTTTGGTGTTTTTTGTTTGACCGAACTTCGGTGATATCAGTTAGTTGTTAGTTCTTTGTTCGTTTGTCCTAAAAAACATCTCTCCTGCGTCGAGCACTCGAGTATCCGACCATCTAGGAGGGCTATGGGTTGATGTTTATGGCGGTGGAGAAGGGGTTCGGATGCTCGCGAGAGGAGCGATATCGCCATCTTCAATATTATTTCCGCAACTTCCTTTCTTTTTTGTTGAAACAGAGTAGTTGTTCATTGCACCAAGGCTTTGGGAGGAATACTTCTTTCTGTTCCGTATGGTGGTCTTAGTGGGGGGATCTGCCTTGGCCAAGAGCTGGTCTAAGCTTGGGATGGGTATCGACGTCTTGTACGCATGAGGCTAAGTAGTGACTTCGTTTGTCATTTCTCTATGGATTCATATTGTTCGAAGAAATGGTAACCTGTTTTGAACCCTTCTTTCTCACAGAACTCCAGAATACTTGACATAGCTCTCAAGTCAATTGCTTTTAGTGTTTCTTCATCTGGTCCAACAACTTCAACGATCATGCCAAGACCACTTACGCCGCAACACGTGTAACGTGTTTGTAAATTCTTACATCGTATTCGGCAGGAAGCACCATGCCTTTCACTATTTCCTTGACCTTATTAATCAGTGAATCTATCTGGACCTGCCTGTGCCGCTTCAGTGAGGCAGATTTCTCTGCAACTTATTCGGGTCATTCATGCCACTTTGGCATAATTAAAGTCACTGTCTCTTTCATTCCAAGAATTTTGCGGAGTCCTTCAAAAATGAATTTGTCAAGTTCTTCCGTAGTATCAAAGGAAACTTCAATGTGTAAGTCATACACGCCATAAACTGAGGCCGCTTTCTTGGCTCCTGACATTTTTTGACTTCTTGAACGGCTTGTTTGTCTTTGCCCACTTCTTGGCTAGAAACGTTGACGAACTGACCACATGGCTACCAAAAACTCTCAACACAGAAACAGATGCTTAACTGTACATGATTGTGTCCGCCTATACGGAGCCCGGCGAATTCGCTGAAAGGGCTCAAGAAACTGGAAAATTCAGGGAAGCGATCCTTGCTGTAGATCGGTTAAAAGAGGAAATCGGCGGACCGGAAATAGAACTATGGGCGATTGACACGCAACTCAATATGATGCAAACATGGAAAACCGGCTTCATAGAAAACATCGCTGAATTATTCTATACTGAAGCCAAGTGCAGAAACTGCGGCAGAAAGCACAATGAAGAAATGCGGTGCAAAGACGGAATGCATGAGTGCATATTCGACATAGACTTTGAAGAATTACAAGAAACCGTACAACGCAAAATCGTTGAACATCTGACAAAAGGGGAATATCCACCCGAACTGGAAGTGCCAAAACAGCTTCAAGACAAATACGTAAAACTCGAAGAATTAATTGAAGCAGAAGACTAACGCCAAAGAAGGTTACAACGCTGCCACGCTACGATCTTTCGGCTGGTTTGCACCCAAATTGCGTTCCGGCAGTTGCGAGTAGTTGCCTTCAGAGGTCCGATAAGCAGCTAATCGCCCAACGGTTTCCCATTGGTTGCCTGCGTTGTGGCGTATCTGCACGGTTATTACTTCTGCGGTTGGATCAGACTTCCCAGACCACACAGTCAGAGTTAAGAAGTCGCCGTTAGGCAACCGTGTTCTCATGCTTGCCTTAGGTTGTGATGAACCGGACAAGAACTTACCTCTTTGTTTTTCGTTTGCCGCCGGGTTTATCCAACGCCTCAATTGCCTCTTCGTTAAACGCTGCAAAAATCATGTTGTTGATAAGGGGCGCTATGAGAGAGCAAATTCTTAAGCGCTCTTCGACGGAGAATGATGGGAATTGGCTTTCTAACTCAACCCATATGGACCGGTACATGCTTACTATTCCCTTAGACATCATCAAATCCTGCTCGTCTAAACATTCGTTATCGCCCATGACGCATCAAACCGCCAATAGCAACCTGATTATCTCTTTTTATGGTTGTGTGTTTTTATGTTTTGCTAGAAGCCCTTCAGAGCGCTCTTCAGAAGCATCGCAGAAGCATCTGAACCATGTTCCTTTGAAAAAAATGCTGATTGTTTGCCATCTACTCGTTACTTTGAGGTTTATAGACCTGGGCTTTTTCGGTGTTTATTCCAAGCCACTTTACTTTGTAACCAAGTTGAGTTAATACGCAAGTTGCATCGCTTATTCCTTCAGCTTCAATTATCCCGGTTGCCTCGTTAAGAGATAGTTTCCCCGACTTTTTCAAACATTCCTCGATTGCACCGCTTAACTGCAATAGTTTCTCCTTACTAACCAACCCATTAGGCAGTGGAACATAGCCTGAAGGGGAATTAGAGGTGAGAAATTTCTGCGCAGCCTCAACGGAAACGCCTGTCCTCTCGGCAAATTCAGCGTAAGAAACAAGGGCTTCTGTAAACCTAACGGGCAGACTTTCTAACAGCTTGATTTCTTTAGCTGTAACCTCTTCAAAAATACTCTCTAGGTACCGCAGAATTGGAGACAACGGGATTTTATCACGGTAATAAATGAAATGCAGTTGCGGAAGCTTCTCCAACGTCACAAGCTTCTCACAAGCTAACGCCTCATCCACCGCCAGAAGCATCCTCACTTGCACTTGCCTGAGCTTTTCTGCTTTGCGCAGCAAATACTCTTCAGTCCAAAACCCCACAACCTCCATGAAGATCCTGAGACCCGCCCTCTCAAAAGAAAAATCAGGTACAATCACACGGGTACCCGCAAGAACAGGCTCAGGCTCTCGCTTCAACTCCCAGCCAGACTTCAAAACTTGAAACTGAGACGCAAAATCCTCTTCAACAGCACTATCATAACTCACAAGCGGTTGAAAAGTAGGCTTCCGCAAGAACGAACCATGCTTTCGACTGTCCAGCCTGAAGTTGCATATTTCGTTTGTGTACTTCCACAGTATCTTCGCGTTAACAGTCCATTCAGAATTGGCAACAAGGGCAGGCAGCAACTTGGCAATGCTTAAGCCGTATCTCTTGGTGAGTTTGAAGAGACTGGCAGGGCCGTCCACTTTCACCCAAAAACAGTCGCCTTCGCGGTATGCCTCGTAGATAAGCCCAAGCTTCTTTACCGTGTAGAAGAGGGTTTGCCAGTTGCCAGAAGCTGTAAAACTGAGCTCTATAGAGTCAAAGAGCAGTGTCTGCGTCAAGCTAAGATTGTACTGTTCAAGCAGTTCAGAAGCTGAGGGTGGATCGAACTTTTCGAGAATTAACTCGTCATCCAAGTCCGCGTAAAGCAAGGTTTCAACGTTTTCAGGCGTCAACGCCACCTCTGAAGCAACAGCTTCAAGTATTCTCCGCCGCCTCTCTAACGTGGTGGGTAAACCGAATTTTTCTGAAGCCATAAAGAGCCTTTTCCGCAGATCAACGGGGTTAACTGGGCTGTTGCAGGTGAAGGAGCCTCTGCGGTCAAGCAGCAGAGCCACCCCTCTAACGAAACGGTACTCATACCCGCTGTTTTCCAAGTTAGCGGCAAAAGTTTTCAAAACCTTCTTCTTTTCCCCAACATGCCCTTTATACGCCTCGATAAGGTCACTTGCAACTTCAAGATTGTCGGCAGAGAGTTTTGCATGGCGAGGCGCTATCTCGCCCTTCCTCTTCCAAACCACGAGCAAACTACTCGGAAGCAACCCTTAAGGCGCCTCCAGTTTTTTGCCGTCGCCTGCGGCTGATGCCGACCTCGACTGTTTCTTTGGAGATAATTTCCACTAGCTTGGCGGTTTTGCCCTCCTTTTTTCTGAGGAGCCGGCCTAGCCGCTGCACATACTCTCGGTTGCTGCCCGTCCCGCCTAGCACCAAACCAACCGAAGCATCGGGAACATCTACACCTTCATCTAGCACTTGGGAAGTAACTATGACCTTGTATTTGCCGCTTCCAAAGTTAGAGAGTATGTCGCGGCGCTCTTCTCTTGGGGTTTGGTAGGTAATGGCGGGAATAAGAAAACGCTTGCTGATGGTGTAGACCAAGTCGTTGTAGAGTGTAAAAATCAGTGTTTTCTCGCCTCTGTGCGCTTCAAGTTTTTCAGCTAGCATATTCAGTTTTGCCTCAGAATTAACAGCAACCCTCAAAGCCTTGTTCCGAGCAAGCAGGGCTTCCCGCGCACGGGGGTCTCTACCAGTAGTCATTATGAACCGCTGAAAGGCAGCTGCACTTTTGAGGACAATTCGCCTCTCGCGCAGGTAACTCTTAAACACATCCATCTCTGCTTCGTAGGTTCGCTGTTCGTCAGGGAGCAACTCAACCGGCACTTTCTCATAGGTGTAGGGCGCAAGGTGCTTTCCCGTTAGCTCCTCGATGTTTATGGAGTAGACTGCGTCGCCTACAAGCAGTGGAAGGAGTTCATGTCTCTGATCGCTTCTCTCATATGTGGCAGTTAATCCCATGCGATGGGGGGCAATGTACATTTCAGCGATTTGCATGTAACCAGGCGAAGCCAAATGATGCACCTCGTCAAAAACCAACAAAAGAAAACGGTTGCCTAACTGCGCCGCTTGAGAATACGCTGAATCATAAGTCGAAACCGTCACCATCCGCAAAATGCATTCGCCTCCTCCAACGATGCCAGCTTTGATGTTGAGACATTCTTTCACACGTTTTTCCCACTGGTCAATCAAATCCAGCGTGGGGACAATTATCATGGTCTGTGTTTTGAGCAGTTCAATCGCTTTTAATGCGATGAAAGTTTTTCCAGCCGCTGTGGGCAAAACCAGTACGCCTCTGTTGCCTGCTCGTTGCCAGTTGTCTAAAGCCTTGTTTTGGTAAGTCCTCAACTCGACGTTGCTCTTTAATTGTTCAACAGGCGGCAGATTCGGCACAGCGTCCTCTATCTGAAGTCTGCTTTCCCTAAAATAATCCAAGACATCCTTGTAGTGGCATGCCTTAATTCGGTAACAGCCACGCCGTGGATCCCATTTACCATACGGAGTCCCAACAGCCCCATTCAACAGAAGCGTGCCCTTGTCAAACCACAAGCGAGGCATAACAGCTATTCGCGCTTCCAATCAATTAAACTTGTGCAGCATGTAGCACTCGAACTAAAAAAGAAGAAAAAGATTCGGTTTTCCACGAAAAGCCAATTATTTCTCCTGTGTGAGGAGACGAACGAGAGGCCCTAAACTGAGCAGACATCTAACCATTCATCACCTCAATCACATTTAGACCCTTTCACCATGTCCTGTATTTCAGACAGCATCTCCTATCAGCGAACCAATCGCACCGCAACTTCAGCCAACAACAAAGGAAAACTCTTCTTCAAAAGCAGTCAAGCTTCTCGAAGGCGGATTCCAGTACGTCTGTGGATAGGACCGTGGAAAAATCTTGAGAAAGCCGAAATAAGACAAACGCCGGGGAAGGATCCAAATTGATGTTGATGGCGCCGGGGAAGGGATTCGAACCCCTGCGAGCCGAAGGCCCACTGGCTGGCTTGCCCCCTTTTTTACTACGAGGATCTCGAGACTGGTCCCTGCACGCTATGTGCGAGGAAGGCCAGCGCATTAACCGCTCTGCCACCCCGGCTGTGTTGTATACGTGTTGACGTTCTGTCTAAAATTGTTTTTTGAGTGTGTTTTTTGTGTTTGTGTTTTGGGTTGTGTTTCTTGGATGAAGTTTGTGGGGGGCTGTGTTGCGTCTTGTTTCGGCTTGAGATGTCTTGGGGGGGCTGCTGTGGCGCGGTTGCTGTTTTGGCTGAGTCAGCTCAGAAGATACCTTATTATCATCGCTTCACACATTGTTTTTTGAGGGTGGTTCCGTGGTTGCCCGCAAATTCGCCGTCTTATTAGAGCCTGCAGAAGAAGGCGGCTTCATAGTCAAGTGCCTGGAGCTTCCGGTTGCCACTCAGGGCGAAACCAGAGACGAAGCCTTAGTCAACATCAAGGAAGCCATCGAAGGCTACTTGGAAGTGAAAACTAAGCTTCTCAAGCGCAAGGCGAAGAGCGAGAAGGCCGAAGTTGTTGTCGAAGCTCCCTCTGCTCTCGTGGCGGCAAGTCGTTAAGACGCTCCGCAAAGCCGGCTTCACAGTTATCAGGCAAAAAGGAAGCCACTTGATCCTCGCAAAGGGCGACCTTGTTCTGCCTGTTCCGAAACACGAGCAAATCAAGCGTGGTCTCCTCATGGAAATAATCTCTGAAGCAGGCTTGACTAAAGAAGAATTCTTGAAACTCGTAACGTCAGGGTGAAATTGGTAAGGCACGCGGGTGGTGGTTGTCCTGGGAAATTAGCAGGCGGCGGCAAGTGATGCGGTAAAAGCTGAGAGGCAGTGGCTTCTGAATGCTGCGTTAGGCATGTCTCTTAGGAAAAGCTGTTTTTCTCAATTCGGAGCTGCTTTCGCCTGTCTCTCTCGCGGTTTCTTTAGTGCTTTGGCGATCAGGATCAGGGAGTAGAATGCTGCTCCGAGAATTCCCATCCAGAAACAGAGCAGGTACACTTCAAGGGAAGAGACGGCGCCGAAAAGGGGGTTCGCCGTGAGCGGATAGAAGGGCCTGATGTCTGCGTATAGGGGAGCATCGAACATGACGTGGAGCACTGTGCCGAGGATGCCTCCAGCCGCAAACTGGAGTCTTTTAGGCGGGGTTTCGGTTTCAAGCAACAGTGTTCGGTAGAATGGTTGTAGGGGTCTTTCAAGGAAAAGCATGGTTAGGCCAAGAATGGCGCCGATGCCGATCGCTGCGAGGAACGTGTGGAAGTAGCCGTGCAATGGGTAATTCAAACCCAGCACCATCACCAGCAATGGCTCAACGTCCAAGGCGACGTTGGCGAGAATGAAGGTTGGTGCATGAATGAATCTTCTCAGCGGGATGCCCAGGCAAAGTGCAGGGCCGAGATGAAACGGTGTGAAAGGCAAGGTTCAATCACGCATTCTGCTGTTCATGACTGTTCTCGCGCTCTTTTTTTGGGTTTTCTCTTCAGGGGGAGCAGCTTCTCCAAGTCTTCAACGTCTTCGGCGTTGAACAGCCTGATCCAGAGCCAGCGTCCGTCATGCAGCTGCTTTGTGCTCTCTATCGAGTCGGACATTTTTGGGCTCAGCTTGTTCCGCATCGAATGCGCCTTTTCGGATTCTTCTCTGCCGAGGACCATGAGGACTCTGGCTGCGCCTGTTTCCGGGGTGAGCGTGATGAGTGTTCTGCCCCTTTTCCGGTAGCGAACGTCCCATCCCTGCTTCCTGTCAAAAATCACTTCGGGACTTGTGTCGTAGTTTTGTTTGAAGAATTGTGTCAGCTTCAGCCATGCGTCTTTCGCGGATGCGCCTATGAAGTCTGTTATTTCTATTTCGGTAGGTGCACGCGTTCCATCCATCATTCTCTGATGTTCCATGGTCATGAACTCAATCGCCTTCTATTGTGAGTGTGCCTTTTCTGTTATTAGGCTGATGCTCCTTGCGTATTCCAGAAGAGTCCCTCGAAGGGGTTCGCTTTTGCTCTGCCAAGCTTATGGCAGAATTTGTCCATGCCGGATTCGCTTCTGTTTCTCCAGCCACAGTCCCAGAAATCGGTTGCCTTCGGTTATCTGATTCTGCAGTTGATCGGGAGATTCAAAATATTGAACAAAGCTGATTGCCACAGCTGCGCTTGCATGCATCAATAAACATGCCAATATTCGCACTGCCGCTTAGGATTCCTGCGCAAGAAGGTGATTTGGGTTATTGTTTGAGGAAGAAGTGGATTTGGGCAGTGAAACACGGGACGAGGAATTCAACGGAGACGAATAGTGAGATCGCATGTCTTCATAGCAATGTTTTGGAGAACTCTGGTCTCAAGCTGGGATGGGGCGTTCTCGCTCCATTCTGAGTGTTCCGCTTCTTCCAATCTGCAATTGCTTCTCGCCCTTGAATGACACTACGCGGGCGTTGACAATCTGGACAGTGTCTCCTACACAAACAGAGCCAATCTGGCTGCCCCAAAGGACAAGCTTCACAGTTCCGGTGGCATCCCCAACAAATGAGTCAGCCAAGACGCAGGGGCTGCCTGAGCGCGTAATAATGGGATGCGGATTGCGGACCTCTGTTACCTTAGCGATCAGGTTAATCTTCCTCATTCCCACGTGCAAATCGCTTATGGCGCTCAATCTAAACACTTGGGCATTCTTCTTTGCTACGTATCTGCGGACCCGGTCACAATCCTTGAATCTGCTGATTGGGCTAGTCTTTTCCGATAGGAAGCCCTCCCCTAGCCTAATCTGCGCCACCACCTTTGAGTCGTTTTTCATCAAAAATATTCTTCTGTCCCCTATCTTCCCGCGGCATTCTATCGAAAGCCTACCACAAACATTTCTCTCTTTCTCTCTAGTAGAGGCAAGAGTCCGGAAAAGTTGGTCAGGGTCGACACTGTGTTTTGCTGAAATTAAAGCGAGCGATTCGCCCTCTGGGACGTTTTTGTGCCTCAAGTCCCATTTCTCCCACGGTATTATGCTAGAACAAACTCGAGAAAGAAGGAGAGATATCGTATGCGGGAAAGATCCTAGTCTTTCTCCCCCGAGAAGCCCTGCACCCTACTTAGACGCAAGCTCGCTATATTAACCTGCCACATGGCTGAAATGTCCTCTTAGGAGGATCAGTTTTCAGCTGGGGGGGCAACGTTCTTAATCTACAGTTCGCCTATGCCTATCAATTTGGTGAAGTTATGTCGCGAAGGGAAAAGAAAGCTGCAGGTTTAGAACAACATAAGAAACTGCAACGAGAGAAAGACCTCAAGAGAAAACAGAAGAAACAGGTTGCACTTCCAGCAAAACATGCAAAGGGCAAATAGTTACACCTGCCTGAGTCATAACGCTGGCAAGATTTGGCGCAGACGGAAGAAGACTGCCTTCAATATTTCTCGCTTTTCAGGGGAGAATAGCGAACTCTTCTTAGCAGTCGTGCTAAATCAGCGAGGAGAGCTCAAAGCAGCTAAGAATTCTGAAAAAACGCGTAGGCACTCTTTGCGCAGCTTGTAGAATTAGCTAGCTGGTTCATGAACAAGACAGATCAAAAAGTGCGGGCGCGTGTTTCAGCCTGTGTATCTATCTTTTCGAGAAGCTTAAGCACTTTCAACCCTCTGGCTGCAACTTCCCTCGCGTTCAAAGGACGGGTTGAACAACAATCGTGATCTAGGACTATCCAGTTTTCCTCGTCAAAAACTACTGGGTACAAACGACAACCCTCGGGTCTCCACCTGTAGACTCTGCAGCTGTGGTCTTTAACGTTGTAGAAAACACAGTGGCCCTGGGTATTCCTCAACCTGGCATAGCCTTCGTCGTCAAAAAACACAAAGAGATCCTTACTGTTGCCCTGCTTCTCAAGACGCTTAATATCCTGATTAGAAAGCAACATCTCGGTTTCCTTGCAGCAAACTCCGCATCGCAGGCAATGCATAGGCGCAGGCTCCTATTTGACACTTCGCAAGACTACAACTCGCCCTGATCATCATCTTCATACACGAAGGCTTTGAAGCAGACCTTTCCGTCCTTAACTGAAACCTCGTGGTCAGCCTCACATATTGGGCATGCAACTATCTCCCCATCGCTCGGCGCGCCAACGTTGAACGTGTTTCCACACTCGGAGCATTTCACGATCATCTAATTCACCACCGTTTTTTGCGCGTAGGTCACATCGAAAGATAGTGATGTGTCCTCAACCAGTCACACTGATTTCGTCTGTATCGCCAGAAAATGTCCCCTCGCGAGTCTGCCTGAAAATCCCAGGGCGACACCAAAACTGCGTCGCCCTCTCGGATCCAAACACGTCTCTTCAGCTTGCCACGAACCCTGCACAGCCGCTCCTTGCCATCCTGGCACTTCACCATGATCCTGTCAGCGCCAAGCATCTTGATAGCTAACCCCAAAACATCGTTCTTGGTAGGCAAAATCATATTCTCCAAACTGCCTTCGTTCGTGATTTTCCTTTTACCCATCAACAAGCACCCACACAACAATTGTCAAGCATTGGGCGTCCTGCCCAATGACAACAGCTGCCTCAGATCATTCTTCAGAAGGTCAATCCATCCACGTTCATAATGAAACAACACGTCATCGCAGATCGACCTTATACGGCAAGGCTTGCCCTTCAAATGCCCCTTACAGTCTTCTTTTTGAAGAGGCGTAGCCCAACACTTTGTTATGCACAGAGTGTTAATGCAATCGTTGATCTTCAGAATAAGGTTCTCAGGCGCCACGGGCGGCATGCACTCGTCGGAGGCCTGCTGAATGTTGCATGTTTTCATTTCTTCAAGCGCAGCTTCGGTGAACCTCTTGCCGACGACTATTCCTCGCGCACAATTCTTGCGCCTCATGGCCTTCGCCATTCTCTTCACATCGTCTGCATCCACAAACCCAGACTTGACGCGGGGCTCAACCAGGCGCACCAGCACCTTGTCATCGGCAACAACGTCTGAGGCGACAAAATCTGTTTCTTCTGCCCACTTCTCTTCTTTTCCAATTTTCAAGTTCTGTATAGCGAGCAAGAACTCTGCTCTATCTCTGACTTTCATCTCTACATCGCTCATTTAATCTTGCCCCACTCGACTGTTTGCCGCAAGAATATTCTCGAGAAAAAGGAAAGCGCAAGCAGCAAACTAGTCTGCGCGGATAGCCGATCCGACTCTTCCTCTAAATAACTCTAACAGCTAACATGAAAAAGAGGCAACATCAGCAATATTAGGATGACCCAAGCAGAACCAGATTTCCCATCATTTTGCTTCATTTCCAAGCCGCATTCACCTAAAAAATGAAGATTTCATTCTTTCGCGCCAAAATCGCGGGACAGCATTCCTTTATTAGTGCCGGTGCGCATTTGTAGTTGAAGAGTTTCTCTTATCCTCTAGGCGTAGCGAAACCTATCGAATAATTGAATCTTTTCAAACCCGAAAAACCAAGAGGCAACAGAATTGTGTATTCTAAGAGCAGGTCTAGTCAAGAACTGCAGAAAATGCAAGTCCTCCGTGCGAACCACTTGCACGGCAAGAAAGAAGACAACAAAGAAGATTTTCACGAGCACCAAGAAGAAAGGGGAGCCAAAAACATAACAATCTGCGCGATGACATTCGAAGCCAAACCGTCAAGAAGCGAAGAAGCAACTAGGGAAGAATTGCCACGCGTGAGGCATCCATTGAAGGAAAACCCCAAAATAACCAATGATTTCAGGATTAACATGGCGCTCGAGAGGTGAAAAAACATGGCTCAACCAATCTTTGGAAGAATTACAAACTACAGGATCGGCATAAGAACACAAATGTCCCATGAATGCCTGATCCAATTCCCAGATATCCTCACAATCGCAAAGGCAAGCAACATCGTAGGCCAAAAGGTCGTTTGGCAAGGAGAGAGCAAGAAGCACACAGGAAAAATCATTGGTTTCCACGGAAAAAACGGCGTTGTTAGAGCTAAATTCAAGAGAAGCATACCCGGACAAGCCATTGGCACAACAGTCGAACTAATCGGCTAAAAGAACTGGCACCCAAAAACCCCAAGCTCGACTGGGAAGAAGAAAGAAGGGACCAAGAAATGGGCTTGACAATCAAAACAGGGCGTTTCACCAAAATAGAGTGCAAGACCGGCCTCTGCAAAACAAGTCCCTACTGCTGGAGCCAATGCCCATACAACATATGGCGAAGCCAATAGAGCTCTCGACGACTCAATAGCAAAGCGCGCCAAAAACCGGCGGAACCATGTTTTCATAGCTCAAATCAAAATAGTCCGGTAAACCGTTTTCCCAGTTATTAAAGAAAATAGAAGAAAAGCTGATTGCACGAAGGAAGATGTTAGCTTATTAACCTAGTATCTTCGTGGTGGTCTTCGTTTGCTGTAACATTCTCGGCAATATACTGGCCTGCTTCCGTCTGGCTTGAAGGGAACTTCGCATTCCTTCCTGCAGTCGGCACAGGTTGCCTTGTGAAATTCTTTGTTATACGTCATTCTTTTTCAACTCCTATTCTGCTTATTGCGCGCAAAAGTCTTTTTCGCACAAAGGACAGGTGGTGTGCCCAGCTTTAAGCTTATCCACTCCAAAACAATTATTCAGGATTAGGGTCCGAGAGGCATCAGGCTGCTCAGCCCTCTATCCCACTTATATTGTGCCCGGCCATAATAAGTGGAGCAAGATTCTCTTGTTCTAGGACGAGAGGAAAACAGACAAGAAATAAAGAAGATATGACTGTGATAAAAAATGACGGAAAATCAAGAATTGTTTTTGTTGGAAACAAAATGCCCATGGACTATGTCCTGGCGATTATTACTGGCTTTTCGCCGAGCGATGCTAAAGAAATAACCTTGAAGGCTAGAGGAAAATCAATAGCCACGGCGGTTGACGCAGCCGAAATTGCGAGGCGTCGGTTTTTGAAGGACCTGAAGGTTGGCAATATCGTGATAGGCACGGAAGAGATGCCGCCGAAAGAGGGCGAGAGCAGGGCGCGCATGGTTTCAACAATTGAGATACCCCTCATGCGAGATTAGCGAGGAGTTCCGAGCACGAGCTTAGTTTGTTCTGAAACAGGGGAAATCGAGTTTGAAATCGGATGTTTATAGGCCTGTGAAGGCAGAGCAGCCTGAGCCGAAGCATAAGACTAGTGGGTCCGAACGCAGAATGATTGAAAGGACCAAGAAATGGAAACCTGATGCTTCGCCAAAATTGCGTGAAGTCTACTCTACCAAGATCGAGTGGGTTCAGAGGGTAATTCCGAGAGTGGCAAAAGAAGCGGGAGCGGTAGAGAAGATTCTATAGTCCCGTGAGCGGGTGCACTTGGGATCCAGTTGGTTCTCTCTCCGCTAGGATGATCATGCGTCTGGTCCTGGAGGGGCTTTTTCCTGCTCTCCACTTCGTTTCTTGTTTAGGTGGATTGTGAGTTTGTGGTTTTTCTTGACGAGCACGACGTCTTCTTCTGCGATGTCATCCACGACTACTTCTCCGTTGTATTTCATTCGGCTGGCGTAGCCTAGTTCTTTTAGCTCTTTCATGAGGCGTTCGCGTGATGCCTTTAGAAGGTCGCTTGATGTCTGCGGGTTTCTGTTGAAGCAGAACGTGAGGATCTTCTTGTCTGGATCGTAGTTTGTCTTTGTGCCTTTGCCTAGTTTTTCTGCTTTGCCCCAGACCGTTTTTTCTCCGTGGTCTCTCAAGTTCTCATCCTCTATTTCGTTTTCTTGAAGACGCCTTGTCCGCCTGCCTTGGTGATGTTTGTGACCACATTTTCGCTTACTTTTTCGAGGATCTCTTCTGCGCGTTTCCAGTTGTCAGCTGAAACTTCTACGCTGTATCTGGGCGTGGCGATAACGCAGAATTCGATTTTGGCGTCTTTGGTTTCTTGCGTTTTCTTGGCGTCGATGAATGCGTTTTGGATGCATTTGACTCCGTTGGGTTTCATGCAGCGAACTTCAAGGACGCCTTTGACTTTTACCGTCTTGAGTTTTATGCGTTCTTCTGCCACTTGGACAATGATTTCGGCGAGGTCTTCGGGTATGTTGAGCTTGGTCAGGGCTTCTTTGCCTTCTTTCACTGCGATTTCGAAGCCTTCGTATAGGCCGTATTTTTCTTCGAGCACGGTTCCGGCTTTCTGGTAGACTTCATGTACGGGCAAGCCGGTTCTTTCTGCCACAGCGTGTAGTAGTGTTTCGCCTTTGCGGGCTTTCTTGTAGGATATGGTTTTTTCGATTCTTTCGCGTTTTGTGACGCGCCTGAGCGACAGGTCAATGTGACCTTTTTCGATGTCTACGCGGAGGACTTTGAGAACCATTTTCTGGTTTTCTCGGACAAAGTCGCGGACGTGCCTTATCCGTGCGCTGGAGATTTCGGAGATGTGGAGAAAGCCTCTTCTGTTGTACTCGTCGAGGTTGGCGTAGGCTCCGTAGTCCATTACGCTCTTTATTGTGGCGATTACTAGTTCGCCGAATTCGGGCCATTCAGGTTTTTGTTCAGGCATGTTTTACATCCTATTCAACGAATTTGTTTCTCGGTTCTTGATTCATCTGTTTAAGGATAGCCGCACTATAAAGGATATGCAATAGAATAGTGTGATTTAACATGGTTTCACTGAATCTATTCAAGCGAATGGGCATCTTGCCTTCCCACACGGGTGCCAGCGCCCTGAATCCGTCTTAGCGCTGGTTCTCCTCCGAAATGGTCGCCCAAGAAAGCATTTTCCAGCAAAAAGTGGAAAACAGTGACTGCCAAGAACCGGATGTTCGCGTAATCCTATATAGCCATAGTTGTGGTAGAAGGGCGTGTGCAGCGAGTTGAAAGCTGCTGTCCTGAATGAACCTCAGCATCAATGGCGACCATCAGGATGCACTAGGGCAACGCCAAGAAGTTGTTGTGCTAGAGGCGGTAGGTACAACAACAACCAGGCAGAATTGCACTCGAGAAGTTGTTATTCAGTGAATTGCGCGAACAACAACTACCGGATTGCGATGGTCAGCAGAGAAGTAGTCGTCCAGTGTTGTAGGGCTAGGACGACTACTACCAGATTGAGAATGGGAAAGCGCGTTTCAGCCATTTCGCAGTGGTAGAAGAAAAGCATTGGCGGTGTGACCTTTTTTCTTCTTCTCGAGGCGCGGGTTTAGAAGTTGATGACCAGTGTGCTCACGGTTGATTATCATCTACCGAGTTGAGCCAGAGAAAAAAATGGTTGGTTGTTGTAGTGCGGTCTGAAAAAACAAAGGCGCGACTACTTCCAGCAACCAAGCTGCTCCATAGCTAGGAAAATACCGAGGGGGGATAGGGTAGGTGAACACTACGGTCAGACAAGTTTTTGCCCTTCATCGGTGTTGTTCATGAACTTTTCTGTTATCAGGCTGATGCTTTTCGCGTATTCAAGAAAGGCGACGCGCAGGATTCAGAAACAATGTTTGACATAGCGAGAGATATTAATAGGTTCACTAGAACGATCGCGCCAAGAACAAAACCATATGCAACGTACTTCGTATTCCAAAAAGGTCTGCTGAGTAACGATGCCTTGGTAGAAAAGGTCGCCAACTACATTGAGAATGACCCTACTCAGTTGACTGCCATAAAAATCAAGAATCTCGACATATGGACATCTGGGGCTGTCCGTCAGCGGGAAAACTACAAGAGGCTCATGGATTCTATGTACGAAGCTCGAAAGAGAAACCCGAACAAGATATTCATCGCCCTAGAAAGCTGGTACGTTAGCTATGCTTCAGCATGCTATGGTTACAACATTGTGTCCTCAGCCATGACCGGTTTCGACAGAGACAGCGATTTCGGAACAAACACGTACGGATCATGGTTCGATCCTGAATGGATGTATTACATTCCGTTTGATGAACTAAAAGAGAGAGTGCTTAGAAATACAAATCACGTAATGCCTTGCTACTGTTCAATCTGTAAAAGCATAAAGAGCTTGTCTGAAGTTGGCAAAGATGAGTGGTACACCCTTAGAAGAGAACATTTTGCATTGACAATGAATGAGTATATGAGGCAGATCAGCCAAGCGATTGCAGACAGAACAATAGAACTCGCCAGGGATAAACTAGCCAATTCCCAACTTCCCATGCTTCAATCACTAATACCTAGGCAATAAGATCATCACGCTGCGAAATGAAGCCCCAGCCTTGTGATATAGTGGCGATGTTTGCACACAATTTGGCAGCGAACCGCCTTGCACTCGCGCGCTAGGAAATAACCCCTGGTCAAGCGCGTTATCACGAAATAGCCCAAAAGATAGAAGGAAAACACAACGAAAACTTCTAGCGCTCATCAAAAGAGAACACGGCGACTTTCAAGCCAAGGAAAAGAGCCTTCTAACATACTGGTTCTTGACTAAGAAGTGTGCGGGTATTTGAAGTGATTATGACCCTTCTTGTGCCTGTTCAAGAGAAAATGCACAGAAAATTTGCAACGCCTCAGAGCCATTCGCATCTATGCTGACCTTGCCCAGGAGGAATCAGGGTCGTCTAAATGTGTCTCCTGTCTCATACAGGTCAATTGTCCCAGCACACGGAGAATAGACACTCTCAAATTCATGTGGATTGCTAATCGTCCGCATTGCTGCAAATGCTCGTATGAGGCATTGTGGAAAAGCATCTGCCAGTCGATTTGCACAGCCCATTAGAGTTGCGCCACGAGTAATAACATCGTCAACCACCACGATTTCGTCTGGTTTAAAAAGAGCCCCTTGAACAGTTATCGATTCATAATGTTGCTCTGCAGTAGGTCTTTCACTTGGTGAGCTCAAGGCTGCCTTTGGTACGGGTTTAGTCCGAATGAGGCAAGAGACAACCTGTTTTCCAACACCTACTTTAACCAACGCAGTTGCAATTCGTTCTGGAACCCATAATGTGCTTGGTTGCATCAATGAGCTCTTCGGAGCAGGAACCAAAATCGTGTTTGGCTCAAAAAACGATACAAAGGGTAGCTCCCCCCGCTTTTGTTTTATTGTCTTCGCTATCCATTCAGACATTAAAAGCGGTGGCTCGCTCACGAATTGGTCCCTCTTAAGAGCCTGCATCACATTCTTCGAATGTGCCGCTTTTTGACTACTCCCGCGGGGCGTGTACGATAGCAGCGCACCAAACTCAAGGTGAGATAAATTCATCTTTCAAGCAATCACTTCAATGATTCTTTGCCGAGAAGGTAAATCCTCTAGCACTTCTTCTGGATCGCTAAATTCCATTGCACCGTACATTACCATTTTTTCAGGCCAATTCAACGAAGAGTCACGCATCAAAGGACTCCAAATGAACAAAGGCCGGCCTAGCCTTAGAGCTTCCCATCCTTGATGAAGAGAACCACTGGAGTTGCCAGCTTCAACTATAATTGATGCATCAGCGATTAGCGCCATTGTTCTGTTTCTAATGACAAAATTCTTTGGTTGAATGGGGTATCCAATTGGAAATTGAGAGATAACCAAGTGTTTTCGCATGATTAACTCTTGAAGCTGTGCATTTTTCCTTGGATAGAACTTGTCCAATGGCGTTCCTAGGACCGCGATTGTACCCCCATATGCTCCAATGGCACCGTTGTGTGCTGCGCTATCAATTCCCTCTGCAAGTCCGCTAACAACTATGACATTATGTTTAGCGAAAAACCCTGCAATATTGCTGGCGGCATTAAGTCCTTTGAGAGAAGCCCTCCGTGAACCTATAACTGCAACTCTGGGAGAAGGTAGTGGGATTGGGAGGGGCCCAGCAACATAGAGTTTTTTTGGGGCATATTTCTTCTCCACGTCATTAAGTGGCCCAATGAGTTCTTCGAGGGTATAAGTGGAAGTTTCTTCCTCTATCAACAATTTCTTCCAGCCTCTCTATTTGGAAACATAGTTAGTTCTTTCAGGAGCATTATAGCACTATCGGTTGAATTAATATAATAGACCTTAGGCGCAATTGAATGGTTATGCTGTTGACGTGAATTTTGTTCGGTAAAAAGACCATACTTGTAAGCTGGGTTTATTTGCTATGTTAGCCTCATATACTCCTGTGTGTTGGGCACGCTTATTTGTTCTAAAAGCCGAACCATCGATGGGGGTCACCTTG
>CAZQCX010000005.1:0-66274 GCA_964591705.1 uncultured Candidatus Bathyarchaeia archaeon | reverse complement strand
TCGGTTTCTTGCATGTGGATGCGTTCCATTTCTTCGCAGAGCTTCCGGTCGACTGTGAGATCACGCAGACTTTGGTGTAAGGAGGGCCCTAAGACCTGCATACAATCCTGCGTTCGTAGGACCCTACTATTTACCGCCACCTCATTGCGAGCAAGACACCCTGCACAATTCTTCAAAGGCTGTTACTAGTCTTTCGCGCAAGAACTACAATAGGTTTAACTGGAGCATAATCCTACGCTTCTTCCATGCACGAGTGGGCCTTAGCTGAAGCAGTCATCGCTGCAGCTTCAGAGGTTGCCAAAAAGGAAAAGTTGAAGCAGGTCACGGAAGTAACGGTGAGGATCGGCGAGCTCCAGCAGGTTGAACGCGAAATCTTTCTTTTCGCACTCAAACAGCTAAAGCCCTCGAGCTTCGACAAGACGCGGTTTCGAGTGGTGAAAGGACGAACCAAGCTGAAGTGCCGGGCATGCGGCAACGTCTGGCTTTTTCAGAAAGCGAAGCTTGATGCTGAGACTGCAGAGGCCATACATTTTGTTCCCGAGGCTGCACACTCCTACGTCAAGTGTTCGCAATGCGGCAGCCACGACTTCGAAATCGCTGAGGGACGAGGAATCTGGCTTGAAAACGTAAAGGGAGCACTCTGAGCTGTGATTGACCCTCGAACAAGCGTGATTGAGGAGCGTCTCCGTGGAATAGGCAGAATCATCGCTGTTTCCTCTGGAAAAGGCGGAGTTGGCAAGAGTCTCGTCGCGACGACGCTTGCATTGACACTTGTCCGCAAGGGCTACAAGGTGGGCCTGTTCGACCTAGATTTCACCAGTCCTTCGACGCACATAATTCTTGGAGCGAAAGATGCGAAGCCAAAAGAAGACAAAGGCTTGCTGCCGCCAATGGTCAACGGCTTGGAATACATGTCGCTGATCTACTATACCGGTGATCAGCCAGCACCTCTGCGAGGCATGGACGCATCAAATGCCTTGATCGAATTGCTCGCGGTCACCCGTTGGGGCGAACTTGATTTTCTTGTGATCGACATGCCCCCGGGAATAGGGGATGCCATGCTTGACTTGATTAGGCTCGTGCCAAATACAGAGTTCTTAATAGTGACAACGCCTTCGCAGCTTGCCTTTGAGACCGTGAAGAAACTCGTGACGCTGTTGAAGGAGATGAAGACGCAAATCTTGGGCATTGTGGAGAACATGAAGATGGACAGTGCAGATAGCATGAGAGTGAAGGCAGAGGAGTTGAACATCACGTTTCTTGGTGAGATTCAATATGATCCAACAGTTGAGAAAGCTATTGGCAACGAAGCTGAGCTGTGTGATACAGCGATTGCACAAAAAACTGAAGAAATAGTCGAAAGCCAACTGTGCCGAAAAATCTAAATAAAAAAACGTCGTGAGTTCTGGATACAGGTTTCGCAGATGCCTCACAAACTCAGATCATCAGCTCGGAGATCGCGTAGAAACAAGAAGCTGTTTGCCATAGGTTTTGTCGTTGCTGTAGCAGCGGTAGTTGGCTGCGTTCTCATTTATGGACAGTTGGAGGCAAACAGGAATGCTGGTTCAGATGTGTCTGTCAAGGTTTTGCTTCAGACATCAATGGGCAACATAATCATCCAGTTGCGAACTGATATGCCGATCACGACAGGCAACTTTGAGAAACTTGTTCAGCAAGGCATCTATGACGGAACGATTTTTCACAGAGTAATAAATGATGAAACGCCCTATATGATTCAAGGCGGGGACCCAACAGGAACAGGTATGGGCGACCCATCCATTCTAAGCATACCTGATGAATTCACGAGCAGCAATCATAATAACCGCGGAACTGTTGCCATGGCAAACGCTGGACCAAATACAGGAAGCAGCCAGTTCTTCATCAACATAAAAAACAACAACTACCTAGATTCTGCTCATCCAGTGTTTGGCGAAGTGATAGAAGGCATGGATGTGGTTGACGCCATTTCAAGCGTGCCAAGAGATCAGAACGACAGACCACTCACCAATGTCACAATAATAAAAGCAAAAATCCTAACCTGAGGTTTGACTCGTCAAAAAGAAGGAACAAAATGCTGTCTTTGAAACTGCGCTACTTTGTTTTTTCTTTTGGTTTAGAGCCTATTTCCACGCATAAGATATTTATCTGGTAGTTTTTTCCGCCAGCCACCATTTTGCCTTGGGCATGGTAGCCTCGACTTCCTGTTTTGAAATCCTTTTTGTCCAGGAGGAAATTCTGCTTTTCACCGTTGAGCTGTATGGTTGCAGTATTTATTTCGCTCATGATTTAAGTGCCATCCTTGTTGGGCATAATTCAGCAGTCGTGGTTTTTGATCCTTTCGCTATCGGCTATTTTGATAGTGCGATTGTGGGTCGTACCCCCCAGAAAAGCGAAGCTACTCTTCTATGTTCGGGAGAAATTCAAGGATTCTAGCCAAAATCTGTACTATGAAATCGTCAAAAACCATGTCCTGTTCTATGTTCATGATGGGAAGAGCGAACCGCATGAATCTATTTCATTCTGCCAGCTCGATTATAACAATTCTTATGATTGATACTTCGAACTTCGAAGGTGGAGCGGTTGTTTCGCAGAGTCTTTTAACATTTTAAGTTAAACTTCCACAGCATCTTTAATTGGTTTTTGCTGTGTTCTTTGACTATGCCATACATCACGGGAAACAAGATTGAATGACTATACTGGCCAACACAGTAACTCCAACAAAGCGGAAAAGGGTATTATGTGGCTTTCAACTTCATTACAGCATAACAGCAGGAGACACGTGTGTCTGAAGAGTGCGTAGGCAAGCCTTGCATAGTCTGCAAGAAAGTAATTCAAAGCGCCAACTACTACTGCCCAAGATGCAGAGGTTGCACATGTTTCTACTGTGGAGCGGATATTCTGAAGGAAGTTGATGTTAACTACCTCAAGTGCCCTAGATGCGGCAACAGGCTAAAATGAAGCAAAGTCCTTGTTGAGAAGGCAATAATTCTGTTTGGTGCGGTCGCCGGGATTCGAACCCGGGATTGCAAGCTTGGAAGGCTTGAGTCCTAAACCAACTAGACGACGACCGCCATGGTTAAGTGCATATTTGAGGGTTGATTTAAGCCTATCTGGGTCAACTCTAGCTTGGACAACTCGAAAGGAATGTGGGCAGGTCGACCCATAGTTGGCGGAACCGCCGCATTTGCTAGCGGCTTCTGAACGGATTTCCTGGACTCCTCGTGATAGTGAAAGTTGAACATATTTATCTATGCTGCACACTTCACATTTTGTCCTTGTTCACCGATCGCCTATCTTAGAACACGCGGTCTCTGCTACTTGATCAATCGTAGAAAGACCGAGAAGAAGGAAAAGATTGAACTCGGAAAGAGCCTGCCATTTTGCAGGATTTGCTTTTGGGGTTGTTGTTCTGTAAGTTGGACAGAGATCTGCGTTCAGAACCTAAAGCCTTGAAAGCTCGGTCTCGATATGGATTTTTGCTAAGCTGAAAAGCTATACGTCACCTTCATAGTAAAGGCTATCTTCCACTGGAGGTTGTCTCTCTCCAGATTTCTGCCTTTTCAAGCGCTTCTTTCTCACAGTGTTTCCTTCCACTCAAGGGTATAGATACTCAAGTCTTTGTTATTTGCATTTTGAAATGAGGGCGGAGGGGGAGTGCCTGCAGGTAAAGGAGAAAAGAGAAGAGAAACCCGCAGGCACTGTTTTCCCTTCAGGCTCACTCTCTTGGCGGCCTATTTAAACTCTTTTCAGATTTATGCCTAAATCTGATCTCTAATCTCGCCAAATGTCACGCTGCTGATAGAACAGTATTCGACATAGACTAGTTAACTGCCAAAGGTTTGCACATTTATGTGTTAAAAAGCTATATTAGCGCACTCCAGCAACAAATAACTGATGCGCAACCGAAAAAGGTTTGCCTTATTTCTAGTATTGCCATTCGTGGTTCTTTTCTGGTTTTTCGGATGGGTTCTGTACTGGACAAGTTGAGCGGTACAATGTACCTGCTAAATAAGCAACGCAAGCATCCAGTTTCACACAGTAATATTCCAGCGTCGAAATATGCTTTTTATAGTGTCTCGAACCTCAAGATACCGTAGAAAGATAGGGCAAAGAAACACGCTTCTCCTTGGGCTAATCGCAGATGCCCGGCTCAGGTTTCTGCATTTTCCTGAACCGGGCATCAAGACACGATCTTCTCATTCGCATGCCTTGCTGGCTTTTGAGGGGTTAGCTCCCTAATCGAGGGATGAAGAGCGCTAAGAGCATTTTAATCAAGTTCCCCATATATTGCCAAGTGGCACCGTCGTTATGAAAGCGGTAATAGACTCTATGTTGATTGCGCCTCGCGGAATGAATTGCGCATTGCGCGCTGGCTACCTATCATTCAAGAATGACATTCGGAGCGAAGGGGTCAGGATGATCTCTTGCGCTGGTTGCAGAATCAGAAACAAAAAGTGTGCGTTTCTGAAAAAAGCGTGCCCCAAGCTTTCCACTGGCGAGTTGGTGTTTTGTTACGAATGCACCAGTTTCCCATGTGGTAGGTTGAGGACTATTGACAAAAGGTATAGGGCTCGGTATAGGATGAGCATGATTGACAACTTGAATTTCATAAGAGAAAATGGAATGGCGAAGTTCATTGAAAGTCAGGAAAAGACTTGGAAATGCTCAAACTGCGGCGAACTGAGATCATGCCACAACGGTCTGTGTTTCAAATGTGACTTTGAGAAGCTCAGGAACAGAAAGCAGAAATATCGATGGTGAGGAGAGCAGGCTACGAAGTGAGAGCCTGAACATGCATGGATTTCTGTGTTGAAATCGAGAGCGTTTTAATGTGGATATGGAGCTATTTTGGCTGTCCGAGAAACAATGGGCTTGAGATCAGCATGTCTGCCGTTGCCCGGTTACAGGCAGTTGGAATGTTGTACAAGACGGCGATTCGGAGCACCGCTTTGACATCGACATCGTGGGGTTGAGATTCCAGGGGGTCCCAGAAGAATATGAGACAATCCAGTGTTCCGTCGGCAATCAGGGCTCCCAGCTGCATATCTCCGCCGTAGGGACCGCTCTTCAGCAAGTTTATCTCTAAGCCCGTTTTCTCAATTACTTTTTTCCCCGTTGTTCCAGTTGCATAAAGACAGTACCGAGAGAGAGTTCCCCTGTTGAAATCGCACCATTCGACCATATCTTTCTTCTTGTTGTCATGCGCCACGAGAGCAATGTTCCTCATACGCTTCACGACCAGTTTACTGTCTATACAATATGAACTGGAAGATGACTATATGTTCAATGGATAAAAACAATGCGGCTCATTCAACACGTTATGTCAGAAAACAAGAACCAGAGAATGACAAGGAGACAGCAAACGAACAGGTCACTTGGATAGGAAGAGAGATTTGCCTCTCCCTTGGTCGCGAATGAAACATTAGCGAGAACTACGAGTCCCAGTGTTTCATTTGAGTTGACTGGCTAATCTCTTCCCAAAATCAACGCATTTGGAAAGCTCGCCGTCCGCGATCGGCCCCTTTATTCCAGTGACTTTTATCGACAAGCCGGGTGCCAATAACTCCCAACCAGAGAGCTTCGCTTCCACAGTCTTCTCCAATTTCTTCATTGCCTTCTCAAAGTTTCTTTGCCTTCCGAAGTACGTATCGAAAACAGCAACTTTCTTCCTTGCCAAATCCGCTTTGGCAAGTTCGTCAACAAACCGCCTGATTGTCCTTGAAGGCTTACCCATGTGGTTAGGACCGCCAACCAACAACGCGTCGAAATCAGCCATCTTCTCTGGCTTCACGGTTTTGGCGTACACACTTGTGGATTCGATCCCTTCAACTTGTTTAAGACCCTCCACAATCTTGTCGGCTACGAGTTTTGTGTTACCATACTTCGAGTCGTAAACTACCAAAACATTTGCCAACGGGCAACTTTCCAACAGACCACTATAAGTCTGTTGTAGTCAGGCAGAATTTGACTCTTATGCTTTGTGGACAAAACCATCGGAAGGGTTAGCGCAATTGCTGCGCATTGTGAAGGCAAGGGGGAACCATGTCGGGGAGATACCGCCATAGAGAAATATAGGCGTCTGCAAATCTGATGTGGTAGCTGGGAATCATTGAGCCGCGGCAAGTTTGAATTCACAGGAAAACTACTAGTTCTCGGAAATCTCGCCGGTCTCGTCTGGATTCTTCTGGCCACGCTTCCAGTCTCTATGGTAAACGATTTGTATGGTTGGTTGTTTCTAGTCTCTTCCGCAACCACAGTCTTTGTGATACTGAGGAGACTGGGGTGTAGCAGTTGCTACCGCTGCAAATCTTGCACCTCAGGCTTTGGCAGGCTTGCAGCATGGTTTTTTGGAAGACGCAGTCTCAAAGACATGAATAACAGAACCGCGCTCACGTTTGTTGTCTTCACTTATGCGTTACTGGTCCCGATTCCAGTCGCGCTCTCGGTTTCTTCAATAATCAAAGAATTTTCAACAAGCACTTTCTTCACTATGGTCGGCCTTCTGACGATTTCGGTCTATAGTATGACCACATGGCTCAAGAAAACCCAGATGCCAAAAGATATCAGATGAATGAGAGTGACTCCTCAGCAAACATGTCCAGCTTGGAATCTGCATAGGCAACAACAACAGCACATTCCAAAATGATAGTCACCCACAGGAAGGCAGCGAGGGTTCTTGCGAGATTGGCAAACAATTGAGCCAAGTGAAACCCTAAAGAACCTTCGGCTGTTACTAGTCAGCTCCAAAATGTCGACTGGTTGGTAGCTATGAATGATTCGAGATCCGTGCCAATCCAGAAACAGAAAACCGCCAACAAACCATCACGTACGTATCCCCCTACTGTCCAGTCCGAAGATATCTCAGATGCCAAAATCTGAGTTCCGCAGTCTGTAGGTGCGAGGTCATACCGAGTTGTCTTCTTGGCAGCCCGCGGAGTGATGCCCCAGAGTGCCCCATAGGGAGGGCAATGCCGGTCAGGTTCGTCCACGACTATTCGGTAGCCTTTTTTGTTCAATGCCGATTTCAATTCGAGATACGCATTCTCAAGGTCCAAGTTTACAGTCCATCGCATGAAGAAAACTACCTCACTTAATGAGGTTTCTCTGAGGATTTGTAAATCCGTTTCTGATATGACGATTTGGATTTTAAGCCTTTGACTGAAACAATCTGGCTGGCCCTTTGGCGCTCTAGGTTCTTAATTCTCGCGTACAGTTTTGAGACCTTTGTCTTCGATGGTGTTTTCGGCTTCAAAGGTCGAACAGGCACCGGTGTGAAGGGTTTGCTGATCTCGCTCTTTCGTCTCTTGCGCTTGGTAGTCACATGCCGAACTTTCTTGAAAACAACAATGCCTTCTTTCAGGTTCGCCTCTTGTACTTCCCACCCTGCATCTAACCAAGATTTGGCATGAGCACTCGAAGGAGAATTCGCCCACCAATCTTCGTCTTTGTAAGCGCCCATTGGGAGATTACTGCCTATCAAACCGTCAATCCTTGCCAGAGAAAGCTCGACAAGCCCCGTGAAAGCGCCTCTGAATCTCAGGTGTGCCCCGAGCCCCTCGTACTTGGAAACAGACCTCGGAGAAACGACACGTCTAGCACAGTGCAGGCAAAGCGGCTCGAGATAATTGCCTGTTGCCACATCAGCTACCATGCAGTCTCTGCAGAAGAGACGCTGGCACCTACTGCATTTTCTCAGACGGTAAGTGCGGAGGACTCGACTACAGATGCCGCATTCTTCTTTGAAGGACATTAACCCATCAACAACTGCCGATACTAAGTCTCAGGCTACTGAAGATATTAACTTTAACTACGTCAAGTTCAAAGCTTTCCAAGCAGAACAGCCACAGACTCTGGAAAACCTTAAAGCTGTTCGCAGATAGAACGAGCCTATTCCAGAATGGCAAATTTGGGAAATCAGCAAGTATGAAGCTCGGAGCTATTTTCAGTGGTTACAGGGGAATTCCCCAGGAGGCGAAACTCCTAGTTTACGCGACGCTTCTGCCATCGGTGGCGTATGGCATGTTTTACACGGATTTAGCTTATTTCCTAACAGCTGTTCAAGGGTTATCTGACTTCATAATGGGGTCGATCGTTGCAATCATGGGAGTTTCCATGGTCGTTGCAGGCATACCGTTAGGAATGCTTGCGGATAAGTACGGACGGAGAAAGGTTTTGATCGCGGGCAACATTTTGGCAAGCACGTCACTTCCCATATTTGCTCTGACTGCAGACCCCTTAATTTTGGCAATGGCAGCAATTCTTCAAGGAATCTCTGAAGGAGCGGCATCCGTTGCTACTGGTGCACTACTGGCGGACAAGTGTGATGCCACAAAACGAAATAGTGCATTCGCTCTTTCCGCCTTCGCGGGAAGTACAGCTTTTGCGGTGGGTAGCGCTGCAATTTTTTTTGTTGAGGTTTTTCAAGGTTTGGGGTTTGATCAGAAGGAAAGCCATGTCATTCTCTTCGTTATTCTGGCTGTTTTGAGCGGAGCTTCCACATTGATTATGCTGAAAATCACGGAGTCAAGATCGTTAAAAGGAACCAAGACAGGCATAAAGGATTTGCTACCCAAGAAGTCTGGAGGCGTTTTAGCCAAGTACGTTCTGACTGGCGCAACGATAGCATTTGGAGCAGGCTTGGTCATTCCATTAATGACTCGGTGGTTTGATCTGAGATATGGCATTCCAGATACCGTTAGCGGTCTCTTGTTGGGTTGGACCAGCTTTGTCATAGGATTAGCCACTCTGGTCGCGCCTTATCTCGCCAAGAGATTTGGATTGGTCAATGCGGTAGTTGCGACGCAGGGAGCATCAACGCTGTTCATGTTTGCCACACCTCTGCCGCCACATTTTATTGTGGCTGGCGCGGTCTACACGGTGAGGGCTTTTCTCATGAACATGTCGTCCCCATTAGAGCAGTCAATGATTATGGGTCTCGTGGAAGACAGCGAGCGGGGAGCTGCTTCAGGAATAAGCTCGGCGTTTTGGAGATTGCCCAATGCCCTTAGCTCATGGATAGGCGCCTGGATTATGGGCATTGGACTCCTTTACGAGCCATTCTATCTAGCCACCCTCTTCTATCTCATATCCATAACTTTGTTCTGGTTCTTCTTCCGAAAAACAAAAATGCCCGAAGAAGCTGCAGACAAGAAACGAGTTGAAGCGTAAAGGGTCGAGACAGGCTGAACCAGCAAAATCTTGTCTGATCATAGCTTCCAGTAGCCACTTCCCCGCTGTTTTTCGGGAGAATCCCTAGCTGCTTGAGGTTTCTGTTGTTGTCGTCTGTTGATTTTTTGTTGGGCGACGACAATAACTTGCCAAGATCGCCTTTGCTCATTTCAGGTACAACACAAAAGAAGAAACCACCAGAAGAAAAATTGTTATTGCCAGTGCAATGGTTTATTAATTATTGCTACTTGCTATTCACTGATGCTGACAATGAAACTAGCAACAAAGGTAGGATGAGACGGAAAGTGCCAAACGTTCTCATTTTTCAAGTCTCACAAGCATTGGTGACCATAATATTTGCAGTATTCATTTCGGATTTCAGGCAGAAGAAGGACATGGCCCCGCTCGTTGATGAGAAACTGACCCTGATCCTGAAGCTCTCCTGCTTGTTTCCACTCGCAAGCTATACTTATGTGCTTGCCACTTTGCAGCGGGTTTCCACACTGGATCTGCTCGCGTTCAGCTTGACACTTTTAGGGATATTTCTAGTGGCAAAAGCAAAGCTTGACCTTTCGAAACACCACACATGGGCAGGCTACTGCTTGAAATCTTCGAAACTCTTCGCAAAGGGAATCTACGCCTACATTCGCCACCCATTATATACAGGAATCTACTCATTCAGCCTCGGACTGTTCCTAACAATTGTGCCTCACGCCGACTGGCAATTGACTTTGGCTACAACAATTCCATTAGTTTACATAATGATTTTCCTTGCCTATTCAGCCACTCAGGAGACCCGGATGCTTGCCAAGAAACTCGGCAGCGAATTCTTAGCCTACAAATGTCAAGTTCACTTTTGCCTGCCTCTGCGCAGATACGAGGAACCGTAAACCAAAGTCCTGCATAGCCACCTACTCCTTGCTAACTGAGAAATCTGATCAGCTAGCTCATCTCCCAACTGCGCTGTTCAAAAGAGAAGACAGTATCACTAATGCTGGCGATAGCCTCAATAGATGAGTGGCAATCGCCAACAGAGCCCAAGGCTGTTAGATTTCAAAGCTAACCCAAAGTGAACTTGAACTTACAAATGGAATAATCCCAAACTGCCAACCTCCTCCTTATACGAAAAAGAACATCACGAACAAGCTTACGATGAAGCTTCTCAGTAACCTTAAGTCCACACTGATAAACGTGAAAGCGAGGATTATCGCTAATCCAGCTGCATGAATCTAGGGCCACCAGCAAGGTTCATTGCCAACGGGCTCTCTAGAGACGCATATGCTTCTTCCCGAATGATGCTGCATTAACACTGTAACTTCTGTACGGTAAGTAAGCCATGAAACCAAACAAGCCTTTGTACCAAGAATCAGCCTTTGACAACTGCTATGGGCACAAGCCTAGCAACCTTTGTTGCTATGCCTATCTGGTCGCTCACATCTGCGACAACATCAACGTTCTTGTAGGCAGGATCAGCCTCTTCAGCCAACACTTGAGTGCTCGCCGCTCGAACAACAATGCCGCGTTTCTCTAATGCAGTCTTGATGTCGCCACCCCAGAACCTACGTTTAGCAGCGGATCGACTCATCATTCGCCCCGCCCCATGCGCAGTCGAACCAAAAGTGCAGTCCATCGCTTTCTCCGTGCCTACAAGAACCCAAGAGCTGGTTCCCATGCTGCCCGGAATAAGAACGGGCTGACCTTGTGAACGATAATCCTCTGGAACAGCAATATGGTTGGGCGGAAAAGCTCGCGTTGCGCCTTTTCTGTGAACCCAAACCTTCTTCATGCCGCCATTAACCTTGTGGGTTTCGATCTTGGCAATGTTATGAGCCACATCGTAGACCAGCTTCAAGCCAAACTTCTCCGGGTCCTGCTGGAAAACCCTCTGGAAACTCTCACGGACCCAATGCATTATCGCCTGTCTGTTCGCAAAAGCATAATTAACCGCGCAAGCCATCGCCTGAAAATAATCCCGAGCCTCAGAGCTGCGTCCAGGCGCACAAGCCAGCTCCCTATCCGGCAATGTGATCTTGTATTTCTGAACCGCACGCTCCATGACACGCAAATAATCAGAACATACTTGATGACCATAACCACGTGAACCACAATGAATCATGACAGTCACCTGTCCCTCATGCTCAATCCCGAAGGTTTTTGCCGTGGGATAATTGATAATCTTGTCAACCTTCTGGATCTCGAGAAAATGATTCCCCGAACCCAATGTCCCGATCTGCGTCAAGCCTCTGCTTTTGGCAGTCGAAGAGACCTTACTTGGATCAGCTTCCTCCATTCGCCCACGCTCTTCGCAGTGCTCAGCATCCTCAGACCAACCCAAACCCTTGTCGATAACCCACTGAACGCCCTCGACCACTAACCTGTCCAGTTCGCGACTGCTTATACTGAGATCCTTACGCCGGCTACCTAAACCCGAAGGCACATTATCAAAAATTACACTCGCCAATTGACCAAGCCTTGGTCTAACCTCCCTTTCTGAAAGACAGCTCGCCAAGAGCCGAACACCACAATTGATGTCATACCCTACTCCACCAGGGCTTATCACTCCCTCGTCGTAATCAGTAGCTGCAACACCACCAATCGGAAAACCATAACCCTCATGTCCATCAGGCAGAGTCACAGCGAACTTCTGAATTCCAGGCAAGTGAGTAACATTGGCACACTGCCAGAGAGTGCGATCAGCCCTCATCTTCTCCAAAAGACTTTCATCAGCGTAGATCATGCCTGGAACACGCATCCCAGACTTATACTTCGGTATACACCAAGCACAAGAATCAACCTTCTCAAGAGGAACGTTCTCCGGTGCAGAACGACCTTCACCTTCACCCATTTCCACAAACCTCAACAGAAAAAGCAAAGAACACTATAAAAACACTTGCGAAACTGAAAATCACACGACGATTTTCTGAACGTTCTATTTAGGCAAAGCATAATTATCACAGCCTCTCTTCTACTCAACCAACAATCAAGGAGAAACACCAAATGAACGCCATCATCTTCGGAGCACCAGGCTCAGGAAAAGGCACCTACTCCACGCGCTTACAGGCTCAACTCGGATTGGAAGTCATCTCAATGGGCGACATCTTCCGAGAAATCCTGAAGAAAGACACAGACATGGGCAAAACAGTCAAGAGCTACGTCGAGAAAGGACTACTCGTACCCAACGACGTCGTATTCGACGTGTTAAAACAGCGCCTCAGCGAAATCCCAGCTAGAAAAGGATTCCTACTAGACGGCTACCCACGAACACTCGACCAAGCAAAAATCCTTGAAAAAATAGCAAAAATCGACGTCATAATTTCACTTATAGTCCCCGACTGGATCATCATCGAACGTCTATCCACGCGCAGAATATGCAGAAACTGCACAGCCGTATACAACACACGCTTCCTCAAACCAAAAACCGAAGGAACCTGCGACAAATGCGGCGGACCCCTATACCAACGCCCAGATGACACAGAAGAAGTGATCAAGAAAAGAATCCAAATCTACGAAGAACAAAACCAGCCAATTCTAGAACTGTTCAAGAGAAAGAAAATGCCCTTCGTCGAGGCACACTGCGAAACCATAGACGCTCCACCAGACAACATCGCCAAAGAAATCATCGAGAACCTGAAGAAGCTGCAACTAGCCTAAATGTCAAGGATAAACTCAAGCGTAACTCTATCTAATTCCTTAGCAATCATCATACGATGGTAAGTCACAGCCTTGACACCGACTCTCTGAGCATGCTTCCCAGGATCGAATTTCTCACCCCAAACCGTGGCTTTCAACCTGAAACCATCAGGCAAGTCCTCAAAACTGGAAACCTTGAACCCTGAACAGACCACTCCGTTGATTTCGAACCTGACCAGCAAAGCCTCCAACCAGCTGTACAGAAGTGCATACTCGTCTTCAGCTTCCACTTCAACCACATCCTCCAACACGGGAGCGACTCTGGTCGTGTCGGTCATAACTTCAAACATAGCAAGCGCAGCGTTTTCAAACGATTCCGCCATATTTCGCCCATGAGCAGCAACGAGGATATCGGCTGTATGTTCAAGAAACTCGAATCTGCCTGTTTTTTCCATCCTCAGACCTGCTAATGCATCATGGCCTCTCGTTCTTAGATCTTGCCCTTCCACTTCAGAAAGTCTTCTGAATTTTGAGAATCGCTGCTACCGTCAGTTTCGCGGAATCCTCAGCATCCTTCAAGCTAATCATTCCAATTGGGCTGTGTATGTACCGAGCTGGCACGGACACTGTGCCACTTGGAACACCTTGTCGAACCAAAGAGATACGTGCAGCATCGGTGGCACCCATCAGCCCAGTTTCAAGCTGATAGGCAATCTTGTTCTCTTCAGCGGTATCCAACAGAATACGCAAAACCTTTGGATGAGTGATCAAACCAGCATCAGTCACGCTCAAAGCAGGTCCTTTTCCAATCTTAACAGATGAATCGAACTCTTTCACGCCAGGAACATCACCTGCAACAGTCACATCAAGAGCTAAGCCCACATCAGGATCCACGCTAAAAGCAGCCGTCGTCGCTCCTCTTAACCCCACTTCTTCTTGAACAGTCCCAACCGCAAAGACATTGCAGTCAGTTTCTTTGAGGAGCCTAAGAGTCTCAATCATAATCGCACATCCTACTCGATTGTCAAATGCCTTACCGATCACTAAGTCCTTGCCAATACTCACAAATTTTTCATCGAAAACAATGGGGTCGCCCACTTTAACACCCATCTTCGCGACATCTTCTTTGCTTTCGGCACCAATGTCAATGAAAAGCTCGTCGTAAGTCACAATCTTCTTGCGTTCCTCTTCTTTCTGTATGTGCGGAGGCTTGGACCCCACTATTCCGTGAAAAGGACCTCTACTTGACTGAACAATCACTTTTTGCGCCAAAAGTAACCGATCATCAATCCCGCCCATTTTCGCAAACTGGATGAAACCCTCTTTGTTGACCGTTTTCACCATCAGACCGATTTCATCCATATGAGCCGCAAGCATGATCTTAGGGGTTTTCTTCTTGCTCTTCTTTACAGCCACAACATTCTCAAGCTTGTCGATATAGACCTCGTCCGCGTGAGGTTTCATCAATTTAGCCATCAGGTTTCGGACTTCTTCCTCCCTACCGACTACACCTGAAGCGTTTGAAAGTTTTTCCAAATTCTCGAAGAGAGACGTCATGTGCCACCTGCAAGTTGATGTCTAAACTTGAGATACTTATTATTAAACGGTTGCGGTAACCAATAACCGTTCGTTCATTTTATCGAGCCTAGAATACCATACACTTCATGGATGAATGCGACGCTGTAGGTTTCAACTGTCAAAAAAAGGGGAGAGAAAAGCCTCCAAGAAAGCACGGAAGAAAATCACGCATAAGAACGAGATCTGGTCGCTATTTCATGAAGATGGAAATGCTTGTCTTCACTGTTTTATCTTCGGAATCATAGCCTCAAGAGTGTTATTATTGTTGCACTTGGCAACCAGAAACAACATATTTTCCAATTGCAACCTGTCAGTTCTCAGACTCACCTTTCTGCAAACATCCCTACATATTTCTGCCCCATCTTTTTCCTTGAAGCATTCTTCCCGACAAACTACCAGTCCATCCTTGCTCGGGTGAAAGGTCACCTGCTGCTCTTGACAACGGCACTGCACCAAGATCCTGACATGATCATCCTCTTCGAATACGTCGATCAACGGTTCTTCATGCTCCAACTGCACATCCGCGTCCGACGCAAAACTACCTCCAAAATACCTAACGAGGTGACTCCTCTCGAGAAACTCCTTTTCCGAAGACCCTGTTTGGCTCTTGCCAGTACACTCAGGTTTTTCCACGGTCGTTTTCTTAACTAAGACCTTGCAGAAGCTACTAATGCCCTGTAGTACTTCAAAGTTCTCCATAACAAGACCCCTAACGTATTTATTCTATATACACATATATATTAAGATTTTTTTAGATTTTTTCCAAGACGCCTCAAAGTAACCCCTTTTTCCCATACACCCGACGGTCGCTGGGCTATCAAACGCCGCTTACATTTCAGACCAAATGGAAAAATTATGGAAATAAAGCGCCACAAAACAACTTCAAAGGAAAACAAGAATGATGAGAGAAACACAATTCAAAATCGAACCCTAATCGTCGTCACGTCTTCGATTTCGAAATCCCCGATAGAAAAGAAAGCGTCTGTTGTTCCTCGCTCAACGATTAAACAATCACAAGCTGACCCTGATTTGGAACAGATACGCCATCTGATAACCAAGAAAAAGCAGACAATGACAACTTTTAAAAGTTGAAATCACCCTCTCAGATAAAGAGTCGATGTAAATTGACCGAGAAACCAGTCAAGAAAATCGGAATTTTCAAGTGCGGCAACATCGGGACGTCACCAATGCTCGAGCTTCTCCTTGATGAACTAGCTGATCGCCAAGATATCAAAGTGCGAACCGTAACAACTGGCTCAAAAATGGGTCCAGAAGACGTTGAAGAAGCGCTACCAAAAATCCTTGAGTTCAACGCCGACCTTTTCATAGTGATCTCGCCTAACACTGCCTTGCCCGGACCATCTAAAGCCCGAGAAGCAATTTCATGCAGTGGACGACCAGGGTTGGTTGTTTCCGACTCCCCAGGAAAACGAGCCAAGGCAGACATTGAGAAACAAGGGCTAGGCTACATTATCATCACAGGTGACCCCATGATCGGAGCAAGAAAGGAATTTCTAGATTCAATCGAGATGGCTCTCTTCAATTCCAACATCAGCAAGGTGCTCGCTGTCTCGGGAGCTTATCGAATAGTGCACCAAGAAATCGACAAAGTGGTTGAGGCGCTCAAAGCTGGGCAACCCCCGGATTTGCCAAGACTCATAATTGATCTTGCCGCCATCCGAGATAACGCTGAACTTAACAACCCCTACGCTAAGGCAAAGGCTATGGCCGCATATGCCCTCGCTGAAAAGCTTGCTGAAATAAACGTTCAAGCATGTTTCATCGAGAAAGAAAGCGAGAAATACGTCTACCTAGTTACTTGTGCCCACGAAATAGCTCAAATAGCAGCTAGGCTCGCAGAAGAGGCACGTGAAATCGAAAAATACAATGATACACTGCTTAGGAAGCCGCATGCAAAGAGCGGGAAGTTGAAGATCAAAAGCAAATTGACACAGCCACCCATCTTTGCCGAGGAAGCACAGGGAAAGACCGAAATCTAATAGACGTTTTTCCATCTTTTTCGCGTTTTTAATATATATGCCATATACATACATATATGGTATTTCGACTAAGTATATATTCTCCATTAGATATTATGCAATTGGAGGTAAAATCAAATGAACGTACTTGAAATGAAACCATTAGAAAAGAAGACACTAACAGTTCTAATAATGGAAAAGGAATACAACGAACCCTTTCGAGTCAACGAGCCCTCTACTGCTTCCAACACAGATCCATTGCAGACACTCTACAAACCATCAATAGGCTTCTACAAGTTCCTGGAAAGTGTGATCGCCAAAGTCAAACTGGACTTTGCCACAGAAGAACTAGGCATGAGAAGCAAAAAAGACTTCACCGAAAGCATCATAGCGGATGCGTTCCAAAGAAACAACATTCCGTTCTACCCTGTTGACATTGACGAAAATGCAAAGACCTACATAGCCTCAACAATAGACAAAAGGATAGAGCTAAGAGACAGCGTGATAAAAGCGATAGACAACTTGCCCACTGCCAGAGAAAAAGACGACACAATGGAAAAAGAATATCTGGTCGCCTACGGGCAAAGCCTGCAATCTGAGATAAAAGAACAAGAGCACGAAGTTGCTTTTCCAATACGAGAAAGCTGGATCGTTATGGGAATTTTGGACATGGCCAGAGAGATCGCCACAAAGGAAGAAATCACGTGCCTTCACATATGCAGTCCGGAACACGTAGCAGGGGTCAGACAACTGCTAGAATCTATGAAAGTCAAAGTCGAGGTTGCAAAGATCTCGAAGAAAGTTGTTTCAACAAGTGCAGAAATCCCATCCACACGCGAGTTGGAAAATTGGCTGCAGTCTATACAAATACAAGTGAAACCGGTCATTGCAAAAGCCGCTGAGAATCCGCCATTCCTGCTCTTCTATTTGGACACGGATGCCAAAGCCAGTCCATTTGACATCTGCATGGCCTACGACTCCGGATACAATGCCGTAATCCCATATGAAAACATAAATCCTGAAGAGGCAAAAACAATCACGCTCGACGCCTTGCTTTCAAGAGGCCCAAAAGGAGCCAAAAACACCGTCTTTCTTATCGGAGGAAAAAACGCAGAAAAAGCAGAAGAAGTCTACAAAGCAGTAAGTAGCTCTATGTTCCCGCCATTCAAAGGAAGCATAATCGTCGACCCAGCAGGAGCTTACACCACAGCCGCAGCCATGGTTGCAAAAACCGAAAACGCGCTTCTGACAAGCAAACTAGGTCAACTGAAAGACAAAACCTGCGCGATTCTCGGCACAGGCGCAGTTGGACAAATCGCAGCTGTTCTACTTGCCAAAATGGGGTGCAACGTAATAATTGCCAGCCTTAACCCGAACCGCACAGACGGAAAAGAACACGCAGAGGGCATCGCAAAGAACTTGGCCAGGGATCATGGCGTTCAAGTTCAAGGCATCTTCGCGCCAACAGCAGCTAACAAACTCGAAATCCTTGACAAAGCAGATGTAATAATGTGCGCAGGAATAAGAGGCGTCAGAATCATAGACAAAGAGATGCTAAACAAAGTCAAAACCATAAAAGTAATAGTCGACATTAACGCCGTCCCTCCACTAGGAGCAGAAGGAATCGAGCTTAAGGACGACATGAGAGAAATGGCTACCGGGATATTCTCCATCGGAGCTCTAGCAGTAGGCGAATTGAAGCACAAACTGGAAAAAGAGATACTTCACGAGGCACGAAGCGGGGGAAAAGAGCTTTACAACTACAACATAGCGCTGCCGCTCGCGCGCAAACTGCTACAAAAAGACTTATTCCCAGCAAGACTATCGCTAACCTTGACCTATCCATCGTCAAAAACCGCTACTCAATAATCTTGAAAGCCCTATTAACTGCAATCTCAGCAATGTTTGCGGCACAGTCCGCAATTCTTTTTATGCCATCCCGGATGAAACATATCCCGCATACTAATTCCGCATTTTTTTGTTCACCCGTAAACGACCTAGAAGCAATTTCCCGATCCAGCTGCTCAATCGCCTGCTGCTTTCTCAGTATCTCGACTGAGAATGGAACATCTTTGGAAAAGAAAGCACTGACAGACCTGACATACAAATCAACCGCCTCTGTTCCTGCAATAAACATGAGTTCCAGTAGGTCGTCAGGTATTTTTTGTTGAGCACCGTCTAGCATTATTACGTGACTTGCTATACTGGCAGCGAAGTCAGCCGCATGCTCCATCAGGAGCACAAGAGTCAGTTGATCAATGCAGTCTAGCGGATCTATTCGAAGTTCGTTTGCTAAGGCAGGTTCTTGGGCAGCGCTTCGAAGTATTCTGATAATGAAAAAAGCAAAGTGATCAACATCATCGTCAAGAGAAAAAACAGACTTCGCCAATGCAACATCTTGATTCTTCAGCGCGTTCAGTGTGTCCTCACACATGGAATGAGAAATCAGATGCATCCTGTGAATTGCCTGCTCAAGAGAAGCCTTTGACTCATCTTGCAGGGTTTGAATGTACATACCTTTGGAATCAGACTCCATTACTCTCATGTAAAGCATTCCAGCAATGGTCCTGATCGCTTTTCGCTGTTGGACTGAGAAGATTTTTTCAGAAATAAGCGTAATACCTGAGTAGCCATTGAAGAAAGAGCCCAATATTCTCTGAGTAATCAATACCTCATCGTCATTTTGACCGACGCGAAGAGTAATTTCCTTAGACCGATCCCTCTTCTGAGTGCTTGGATAAACAACCAAAGACCGATCACGCTGAATAGCAAAGGAAACGACATCACCTTTCTTCAACTCGTTCAATTGCATCCAATTCTTTGGAAGAGATATTACCATCGACGATCTACCTAGGGACATTATTCTTCGTTCCAAGTCTATCCCTCATCATTCACAGCTTTCATTAATACAACTACTATTTGAATATATACAGTATATAGAAGGTTAATCAACGTCAAACAAACCTTATTTAGGAGAACAAGATCTTCTTGTATTTCAACACGTTGGCTGATTCAAAATGATTACTGACCAAATAGACAAAATAATCGACGAATACACAGGCGAAACAGGCATTCTGATTCAATTGTTGCTCGACATACAACGCAACCTAAACTGGATACCTCCAGCGGCGGTGATTAGAATAAACAAGAGGTTGAAGATCCCAACAAGCGAAATCTACAGAGTTGCCAGCTTCTATACTGCTTTGAGCCTCAAACCTCGAGGCCAACACTTAGTCAGAGTATGCGCGGGAACTGCTTGTTACGTACGCGGAGGACTGAGGATTCTGGACTCAATTGAACGTACGCTGCGCATTAGAGCAGGCGAGACAACACATGACAGCAAGTTCACGCTCGAGACAGTCAACTGCCTAGGTTGTTGCGCCCTAGGACCAGTTGTTGAGATAGATGAACAATATCACGGAAAACTCACGTCCGCGGGTATCGAGAAACTTCTTTCAAGCTACACCTAGCCAAGGAATGAAAAAAACATGAAGCGTTTGCAATCCCCAGATGACCTGAAAAGACTCAGAAAGGACATGCTTGCCAAGCAAGACCCAAAAAAACCCGCCATTGCTGTTTGCATCAGCACTGGTTGCGAAGCTCTCGGCGTAAAAGAAGCCCTCAAAGCATTCAAATCAGAAATCAGAAAACAGGGCTTGGAAGGCAAAGTCGAGCTTAAGGAGACAGGCTGCCTAGGCTTCTGTGAAAAAGGTCCAAGAATCGTTGTATACCCTGAAGAAATCTACTATTTCAAGGTAGGGGCTACCGACGTCCCTAACATCGTATCGAAGACTTTGGTTAATAAGGAAATCATTGAACGATTACTCTACGCCGATCCTGTCACAGATAAAGGGGAAAAAAACCTCTCCGAAATCCCATTCTACAAATATCAAAAAAGGCTGCTCTTGGATAATAATGCAAAAGTAGACCCGAAAAAGATAGAAGACTACATCTTGCTCGGAGGCTACACAGCCCTAGCAAAAGCCCTCTACGAAATGACGCCCGAACAAGTTCTCAACGAAGTTAAGAAGTCCAATTTGCGTGGTCGTGGTGGAGGAGGTTTCCCAACCGGCCGAAAATGGGAGTCCACAAAAAACGCACATGGAGAACCCAAATACGTCATTGTCAACTGCGACGAAGGCGACCCTGGTGCCTTCATGAACCGTGCATTAATGGAAGGAAACCCACACAGTATCCTTGAAGGTCTCATAATAGGGGCATACACCATTGGCTCACACGAAGGGTTCATTTACGTCCGCCAAGAATACCCTCTTGCAGTTGAAAACATGCATACAGCAATAGAACAAGCTGAGCAGTATGGATTCTTGGGTAAAAACATTCTCGGCTCAAGTTTCGATTTCAATGTCAAGATCCATAGAGGAGCCGGAGCGTTTGTGTCAGGCGAATCGAGTGCCCTAATGACAGCAATAGAAGGAAAAGTTGGGGCGCCAAGACCAAAATATGTCCACACATCAGAAAAAGGTCTCTGGGATAAGCCAAGCACACTAAACAATGTCGAGACATGGGCAAACGTACCTCTCATAATAAACAATGGTGCCGAATGGTTTGCATCCATAGGTACCAAAGGAAGCACAGGCACCAAGATATTTGCTTTGGCAGGAAAAGTGAACAATACAGGACTTGCCGAGGTACCAATGGGAATAACATTACGGGATATAATTTTCAAAATAGGTGGTGGAATTCGCAACGGAAAGAAGTTCAAGGGTGTTCAAACTGGTGGACCATCAGGAGGCGTTATTCCTGAGCAATATCTTGATTCTCAGGTGGACTTCGAAGAACTGGCTAAACTAGGTTCAATCATGGGCTCCGGTGGGTTAATAGTGATGGATGAGGATACCTGCATGGTAGACGTCGCCCGATATTTTGTTGACTTCCTTTTTGATGAATCATGCGGTAAATGCTTACCTTGCCGAGAAGGATTGAAGCAGGCAAGAAGGATACTGGGTGGCATAGTCGCAGGCAAGGGAAAAGAAGGAGATATCGAAACGCTTCAAGAAATAGCAGAAGCAACCAGTACCGCATCTCTTTGTGCTCTTGGACAGACTGCCGCGAATCCTATGCTGACCACACTCCGCTATTTCAACGATGAATATGAGGCACACGTGAAGGAGAAAAGATGCCCAGCATTGGTATGCAAAAGCCTGTTGTCATACTATGTCGACCCCGCGAAATGCGCTGCGTGTACGCTTTGTTTCAGGAGTTGCCCCGTAGGGGCAATTGATGGTGAACGAAACAAGATACACATCATTGACCAAACAAAATGCACGAAATGCGGAACTTGCTTCGAAGTTTGTCCGCCAGCGTTTAGAGCGGTTCAAAAAATATCGGGCAAACCAGTTCCGCAGCCCGTTCCAGAAGACCAGCGATGGATAAAGAAAGACGAAAAAGCCAAAAAATGACAGGGGATTGTAAACTAGAATGGAAGTAAACGAGGTAACCTTAAGAATAGACGACAAAGATGCGAATGCCAGAGAGGGTGACTCCATTCTCGATGTGGCAAGAAGAAGGGGCATTGATATCCCCACGCTTTGCTACGCAAGTTCTCTTTCTCCTTACGGGGCTTGTCGCTTGTGCTCCGTAGAAATAACGGATAAGCGAGGAAGAAAAAGGATCGTGACTGCTTGCAATTACCCTGCTGAAGAAGGACTTACAGTCTCGACAAAATCTGAAAAAGTTCTGAAAACGCGCAAGCTACTTCTCGAGTTATTGTTGGCGCGTTGCCCAAAAGTCAAGAAGGTACAGGATTTAGCCCGAGAATACGGTGTTGTTCAAAAGCCTCAATTCTGGATAGAGGACGCTGAGGAGGATTGCGTTCTTTGTGGTTTGTGCGCTCGTGTTTGTGAAGAACGCATTGGCATATATGCTATTAACTTTGCAAACCGAGGCGGGGCACTGGAAGTCACAACTCCTTATCGTAAGCTTTCTGACGATTGCATTGGATGCGGAGCCTGCGCCATTGTATGCCCAACAAATTCTAGAAGAATACAGATAAACACGTATCCAACTCTTCCACAAGACATAGAAAGAATTGAACAACAATTCTTGAAAGGAATAAAAGATGAAGACTTTGGCGTTTACAATGAAGTGTTTGCAGCAAAAAGTACAATAGACGGACAGGACGGGGGAGTTGCCACTGCAGTGCTTGTATCAGGCATGCAAAAGGCCTTGTTTGATGCCGCCATTGTAGTCCAGAGAACAGATGGCTACGACTCTGAAGCATTAATAGCAGAAAATACTGAAGAAATCATGAAAGCCAAAGGAACAAAATATCTACGAGTCAAAATGATGTCAAAACTTGGTGACCTAATAGGAACAGGAAAAAGAAGAATTGCAGTTGTAGGCACTGCTTGTGAAACTAGAGCAGCAAGAAGAATACAGCAAATTGTCCTCAATGAATTCCCAGATGTCGAAATCACAACAGTCGGTTTGTTCTGTTTTGAAGCTTTCGACTATGAAAAGCTAAAAGAAGAAACACACAGACTACTTGGTTTAGACTTAGATAGGGCAGAGAAGACCCAAATACACAAAGGAAAATACTTCGTGCAGGTTGATGGAAAAGAATACTCATGCAGCGTTAAGGAACTGAACAAAGCGGTCGAAAATGGTTGCATCTATTGTGATGACTTCACAGCCAGACTTGCTGACATTTCTGTTGGCTCAGTTGGCAGCCCAGATGGATACTCAACAGTGATAGTGCGCTCAGACATTGGAAAAAGGCTTCTGGAGAAACTTGATCTAACTAAAGGAATTGTTAATACCGAAGAAATCAAGAAATTGTCTGTCCTTAAGAAAAAACGTGCCCAGAAAAACTTCGCACCTATAATGCAAAATGTGCAAATGCAACCCCTACCTCAACCACAACAAAGCTAAACGTTGAAAGCTTGCGCTATTGCCTTTGTCTATTCTTCAGATTGCCTTCATAGAAAGCATATAACACTTCACGCTGTGAGCTGGAAAGCTATTTAGCTACTTTTCTGAACGCCTGAAAAGCGCAGAGAGTCTCTTGCAAGCCTCAACCATCCGCTCTCTGGGTTGGGTCAACGCCAACCGCACGTAACCTTCTCCATAAGCCCCAAAGCCAATGCCAGGCGTCACTACTATGCCAACACTAAGCAGCTTGCTTGCGAACTCCAGGGAAGAGGATTCACAGTCTAACCAAATGTAGAACGTGGCTTTTGGCTTTTTGCAGGTGAAACCCAATGAGCACAAGCCATCAACCAGCGCATCGCGTCTTTCAGCGAAAACCTGATTGCTTTTCTCCAAGAAGACAGGCAACTCGCCGCTTGTGTAGCTATCTAGGGCCTTGGCAGCCACTTTCTGAATGTAAACCGGCGGTCCTGAATCAACTTGTGACTTAACCTTTGCTAATCCACTGATCAGCTGATTGTTACCGACTGCAAAGGCTATCCGGTCTCCAGTCATGCTGAAAGTTTTTGAACATGAGTGAAATTCGACCGCCACTTCTATAGCGCCATCAATTTCCAAGATGCTGGGTGCTCGGTATCCGTCGAAAGCTATCTCAGAATACGCATTGTCATAACAAAGGATTATGTTGTTTTCAATTGAAAAAGCAACAACCTCTTCGAGAAATCGCTTGTCCACCGTCGCGCCAGTGGGGTTGTTAGGATAGTTAAGAAACATCATCATAGCCTTCACATTCTCCACCGCGGATAGATCGGGCTTGAAGCCATTTTCTTCGAGCAGAGGCATCGAAACCGGAACACCGTCACAGAGTATAGTACCACCATTGGCATAGACTGGGTAAGCTGGGTCAGGAATGAGAACACGGTCCCCAGGGTTCACGAACGCTCTCGCGATGTTGGCTAAACCCTCCTTTGAACCCAACAAAGCAACAACCTGATCTGGTTCCAGTTCTACATCAAAACGGTTCTTATACCAGTTAGCCACTGCTTCACGGAATTCAGGCTCGCCTTGACTGAAAGAGTAGTTATGATTCTTTGGATTACTTACTTCATCCCGAAGCGCATCGATTACGAACTCTGGAGGCGGAATGTCAGGATCACCCACGCTCAAGTTAATGAGATTCGCGCCTTGAGCAGTTTTCTCCTTTATCAACTTCTCGATCTCGGCGAATAAGTATGGCGGAATCCTCTTAACTCTATCAGCAAACTCAACATTCATGAGTTTCTCACATCCTCAATCAAACAGCCTGCCCTCAAAAACCTTCTCCGCCGAACCACTCAGAAACAGACGTTCCGCATATTCCACTTCCAAATCACCCCCCATCAAGTGAACCGTGACCTTCTCGTCAACTTTTCCAAGCATCCTTGCAACTACTACAGTGGCACAGGCCCCACTTCCACATGCCAAAGTTTCGCCGCAACCGCGTTCCCACACCCGAAGCTTCAGTTCATTCCGGTTCAGGACTTGAGCAAACTCCACATTTGTCCTCTTCGGAAAAGACTTGTGATTTTCAATTTTCGAACCAACACGTTGCACTGGAAAAGTATCAACATCGTCAACGAATATGACACAGTGAGGGTTGCCTACCGAGAGGCAAGTTGCAGCGTATTTCTGACCTGCAACTCTCAGATCGACATCTATGCAGGTCCCATTGCCAATCATTGGAATCTTGCTTCTGTCCAACTCTGGCACACCCATATCAACCTTCACGAATGTGACTTCTTCGCCTTCTATGGTAAGCCAAATTCTTTTGACGCCAGCCAGAGTTTCTATGCTAAAGTCGGTCTCCCTTGTGATCTTGTTTTCATAGCTGTACTTTGCGAAGCAACGGATGCCGTTGCCACACATTTCAGCTTCGCTTCCGTCAGCGTTGAAGATGTTCATTTTCACGTTAGCAATTGTTGAGTTGCCAAGAAGAAGCAGTCCGTCTGCACCTATCGAGAACCTTCGTTCGCAAAGCTTCCTAGCTAGGATGGCTGCAACCTCGCTCGTTGTTTGAAGCGACCTGTTATCGACTAGGATGTAATCGTTGCCCAAACTGTGCATTTTCCAAAAAATCACTGCAACCACTCTGCCACCCGTTGCCCAACCAGCAAATGCTCCAATGTCTCACGCTTGCGGACCACGGTGTACTCACCATTCTTAACCAAAACCTCTGCAGCCCTAGGTCGGGAGTTATACTGCGAACTCATTGCGAAACCATATGCTCCAGCGTTCAAAATAGCCAACAAATCACCCTCCACAATTCTGGGCAACTTTCTTCCCCCCGCCAAAGTGTCACCTGACTCACAAATAGGTCCCACAACATCGTATGTTTCTTCTTCCGCAGCACCAAGCTTATTCGCAACAACCACGGGATGATATGACCCATACATTGCGGGTCTAACCAACGTATTGAATCCAGCATCAACACCGACAAAGTGCTTGAATGGCGTAGTCTTGACCGTATTCACAGCAGTTAGTAGAATACCAGCATCACAGACTAAATACCTACCCGGTTCCAAATGGAGAAATGGTTCACCCAAATCAAATTCACTTATTCTACGCTTAAACACGGCAAGGACAGCATCTGAGAAACTCGTCAAGTCTAGTTCTTCATCTTCGGGCTTGTAGGGAACACCTAGCCCACCACCAACATCTATGAAATCGAAGTCAATGCCAACTTGGTCGTGAACATGTTTTGCGATATTCAGGAGTTTTTCAAGGGTTAGGACGAAAGGCTTCAGGTCTAGTATCCCCGACCCTAAATGCATTTGAATCCCGAAGCGTTTGACGCCTGCTTTCTCCGCAGTACTGTAAGCTTCTATTGTATCTTGTTCCCACAAACCGAATTTTGAATGTCTGCCAGCAGTAATAACGTGACTGTGATGCCCAGCACCTATTTCAGGATTAACTCGTACAGAAAGGAAATTAGGCACCACTGCGCCAAGCAGTCTATTTAGTTGCGACATAGAATCTATATTAATTGCCACGCTGGTGCCTGTGAGAAATCTTAACTCGTCGTTTCTAACACTTGTCCCCGTGAACAGAATCCGCTCAGCACGAAAACCAGCCCTGATTGCAAGGGATACTTCGCCAGGGCTCACTGTATCGACACATGCACCCTCTGTTTCCAATACTTTCAGCACAGAAAGATTCGAATTTGCTTTCATTGCATAATATATTCGGATTTTTCCATAGTTTTTAGAGAGCGCTTGGAAAAGACGTCTGTAGTTGTCTCTAATCCGACTCTCGCTGAGAACGTAAAGCGGAGTGTCAAATTCCTTAGCCAGCTTTGTCGCAGATACTCCATCAAAGTATAGTTCGCCGTGCCGATTCTCTAATGGCCAACTAAGAGCCTGCATCCCAAATCACCAGAAGATGCCTTGAAAACAAGGCTTAGGCTAAGCCTTTCTTCACAAGCAGTTCAGCGCTAAGGATACCTGCGCCTGCACCACCGCGAATTGTATTGTGCCCTAAACATATGTACTTAACAGTCATAATTGGGTCTTTCCTTATTCTTCCTATTACAATGCTCATCCCCTTTCCTTCATCCCTGTCAAACCGAGGCTGAGGGCGATTCTGCTCTTCTCGCACGATGATAGGTCTGGCTGGTGCCGAAGGAAGTCTCAACCTCTGAGGCTCACCACTAAAACGGGTGAAGGCTTCCTTGACCTCAGTCAAAGTTGGTTCACGTTCAAGCTTCACAAACACCGACTCCAAGTGACCATCTTTCACGTTAACTCGGTTACAGCTCGCACTCATCTGGAACTCAGCAGGCCTAATTCCCATGCCGTCGAAAGCGCCGAGTATCTTCAGAGGCTCCTCCTCAATCTTGTCCTCTTCTTTGGAAATGAAAGGAACCACATTATCGATTATGTCCAATGATGGCACACCTGGATACCCTGCACCGCTCAAAGCCTGCATCGTCGTAACAACAACCTGTCTTAGCCCAAAAGCCATGAGAGGCTTCAATGAGAGAACCAACTGAATCGTACAGCAGTTAGGATCAGTCACTATAAAGCCCTTCCAACCTCGAGCTTTTCTCTGGATAGGAACGAGCCCGATATGTTCAGGGTTAACCTCAGGAATGAGCAATGGAATGTCTTTTCCCATTCTATGCGCACTCGCCTTGCTAAAGACAGGATACAAACCTGCAAACTCGGCTTCCACCGGTCCCGCCAGATCACCAGGTAGAGCAGAGAAGACCAAATCAACCTCGCCAGCATTCTTAACCGACTCAACGTCAGCGTTGACCACTGGCATCTCTGCCATCTCTTTCGGTAACCGCGATTCCATAACCCAATTGCATGCCTCACCGAATTTCTTGCCTGCAGATTTCTCAGATGCAGCAAGCACTTCAATTTTGAACCAAGGGTGTCTTTGCAACAGCTGGATGAAACGCTGACCAACTGCTCCTGTTGCGCCAAGAATGGCTACTCTACGATCCAAAGACATTGCTTATCGCTTCCATTGCCTTCTTGAGTTGAGTTTCTTCAATAAAAACGTTGATGGTAGCCTTGCTAGTAGTTACCTCTATTATGTTTATGCCTGCTTCATATAACGCACTGCTGATTTTGGCTACTCCACCTGGCGAATCGATGAAAACAGGGTGGCTCACTTGAAGCAGCGCCACTTTTTCTCTGTGGCTCACCGCTTTGAAGCCTGATATACCATGGAGATCCTTCACAACGGAATTCACATTACCATTAGACGTGAAAACCGTGATTGACCGCTTACCCGAACTGACGCCGTACATCGGTTTCTCCCCGAGCACAGAGAGTATCTTACTCAAATTGTCCGTACTGACTTCGCAAACCACATTGATGGCCATCAAATCTACCTGGTTTTGTATCTCTACCGAGTTTATCTTCAAAGAACCAGTGATCTCTGTTCCACCTTGAGCAATGTTTCCAGAAGCGAAATCCACTATCCTGAGTGTCTGATTGGGCAGTTTGTACCTTAGCGATTCAGCCTTTACTATTTTGGCACCACCTTGCGCCAAGTCGAACATCTCATGTATATCTAGCTTACTTAAGGATCTCGCATCTGGCACGATCCTTGGATCAGCGGATAAAACACCAGTCGTTTCCTTAACCAAAACAATTTCGTCTGCATCGAGACAGTTGGCGAGAAGCAAAGCAGTCGTGTCGCTTCCCCCTCTTCCAAGGGTTGTCACATGTCCCTCGGAATCTCGGCCCAAGAAACCGCAGATGACAGGAATCGTGTTGTCTAGAATAGGAGAAATGAAACGCTGGGCAAGCAAACGCGTCTGTTCCAGGTCAACCTTTGCCTCACAGAAATCTGAGTCAGTAATTATGGGCCAGTTATCATCAGTCGGATCGAAAACCTGAGCTTTCACCCCCAGCGCTCTAAGGGCGGAGCAGAAAACCCTTGCACTCGTTCTCTCACCCATGGATACAATTTCTGCTACATCCTTTTCGTGCACATTTCCTAAATGACTGATTGTCTCGATCAAACCATTTGTGGCTGAGCCCATGGCTGAAACGACAACCACGACCTCCTCGTACAAGGACTGAACAACCATTTCAGCTGCACGATGAACCTTTTCGCCAGAGGCAAGATCTGCACCACCGAATTTGACAACAACTCTCTTGCCCATTCCGAGCCGCCTTCTGCTAATGCAAACCGAGAACGTCTTCCATCGTGAAAATTCGACATTCAGACTGACTGCTTAACCATTTTGCTGCATAGACTGCCCCTTGAGCAAACACACTACGGGAGAATGCGGTATGCTCAATTCTAAGCAATTCGTGAGGACCAGCAACTATCAAATCATGAATTCCAGGAATTCCCCCTGCTCTTAGGGCTGATATCTCAAGTTCACCTGCCAAACGAGGGCTAAGCCCTTCACGACCAGAGACTGTCTTAAAATAGCCTCGCGATGCTGCCACTATTTCGCCGAGTCTCTTTGCCGTCCCACTGGGGGCATCCTTTTTCCCCGTGTGATGGATTTCACTTATGCTGAAATCATAATCAATCGGGAAAGCCTCCAGTTCCTTAGCTATTTTGAAAAATATATTAACACCAACAGAGAAGTTTGGAGAAAAAACTGCTGGAACCTTGCCTTCCATGGCTCCGCGAACAAACTGATTTTGTTCAGCGTTGAAACCAGTGGTGCCAAGCACGATCTTCTTCCCCAGATCTGCAACTGTGGGGATATTCTGGACCTCAGCAGCGGGTGTAGCAAAAGAAACATAAACATCCGCCTCCGCCACAGCTCTAGCGGTGTGGATGGCACTCAAAATCGTCGTATCTGAATCGCTGAGACCCATCTCCCGCAGGCTCTTGCCCAAAAAAACATTTCCAGGAGCTTCAGTCGCACCTGCAATTTCAAAGCCTTTTGAAGATGCTTCTCGGACGATAGCACTGCCCATCCTGCCTAGGACCCCTGCAATGCAAAGCCTAAGCATAAAACAGTCCCTGCCAATACCGTTCATTGTACAATCGTACTTGGAAATCAACGTCGAAAAACGACTCTGCCGGCTTGAGAATTTCCGGATTGTTTTCGTAGACCTTGCGCGCGTTGGTGAGCACTACTTCCAAGCCTTTTCGGGTCATTTTTCCAAGTGGTTGCCTAGCAGGTCCTGAAGGCATGCCTAAGATATTCATCAGCGTTTTATAGGCTACAGGATTACGAGCTCTGCATTGAACTGTCCCCATGGGCGTTTGCTCTTGTGTCTTAACAGTGACGAGGGCAAACAAGGGCTGCAAAGCATTTGCGAGTTTTTCAGCACTGTCCACGTTGCCCTTCAGAGCAAGATTAACCATCTCTGAGACTGCACGGGGTGCCACATTGCTTGCTACCGAGATTACGCCGGAAGCTGTGATATCCGGGTGAGCCATCATGGCCAACGTTTTGTCATCGTCACCAGAAAGTATGTCAAAGTCTGTTCCACACAGTTTGCGCGTAAGTTTCATATTATCAAGATCGCCTGTAGCTTCCTTCACCGAGCGCACGTTTGGATACTGCTGATGAAGCAAGGCAATATCCTGTGGAAGCAATTGGGTTCCTGTCCTGCCCGGAATGACGTAGGGTATGACTTGTGTTTCAGGAAAAGCGCGTGCAATGGGCTCGATGTACTCACAGCGTATTTCGAGACTACTGGGACCGTTGTAGTAAGGATCAACAAGCAAGACGTGATTTACGCCAATGTGTTTGGCATGAGCTGTCGCGTCGATTGCTTCTCGTGTACTATTGCTTCCTGTTCCCGCTATTGTTAAGACCCCTACGCCAGCGTTTTCATGGATTCTTTCGATGACTTTGTTGTGCTCGTTCCAGTCTAAGGTTGGACTCTCTCCTGTTGTTCCCACCGCCAGGATGCCGTTAACACCTTCTCTCGACTGAAACTCCACTAGCCGCTGCAATCCCTCATAGTCGATTTCTCGAAGCTTGGTCATCGGGGTAACCAACGCTGTGTAGCAACCACTGAAAACTGTCATTTCATTTTCCTCAGTTGAGGTTTATGATTCAAGGGAGGGTTTATTTAAACTTTGCGATTTACTTATCTATGCTACGGATATCGTATATGTCTGATGTTTTCTTTAAGAAAATAAGGATTTTGCAAGTCGATTTCCGTAACAAATTTGGAAAGGTCAGTCAGATGCCGGCAGAAAAAGGTTACCAGAGCTTCCAAGGAAGGTCGTCCATATACTCGTTCAGAGATTGAATCGACTTTCCATTCTGATCTCTCTGCTGCAAAACCTGAACCAAAGCTGAGGCTAGCTCGAGGTTGGTAATCACTGGAACATTGAACTCCACCGCCTGACGACGAATAACGTAACCATCAGTTAAAATCTCAGAGTATTTCGCCTGTTTGTTTGTTGTTGGTACATTAATCACTAGGTCAATCTTCTGCTCTTGCAGGAAGTCCAAGATATTTGGGTGCACCCTTGTTTCCTTGACCTTGTGCAAAATCGTCACTTGCCCTATTCCCCCTGCTTTCAGTGCCTCAGCAGTGTGCTCTGTCGCGTATATCTGAAAGCCCATAGCTTCAAACGCCTTGGCGATTGGCAAAACTCTCTGTTTTTGCTCTTCACCACCCACAGTTATCAGAACTGAGCCACCCTTGGGAGGAATGCGAAACTCTGCGGATTGCAACGCCTTGCTGAAGGCATCAGGGAAATTCGCGCCCAAGCACGCAACCTCTCCTGTACTCAGCATCTCCACTCCAAGAACCGGGTCTGCACCGCTCAAACGCATGAAACTGAATTGGGGAACTTTAACGCCGACATGGCGTGTGGGAGGTAAACCACAATACTTGATCTCACTAAACTTTTTGTCCAGCATCGCAAGGGTGGCAAGTTCTATCATGTTTATCCCCCTAGTCTTGCTCACGAAAGGCAGCGATCGCGAAGCCCTCAGATTGCACTCGATTACGTAAACGTCGCCTTCCTTCACCAAGTATTGAATGTTGTATGGCCCCTTGATATTTAGTGCATTGACAATTTTTTCTGTTGCTTCCTCAATCTTGCTCTGGATTTCAGGAGACAGCGTATGAGGTGGAATGCTCATTGTCGCGTCGCCGCTGTGAACACCAGCATTTTCCACATGCTCCATTATAGAGCCGATCAGAACGATTTCTCCGTCAGATACGCCATCCACCTCAACCTCTTTCGCCTTGTCTATAAACTTGGAAATCACCACTGGATGCTCACGTGAAACTTTGGCTGCTAATTTGAGAAAGTTTTCCAGCGCAGTTTCGCCATATGCCACACGCATGGCGGAGCCTGACAGCACATAGCTTGGACGCACGATTACCGGGTAACCGATTTTCTCCGCGAACCGTTTAGCATCGTCTATGGATGTAAGTTTGCTCCAACTCGGCTGAGGAATGCCCAACTGATCCAGAAGCGCGCTGAACTTTGACCGGTCCTCGGCTAAATCAATGTTTTCTGCTGAGGTGCCGAGCAATTTTACTCCAGCATTCGCCAGTTTCAACGCCAAGTTGTTTGGAATCTGCCCGCCAACACTGGTGATTACGCCTAACGGATTTTCTCTCTCATAAATGTCCAGAATTCTCTCAGTAGTTAATTCTTCAAAGTACAGCTTATCAGAAATGTCGTAGTCTGTTGAAACCGTTTCAGGGTTGTAGTTAACCATTATAGCTTCTTTGACGCCGTTTTTCTCAAGCGCCCAAATCGTGTTGACCCCGCACCAGTCAAATTCCACGCTTGAGCCTATTCTGAAGACCCCAGCACCCAGCACAATAACCTTGCTCTCGTCTTTGCTCAGTTCTATGTCATCCTCGTTTCCGCCGTATGTGAGGTAAAGGTAGTTAGTTTTAGCTGGCCACTCAGCCGCCAAAGTGTCAATCTGCTTTATTGACGGAGTTATGCCCGCTTTTTTTCTGAATTCTCTTATCGCGGGTTCTTTGGTTTCTTGACAAATAGCAATCTGCGCATCGGAGAACCCGAGACGCTTCGCTTCTCTCACAACTTCTGTTGCATCGCCGTCTTTAAGATTTAACGTGCAGAGCTTTCTTTCCAAGTTAATAATATTCTGGATTTTGTAGAGGAAGAAGGGGTCAACACCGCTCAGGCGGTAGATCTCCTCTACTGAAATGCCCATTTTCAAGGCTTTGACTATTTTGAAAAGTCTCTCGTCAGTTGGGTTCGCCAGCACATCCTTAATTCGTTCAATTGGATCAGGTTCCGAGTCCTCTTCGTTACAGACCAAACCTTTCTTGCCGATGTCGAGCATCCGCACCGCTTTTTGCAGCGCCTCTTCTACGCAACGCCCAATAGCCATTACTTCGCCTACGGAACGCATTTGGGGGCCTATGTGGCGATCTACGTTTTTGAATTTCTGCAAGTCCCATCGGGGGATTTTGATTGTGACGTAGTCGAGGGCTGGTTCAAAACAGGCGGTAGTTACCCCTGTGACTTCGTTAATTAGTTCGGGAAGAAGGTAGCCAATGGATAGTTTCGTGGCTATGTACGCCAACGGGTATCCTGTTACTTTACTTGCGAGCGCAGAGCTTCTTGACATACGTGAGTTGACTTCGATAGCGCGGAACTCTTCGGACTTCGGGTGCAAAGCCCATTGAATGTTACATTCGCCGATTATGCCTAAACTTCGTATTGCGGTTATGGCTGCGGATCGCATAAGGTGGTACTCGCGGTTTGTCAGAGTCTGCGAAGGCGCAACGACTATGGAGTCGCCCGTGTGAACCCCCATCGGGTCCAAGTTCTCCATGTTACAAACGATTAGGCAGTTGTCCGCGTAGTCGCGCATGACTTCGTACTCAAGCTCCTTCCAGTGACCCACATACTCTTCCACAAGCACTTGATTTATCCTGCTTTGCGCTAAGCCACGTGTAACGATCTCTTTTAACTCCCAAGCATTGTAAGCAACGCCTGCACCCTTACCGCCAAGAGTGTAAGCAACACGTGCTATAACGGGATAGCCGATTTCGCTAGCTACCTTAAGAGCATCTTGAACTGTGGTAGCAGACTTACTTCTCAGTACCTGAACATTAGCTTTAATCATCGTTTGTTTGAAGAGTTCTCTGTTTGTGGCTCTTTCTATCGCTTCAATAGGAGTCCCCAGAACCTTCACATCATATTTTTCGAAAATGCCTTTTTGGGCGAGCTCGCTACCACAGTTCAGGGCGGTTTGCCCTCCGAAACCTAGTAAGATTCCGTCTGGTTTTTCTTTTTGAATGACCTTCTCCACGTATTCAGGCGTCACAGGCAGAAGATACACTTTGCCTGACAAACGCGGGTCTGTTTGAATTGTGGCTATGTTCGGATTTATCAGGACAGTTTCAATACCCTCTTCCCGCAGAGCTTTGAGGCACTGGCTTCCAGAGTAGTCAAACTCGGCGGCTTCGCCGATTTTTATGGCACCGCTTCCTAGCACCATTACCTTGCGTATCCAATCGAACTTGGGCATCTTTAAGCATACTCCATTGATTTTGCAAACGTATCAAACAGAAACTCGGTGTCGTAGGGTCCTGGCGCCGCTTCAGGATGCCACTGCACTGCAAAAACAGGTTTAGTCTTATGCTTTACGCCTTCGATTGTTTTGTCGTTGGGGTTCATGAACCATGGTTCCAACGGTATTCTGCAGAAACATTCCGTGTCTATGGCGTATCCGTGGTTCTGGGTGGTTATGTAACAGCGGTTAGTCTTCAGGTCCAGCGCTGGTTGATTCTGAGAGCGGTGACCATACTTCAGCTTGTAAGTGTCTCCGCCCATCGCTAGTGCAAGTATCTGAGCGCCTAAGCATATGCCCATCATTGGAACCTTTTCAACGAGTTCTCTGACGCATTCTACAGTTTTGGCGCATTTTTTCGGGTCTCCTGGACCATTGCTCAGGAAAACGCCGTTTGGATGGTATTCCATGATTTCCTTGGTTGAGAAGTCGTAGGGCACTCTTATCACGTTGATTCCGCGCTTCAACAGGTTCCGCAGAATGCTATACTTGACTCCGCAGTCAATCAAGACGACGGTATGTTTGCCGCCAACTTTGTAATGAATGGGTTCCTTCACGGTTACTTTCTTAACTAAATCGGTCAAGTTGGGGTCTGGAATGCCTTTTTTCGCTTCTTGCAAAAGGTTATCTAAGTTGGGCTCTTCTCCAGCCTCACAAACTTGTAAAATCCCAAGCATTACGCCGTACATTCGAAGTTTCTTTGTAAGGTGCCGAGTGTCAACACCGTGAATTCCTGGAACGCCTTCATCCAATAACCACTTGTCTAGGGTTCTTGTTGATGCCCAATGATACGGTTCATGGCACAGTTCGTGAATAACTAAGCCCTGCACCTGGATGCGATCTGACTCGAAATAGAGCGGGAGGCCGAAGTTAAGGTCGTAGGGTGGAACGCCGTAATTGCCTACAAGCGGGTAAGTTAAGGTTAGAATCTGCCCTTTGTATGAGGGATCAGTGAGCGCTTCTGGGTATCCAACCATGGATGTTGAGAAGACTACTTCGCCTGAAATTTTACATGCTGCGCCAAACCCTTTGCCGATGAAGAAAGTGCCGTCTTCTAACAGGAGAACCGCTTTTTTATTTTTGCTGGAACTTTGTTCTGATATCAAAGCCCTATACTACCTACCGTTTTGTTTTTTTAAGCTTTACGTTTTCGCTGAAATATGACTTGACCGCCGTATCTAGTTTGTTTTCAGCCTCTTCAAGAGCCCTATCCATCTCGGATATGTTGACTCGAGTGATGGCTAGTTGTTTTTGCCATTCAGTCAGTGCTCTTTTAACTTCGGCTGGTGCGGCTCCGCCTTTGACTCTGCAGGCATCAACCAGCGCAAGCGGATCTGCAAGCGCTTCCAAGTCTTCAGCTTTGACTGTTAATTTGATGCCTGCAACGTTCTTAGCCGCGCTCTGTAGCATTTCAGGCGTAGCATCTGCGAAAGTCAGTTGTGCCTCTATCAACAACTTGACGAGAGCACCAACTATCTTGTGCGCCGTTCGAAACGGAACATCACATTTACGAACAAGCACGTTAGCCAACTCGGTTGCAGCCACAAAGCTCGCGTTCGTTTTGCCAGAAACATCCGCGGTTACTTTCAGTTTAGGAAGAAGCTTGTGGAACATGTCCAACGAAGCGTGAACGTTTTCTATGGATCCCCAGAGCTTAGGCGTGATTTCCTGAAAGTCGAGGTTATACGCGGATGGCAAGCTCTTCACCGCAGCGGCTGAAGCCACAAAATCGCCGAGCACGTGGCTGGCTCTTGCACGGATGACCTCCAAAACCTCGGGGTTTTTCTTCTGCGGCATGATGCTGCTTGTGCTGGTGAACTCGTCTGGAAGCTCTACTACTCCGAAGTCGGATGAACTCCAGATTATTAGGTCCTCGGCAAAACGACTCAGGTCCAAGGCAATCAGCGTGGCCACGGCGAGGGTTTCAGTGACGAAATCTCGGCTACCTACAGCGTCGATTGAGTTTTCCGCTAAACCGTTGAAGCCCAAGAGTTCTGCTGTGCGGTCGCGGTTTATGGGGAAGCTTGTTGTAGCTAAGGCTCCTGCGCCGAGAGGACAAAGATTAACTCGTGCGTAAGCGCTTTGAAGTCTTTGGAGGTCGCGTTCCAGTGCAGCAAAGTGCGATAGAAGGTAATGGGCGAACGTCACGGGCTGCGCAGGCTGCAAGTGAGTGTACTCCAGAATGACGGTGGTTAGGTGTTTTTCTGCCGCTTCAGCTAAGTGGGCTTGCACATGAGCCACGGCACGCATCAGACCGAGCAACTCGTTTCGCAGCTCCATGCGGATGGCTGTGACAACTTGGTCGTTTCTGCTCTTCGCGATATGTAGGTTTCCGCCCGCTGCCTCGCCCACCTCTTTAAGCACTGTCTCCTCAACAGCCATGTGAACATCTTCAGCCAAAACACCCAAGACAGTGCTGGAGCATTTGACTAGGGCCTGCAGAAGCTTTGCGCCGTCGGACTGCTTGATGATTTTCTGTTCTAATAGCATTACTACGTGTGCTTTGTTAATGCCGATGACAGCTGTGGCTAGTTTCACATCGTCTTTCATTGAAGAAGTAAACTTGGCAACGTCTTCCCGCACAGGTGATAACCGTCCGCCACGCAACAGTTTCGACATTACGCTCCGCCCTTAGCTGCTTTTTGCTCCTTAGCCTCTCGCTTCAGCACATTATGCATTCTTGTCTGCAGACCCCACAGCTCTATGAAGCCTTTAGAGTACGACTGGTTAAAGCCCGTTTTAATGTTGTAATTCACCAAGTTCTGATCATAAAGCGACATCGGCGAGGAGCGCCCCACAATCTGAAAGCTACCCTTGTAAAGCTTCACACGCACCTCACCAGTGACATTTTCTTGACTTTTGTTTATGAAGGCTTCAAGGTCTTCCTGTAGCGGGTCCATCCATAAACCTGCATACGCCAAAAAAGCCCATTGTGCGTCGATTTGCTGCTTAAACAAGACCTCGTGCCGTGTAAGGACCATCTTCTCTAGGTCTTTGTGAGCTTCTAGTAAGACGGTTGCTGCCGGGCATTCGTAGATTTCTCGGGATTTTATGCCCACTAGACGGTCTTCGATGTGGTCTATACGACCAACCCCATGTTTTCCAGCCATATGATTCGTTCTCTCTACCAATGTGAGAGGATCAAGAGCAACGCTGTTAAGAGCCACTGGGACGCCTGCTTCGAAAGTGATGGTCACATACTCGGGTTTGTTTGGCGCATTTTCAGGAGAACAAGTCCATTCAAAAGCATCTTCAGGAGGTTCCCTACTTGCATCTTCGAGGAGACCACATTCGATGGATCTGCCCCATATGTTTTGGTCTATACTGTACTTCTTTGCAGAAGTTGAGATGGGTATGCCATGAGCTTTGGCATATGCGATTTCCTCGTCCCGGGCCATTGCCCACTCGCGGACTGGGGCTATAATCTTTAGGTCAGGCGCTAACGCTCCAACCGTGACATCAAACCGTACTTGGTCGTTTCCTTTACCAGTGCAACCATGGGCAAATGCCGTGGCTTCTTCCTTCCTTGCTACCTCGATCATTTTTTCCACTATGAGAGGCCGTGACAAGCTTGTGCTTAGGGGGTACTTGCCTTCGTAAAGCGCGTTTGCTTTGATGGCTGGAAAGACATAGTTTAATGCAAAATCCTCTCTAGCATCTACGGAATAGTGACTTACAACGCCAAGATTCACTGCCTTCTCTTCTATCTCCTTCAGATTTTCCTGTTGTCCCACATCGACTGTAACGGTGATGACCGCGGCGGCGTATTTCTCTTGGAGCCATTTAACAAGCACAGAAGTGTCGAGACCGCCCGAGTAAGCTAATACTATTCTTTCCGCCACGACACTGCTCCCCCCGTTTTCTGAAATAGTTTTTTCTTCATACCTCCCGGGGGTTGTTTTTAAACTTTGTGACTTCATTGTTACATGACAAGCCTTAAATGTCTCAGATGGTACAACACTGCACCATGACAACAGCTCAGAATGTAAGAAGTCACCTGCGGAACAAACCATATCTTCTGGAAGCCTTGGAAAAAGGCATAGTTAACCTCAGTGGACTCTCAAGGCAAATACAAACAGAGTTGAAAATTGACAACGCTAGTGCAGTTAAGGCGGCTCTACGAAGGTTTGCCGCGGAACTTCAAAAACACAGGCAAAACCGAGAAGAGAAAGTCCTTCAACTCCTAAAACGCAGCAATATCGTAGTCCACGACAGGAAATCAGTGATCATCACAACTAAAGAAGTGGAAGTCAGAAATGGCTTGAAGGTTGACCTTCTTGGAAAGCACGTTTATCTCCTTGACCGAAGTGACTTGCCGGAGAGAATCAATCCATTGGTTAAGCATGAAAACTGCACAATGATCGTGGTGCATTCACCAGAAGAGTTGGAAGCGACGCCGGGAGTAGTAGCTTTCCTAGCTGCATTGTTGGCAGAGCAGAACGTAAACATCATAGAGTTCATCTCATGCTGGACTGAGACGATCATGGTTGTGGAGAAAAAAGACAGCCTCAAAGCCTATGAAATTCTTTCCAATATGATAAGCTAATCAAATGCTTTTTTAATCGGTTGGAACGCCACATGCATTAACTTAGCAATAGAGAGATAAGTAACCGTTGACGCAATTGCAACCCATGCACTGGGGAAGACCATATGAAATACATAATTGTTGTCGGCGACGGGATGGCTGACTATCCTCTTCCCGAACTGGGAAACTTGACGCCTCTTCAAGCAGCGCACAAACCTAACATGGATTCTTTGGCGGCCAAAGGTCGCAATGGCCTGCTCAGAACGGTTCCAGATGGTATAAATCCAGGTTCAGATGTGGCTATCCTCTCAGTTTTGGGTTACAATCCTGTCACGTCTTGCGCTGCTAGAGGACCTTTGGAAGCTCCTGCAAGAGGCGTACAGCTAGCGCAGGATGACGCTGCCTTCAGATGCAACCTGATAACTGAAAAGGACGGGGTGCTTGTGGATTACTCTGCTGGGCACATAACGAGCAGTGAATCCTCAGAAATAATGACGGCTGTCAAGAAGGTCTTTCAGAGGGATGGAGAAATCGAGTTCTTTCCTGGACTAGACTATCGGCATTTAATGATCTTGAGAAGAATGCCGAATCCTCATTTGATTGAGTGTACTCCACCTCATGACGCCAGTGGAAAAAGAATAATGGAAATTTTGCCGAAAGCAAAGGCTATGGAAGCGGAGGAAGTGGTTGCCCTAATGAGAAAAATGATACTTGAGTCAAAGAGAGTTTTGGCTTCTCATCCAGTGAACGTAGCTAGAAAGATGGGGAGCAAGAATCCTGGAAACATGATTTGGCCGTGGGGTGGGGGCAAAAAACCGTTACTGGAGACGTTCAAGGAAAAGTATGGCCTGAAGGCAGCCGTCATCTCTGCTGTAGATTTAGTGAAAGGAATAGGAACCTACGCAGGAATGGAGGTGATCAATGTGTCAGGGGCGACTGGCTCACATGATACGAACTACGAGGGCAAAGCAGATTCAACGTTGAAAGCGCTTTCGAGCAATGACTTGGTTTTTGTTCATGTTGAGGCGCCTGATGAAGCTGGGCACGTTAAAGATTACAATTTGAAAGTTAAGACGATAGAGGATTTGGATAAAAGACTTCTAGGCAGAATCCTCGGCGGCATGAGTGAACCCTTTGCGATTGCGGTTCTTCCAGATCATCCAACTCCGATTGCTGTCGGGACGCATACACGAGAGCCAGTGCCTTTTGTGATTTACTCTCCTTCTTGGGATCCTGACGACGTCTGTAAGTTTGATGAGTTTTCAGCAATTAACGGCGGGTTTGGGCTCGTCAAAGAAGGAGGCTTTATGCCGCTTTTGGTTGCTGACAGGAGAATCAATCGATCCAGTGATCAACAGACTAGACTCAATTAGCCAGTTAACTCTTTCAGCCTCACAATTCTTGGGAGTTTTTGGATAACAAAAGGAGTCTTACACAACTTGACCCAAACACTGAGTTCTCTCCAATCCCCACAATATTAATAATGCAACAATTTGATACTGTCAATTGATCCAGGGACGATACATGCCGCCCAGCCAAGTAACCGTTATTGCACCTGCTTCGACCGCTAACCTAGGTCCAGGTTTCGATGTTTTTGGACTAGCGCTCGAGAGACCGCAAGACAAGGTTACGTTACGATTAGTTCCCAACGATGTCCTAATAGAAGTCGCTGGGCTTTGGGCCAACTCGATTCCTCTTTCGCCTGTGGAGAACACGGCTGGCGTTGTCGCAAAGCACATGCAGAATGAATTCACCCTCAAACAGGGTGTAGCGATAAGAATTGACAAGGGCATATTGCCAGGCAGGGGCCTAGGAAGCAGCGCTGCCTCAGCCGTGGCAGTAGCCTTTGGCATAAATCAACTGTTCAATTTGCACTTAGATAGAGAAAAATTGGTGCAGTTGGCAGCTAAGGGTGAAATCACCTCTGCGGGCTATGAACACGCGGATAATGTTTCAGCAGCCCTCTGTGGAGGCTTTGTCATTGTACGTTCGTACAAGCCTCTGGAAATCATCAACTTGAAAGCTCCACCCGATATGGAAATATGTGTAAGTTATCCAGACATAGAGATACCTATGCACAAAACCGAAAAGGCTCGCGCAATAGTTCCGAAAAAAACCTCAATTGACAGGCTGGTTCGCAACGTTGGCAGCGCAGCGGCTCTTGCAATCGGGTTCGCCAAAGGAGACATAGAGTTGATTGGTGCATCAATGTCTGATGCTGTGGTTGAGCCTGAAAGAGCGGCTTTTATTCCTGGATATCAGATAGTGAAGAAAAACGCGCTGGAGGCGGGCGCTTGTGGGGTAGCCATAAGCGGGGCTGGACCAGCCATGATAGCCATTGTTAACAAGAAGAAGGCAGACTCGGCAATGGTGGCGACTGCGATGAAGGCTGGATTCGAATCGGCTGGTTTGAAAGCCATAGCGTTCACCACAAAGCCGGGCAGAGGCGTTCACCTTTTGGAGGGGAAATAGTGCCACATCAGGAATGCATCAGCTGTAGAGCCAGATATGCAACGAATGAAATCGTCTATTTCTGTGAGAAATGCGGTGACCTGCTGGAAATCAAGCAGAATCACGATATGCTAGCTGCTGCTTTGGAAAGAAGTGAGTGGCGGAAAACCCCGCTTTCAGTCTGGCGCTACCTGGACTTCATGCCTGTCAACATTTTTTCTAGGATTGTCACGTTAAACGAAGGGGGAACGGGACTCCACTTTTGCGAACGTTTGGGAAAGCATTTTGGGTTGAGCCAGCTCTACGTGAAGAACGAGGGCGAAAATCCAACTGGTTCCTTCAAGGATAGAGGTATGACCGTTGGTGTTACAAAGGCACTGGAGCTTGGTGTTAAATCGGTTGTGTGTGCATCCACAGGAAACACTTCTGCCTCTCTGGCGGCATATGCTGCGAAAGCGGGATTGCGGTGCGCTGTACTCATACCCTCGGGAAAAATCGCGTATGGGAAACTGGCGCAAGCAATAATCTATGGTGCAAAAGTTCTTCAGGTACGTGGCAACTTCGATGAGGCATTAGATATCGTGCTCAGGCTTTCTGAAAAGCACAGAAACATCTACCTATTGAATTCCATAAACCCCTTCAGGATAGAAGGACAAAAAACACTAGGATTTGAAATAGCTGAGCAGTTGAGAGAGCCTCCTCAGAGAGTAATTGTACCGGTGGGCAACGCTGGAAACATTAGTGCGATATGGAAGGGCTTCACAGAATTTCATGATTTGGGTCTCGTGAAATCACTGCCGAAAATGACGGGAATACAAGCCAAAGGTTCAGCACCCATCGCAGAAGCCATAAGAACGGGAAGCAAAGGAATCAAGCCCGTGAAGAAACCTGAAACGATTGCAACAGCCATACAGATTGGCGCGCCCGTCAGTTGGAAGAAAGCGGTTAACGCCATCAGGGACTCGGGAGGCACAGCGGAAACCGTAACTGACGATGAGATTTTGGAAGCCCAAAAAATCTTGTCACGGCTCGAAGGGCTGTTCGTGGAACCTGCTAGCGCGTCGTCAATCGCGGGGTTGAAGAAGCTTGTTGATAGCGGCGAAATCAGTAAGGATGAGCGAGTTGTATGTGTTACCACTGGACACGGGCTTAAAGACCCTGATGTGGCGGTTCGAATGAGCGAGAAGCCGCTTGAAGTGGAGGCTGAAGTGGGAGCGATCGAACACGCTCTCGGGTTGAAGAAAGCTCTAACGGTTCATGCTTGAGGTGAAAGACGTGAGAATCATCTTGGTTGGCTATGGCGTAGTCGGGAAGAGTGTAACTACCGTTCTTGCTCGCAAAAATGTGGAAAAAGCCAAGGACTATGAATTTAGCCCAAAAATCGTTGCCATTGTTGACATAGATGGAGCTGTCATAAACCCTCGAGGTCTAAGCCCGGAAAAGCTGGAGATCCTCAGGCAGACTCGTCCAATATCGTCAGACCCAGAGTTTGGTAAGCCAGGAATGTCAGCGCTGGATGTTATCGAGTCGGTTGAAGCAGAAGTTGTTGTTGAAGCTACGCCTGTCAACATCAGGAATGGTGAGCCAGCGCTGTCACATATCACTAAAGCTTTTAAGACTGGCAAACACGTTGTGACAACCAACAAAGGACCCTTAGCCTTAGCCATGCCAGCTCTCACGGAACTAGCCGAATACAACAACGTTCACTTCCGATTCAGTGGCACAGTTGGCGGTGGAACACCCATGCTCGAGTTTGCCAAACATTGCCTTGCCGGGGACAAAATCCTCGCATTGCGAGGAATACTAAATGGCACAACCAACTACATACTAACTGAAATGAGTCAAAATCGCCTGACCTTCCAAGAAGCGCTGGCAAATGCGCAGAGACTTGGCTACGCAGAAACTGAGCCATCTATGGATGTTGATGGGTTTGACACAGCATGCAAAATAGTTATCCTAGCGAATTGGATAATGAACAAAAAAATAACCCTGAGAGATGTGGATAGAGTGGGCATTCGCGGCGTGTCTCTGAAAGTGCTTGATGAAGCTTCAAAGAGGGGTAACACAATCAAGCTCATTGGTTCAGTAGACGATGACCCGCCAAGAGTTAAACCCACGGAAATATCTAAAAACAACCCCTTGTGCGTCAGTGGAGTCTTGAATGCTGTGACCTTTTCTACAGAATATGCTGGAGAGCAAACTCTCGTGGGTAGAGGCGCAGGTGGACCTGAAACAGCGGGTTCAATCTTGAGGGACCTTTTGGATATAAAGCACAGTCTGGCTGACAGGCAGCTCGAAAACCTGGATTATGGAGTCTGGAGAAGATGAAGAAAATTGTGATGAAGTTTGGAGGAACAAGCGTAGCCACGGGTGACAATATCAGAACTGTTGCAAGAATAGTCGCGGGTACCGCCAAGGAAAACTGTAATGTGATAGTTGTGGTTTCAGCCCTAGACGGCGTTACTGACGAGCTTTTTGAAGCTGCCAATCAAGCTCAGAAGGCAAAACAAGACTACATCCAGAAGTTTAGACAATCAATGCTTGAGAAACACACGGGTTCAATCGCAAAAGCCATAGAAACCAAAGAGATACGTCGAGAAACACAAGGGACAATTGAAAACATAGTGGATGAGCTTGGAAAAGTTCTCACGGGCATAAGTTATGTTGGCGAACTCACGCCAAAATCAAGAGACTTTGTCTTGTCATTCGGTGAACGACTATCAGCTCCGATCGTCTGCGGTGCCATTCGGGACTTGAAGCTGCAATCAATGTGGTTCACAGGAAAAGATGCGGGGATAGTGACCGATTCGAATTTTGGACAGGCTGATCCCTTGATGAATTTCACCGCGCACCAGTTGAATGAGCGCATTGCGCCTCTTCTTGAGAAAGGCGTTATCCCAGTTGTTACGGGTTACATAGCTGCAACGCAAGAAGGCGTTGTCACGACTCTCGGAAGGGGGGGATCTGACTACACAGCAACGATTCTTGGCGCTGCCTTGAAAGTTGATGAGGTGTGGATTTGGACAGATGTGGACGGACTGATGACTGCAGACCCTAAGATAGTTGAGGAAGCAAGGATGTTGCCTGAGCTCTCTTACCGAGAAGCCGCTGAAATGGCTATTTTCGGTGCTAAAGCAATGCACCCGAGAGCCCTTGAGCCGATAATACGAGAGAACATTCCTGCAAGAATAAGGAATGTTTTTAATCTCACGAGCCAAGGGACACTCATTTCGTGTGATCAAAAACCCAAGGAAACTGACGCTGTTAAAGCTGTTGCCATGATCAGAGATGTTGCAATGATCAACATTGGAGGTGCGGGGATGGTTGGAGCACCGGGCAGCTATGCAAGAGTGCTGGAAGTACTTAGCAGAAGCGGTATTAACGTGATGATGATTTCGGCAGCAGTATCTGAAGCTAACATCTCGCTTGTGGTTCGCAGGAGTCTGCTTGGAAGAGCCTTAAGCGCGCTTGAGATAGCGGTTCTCGGAAAGGGGTTGGTCAGCGAAGTGACGGCTGAAGATGATGTCTGTGTCATCGCTGCTATGGGTGCCAAAATGAAGGGAACACTTGGTGTGGCTTCTAGGGTCTTCACTGCAGTAGCAAAAAAAGGGATAAATATTCGCATGATAGCTCAAGGGTCATCAGAACTCAACATTTCATTTGTGGTCAAAGAAGAAGATGGCATAGCGGTTGTTCGTGCTATTCATGAGGAGTTCAGCCTGGGAAAGACTTTTAGGTTGGGTTGTTGACTTAGCTTCCGTCTTTTCCATTTTTGTTGTTGTGTATTTCAGCCAGCTTCAGGATTGTTTCTTTGAGAATCTGAATTGAATCCAAATATTCGCTGATTACGATATGCTCGTCTAGCGTATGGTCTAGGTGAGAATCTCCTGGACCGTAGGTGACGATTGGAAGAATCATTGCTTTGCCGAGGATGTTCATATCCCCCGTCCCTGTCTTGCGCAACAGCATTGCTGGTTTGTTAAGGATTTTTCGGATAGAAGAAGACAACGCGTGAACCAAGGGTGAGCTCTTGTCCACTTCGAAAGGTTCGACTGCGTCTACTAATGTTATTTTGACTTTGACTTGAGGGTTTGCAGTCTTGTACTTCTCGACTATCTTCAGGGTGTTTTCGAGAACTTGACCAGAAGTTAATTGCGGAGGAACTCGTATGTCAACATACATTTCGCTTTCGAAGGGTATAACAGAATTTGCCTGACCTCCAGATATCTTTGTAAGGCAAGCACTAATCGAGTTAAATGGAGTTTCGTGAGCGGTGAGAGGAAAACTATGCTTGATTTGCTGCCAGAGCTCATATGCTTTTTCCAGCGCGTTATCGTATAGCCATGGCGTGGAAGAGTGCCCTGTCTGAGTTTTGCAGGTTATCTTTAGTTGGATTTGACCTTTGTAGCCTACAGTTATGTTTTCGACGCCGCTAGGTTCGCCGAAGATAGCATAGTCCGCTTGAATGCCTTCTTTAATCAGTTCTCTCACTCCGCGACTGGTCGCTTCTTCCTCTACGACACACACAACCAGAACTCTACCCTTGAACCCTGGGTCCTGGCCCACTAAGGCTGCTGCCATCACCATGGCGGCTAGTGGTCCTTTTGCATCCACAGCACCTCTGGAGAATATTCGTCCTTCGTCAAAGCGAAGTGGAACATGACCAGCAACGGTGTCCATGTGTCCGCAGAGCAGGATTACTGGAGCGCCTTCACCGACAACTCCGATCACGTTTCCAACATTGTCGTTCCCCACTTGTAATCCTAGCTTGGTCATTTCTTCGGCTAGATAGTTGGCTATGTCCTCTTCTTTGCCTGAAGGGCTATAGATTCCGAGGAGGTTAGTTAGAAATCGGACTGCCTGCTCCTGCATCTTGTTCCCCCTCTAAAACCGAATCCAGAATGAGTATGGCTCTGTCAATTTGCTCTTTCTCGATTACGAGTGGCGGCAGAAAACGGAGAACGTTTCTTCCCGCATCCAGAACTAGCAATCCTTCTTCTGCAGTTTTGAGAATAGTATTCAACACGTCAAACTTGACTTCAGCCCCAAGCATGAGTCCCAAACCACGGATTTCCCTCACAGTTTTGTGCTCACTTTGAAGATCAGTCAATCTTGCTTTGAAATATGTGCCGAGAGCTGCAGCACGGTCTGCCAGTTTCTCCTCCATAAGGACGTCGACGCCTGCGGAAGCAGCTGCGCAGACCAGAGGGCTCCCACTGTATGTGGTCGAGTGGTCTCCAACTTTGAATTTGGACATAATGTCTTCTCTTGCAACTGTAACGCCTAACGGCAATCCTCCTGCGAGTGACTTGGCGAGACACATTATATCTGGAACCACATTCCAGTGTTGGCAAGCGAATAGTTTGCCTGTTCTGCCAAAACCAGTTTGCACCTCATCGAGAATCAGCAAGATGTCTTTCGCGTCGCATAGTTCCCTCAGTCCTTGGAGGTAGCCATCTGGAGGAACTCGAACGCCACCTTCTCCGCGTATTGGTTCGACAAGAAACGCTGCTGTTCGATCCGTTACTGATGCTCGCGCTTTTTCCAAGTTGTCAGGTGGAACATGCTTGATTTCTGGAAGAAGGGGTTGGAAGGGATCTCGGTACTTCTTGTCCCAAGTTGCTGATAGAGCGCCCATAGTTTTTCCATGAAATGCGCCCATCACAGCTATTATTTCTGGTTTTGAGGAAGATCTTCTTGCGAGTTTTATTGCGCATTCGACTGATTCTGCGCCGCTATTGCATAGAAATGCTTTGTCCAACCCTTTCGGGGTTATGCGGGTGAGTTTCTGCAGGAATTCTGTGCGTCTCTCGTTGTAGAAGCCAGCATGGCATGAGATTAGCTTTTTGGCTTGTTCGCAAACGGCTTTCACGATTCGCGGATGTGAATGCCCAAGTAATGCCACTCCGTAGCTTGAAGTGCAATCTATGTATTCTTTGCCATTTATGTCCCAGACTGTTGCGCCTTTTCCTCGCTCTATTACTATTGGTTTCTTTGCAAAGACATTTGCCATTAACCTGTTTTCGCATTCAATTATTTCTCTCTCATTCAAGGGTGATCACTGTTCCGCGTTCGTGTTTTAGTGCTAGGGAAATCGGTTGCTTGCCCAAACCCGAAGTGATAAGCACTTCTTTGACGCCTTGATTGAGCGCTTCCAAGGCTGCGTGAACTTTGGTGCTCATGCCTTGTCCAATTCCGGAAAGGACTTCTTTGACGTCGGTGACGTTTATCTTTGATATGGGTTTGCCATTGAGCACTAGGCCCTCGACATCTGTCAATAGAACAAGGCGGTCAGCCCTTAGAGCGCCTGCGACGACGGCGGCAGTTCTGTCGCCGTCAACGTTCAGCGGCTCAAACTCGTCACTTACGGCGATGGGAGTTACGACCGGTACATAGTTCTTTTCAATTAGAAAACGCAGTAGGTCAGCATTAACCTCGCTGATTTTTCCTGTGTAGCCCCCGTCGATGACTTTCTTGCGACCTCTCGCGTCCACGGCGATGAGTTTCTTCTTTCGCTCTGCTTTGAGAAGCAGGCCGTCAAGACCGGAAAGCCCTACCGTGGGGATATTATAGCTTTCAAGGGCTAGCACTATTTGCTTGTTGATCTTTCCAGCCATAACCATGCTATAGATTTCCATGGTTTCTTTGTCTGTGTAACGGCTCCTGAAGCCTTCGGGAGAGACAATGAATTTCTGTTCCTTTCCAAGTTTGGTCGCGATCTCTGTTACTTCTACACCACCGCCGTGAACGAGGATAGCTTTGTTCTCAGCGAGAAGTGTCTTCAGGTCCGAGACGAGATCTGAGGAAGCTCCCTCTTTCAGAATGCTGCCGCCCATTTTCACAACAAACAACATGTAAATCACATCGGATGGAAGCCCGTGCTTTTGAGACCAGTGGTCTCGTCTATGCCCATCATGAGGTTCATGCATTGAACGCCTTGACCTGAGGCGCCTTTGACCATGTTGTCGATCGCAGAGAATAGCAGAAGCCTGTTTGTGTGTTCGTCTATTTCGAATCCTATGTCGCAGTAGTTTGTGCCCAAGGTTACTTTGGGGTCAGGGAGCTGGTAGCAGCCTTTCTGGTATTTAACGAAGCGTATGAAAGGTTCGCCTTCGTATTGTCCCCTGAGAGCTTTCCAAACGTCTCTGTTCGCAAGGGGCTGTTTGGGGAAGGTGTGAATTGTTGCGAGTATTCCTCTGACCATGTTGACTGCGTGAGGCGTGAATGAGATTAATGTTTTTTCGTTTGTGAGAGCGTTGATTTCTTGTTCAACTTCGGCTATGTGGCGGTGCCCAACGACTTTGTAGGGTCTGACTCCGCCAAATCGTTCAGGGTGATGAGAAGCAACCGTTGGTTTACTTCCTCCGCCTGAAGAACCAACTTTCAGATCCGCAACGATGCGGTTTGGTTCGATTAGCCCTACTTTCGTTACAGGAACAAGCGCAAGCATGGTGGCTGTCGCCATGCAGCCTGGACAAGCAACTAGTCTTGCTGTCCTGATTTGGTCGCGGTGGAGTTCCGGTAGCCCGTACGCTGCTTCTTTGAGAAGGTCGGGGTGTGCGTGCTTCCATCCGTACCATTTTTCGTAGTCTTCTGGATTCTTAAGGCGGAAATCTGCGCTCATGTCGATTACTTTCAGCCCGACCTCGAGGAGTTTGGGTACAAGGTTTACGGAGCCTCCATGGGGAGTGGCCGTGAAAACGAGGTCGCAGTTCTTTTGAAGCTCATGTATGTTCATGGGAACAAATTTCTGCTGTGTGAGCCCTCTGAGGTTGGGGTGCACGTTAAAGACGTATTCGCCAACTGATTGGCGTGAAGTCACCGTTGTGATCTCGACTTGTTGGTGGAGAAGCAATAGGCGCAGTAGTTCGCTACCTACGTATCCGGTGCCTCCAATTATGCCGATCCTCATTTTTTCACCTTTCTTGGTTTTGTTAGAGTAGACTTTGAGCGCTTTTCAAGAGTGGAATTGCCACGTTGATTCCTGCGATGAGACGCGTGTGTTCCCAGAATTCTGGGCAGGAGTTTGCTTCGTGGAAGACTATGTTTTGCTTGTTTTGCTCTATGCTTTCTTCTATTATGGCCTTCACTTTTGCGTAGGGTTCCGTGCTCATATATTGTTTGAAGGCTTCTTCTAGCCTATTGTTCCAATTAGGAAAGTCTCTGAATCGGCTGTCGTCTTTCTTAACTTCTGTGACGTTTCTAAATTCTGCTGCGGTCTTCTCGAGCTCTAGCTTGAGCGAATCATCTTCTGCTTTGGTCTTTTCCCCCAGATCCATCATTGCATCCAAAGCGATGACCCAAGCTTCGTGGTCTTTGCTGATGGCTCTTCCACATTTAATTGCCAGTTCTCTAATGTGGGAAGGAAGTTTCGCGTCGAAAACGAGATTGCCCAAGTATGTATTGGTTCTAAAGTCTTTGAAGCCTCCTCGTGCCAAGGCAACAGGGTGACAGACTGGGTCTTTTCCCTTCTCCTTTGAGACTATTATGCGGAGGTCGTAGAACCATTTCTTGACGAGTTCCTGGGCTAGTACGCCTACGGGATTTGTGATCGACGGCGTAGCCTGTTTCACGTTCATTACTAGCGCTTCTCTGTTTTTGGCAAGGATTATTTTGTTTCCATGAGTGCCGGCGTCGGGTTTTATCACGATTCCTTCATCTAAAGCGATTTGTTCCTGCAGCAGATCCGCGATGTCTTCCTCGTTGTGGATTTGTCTGCCGTCTTTTGTTGTGTCCACGGGATCGCAGGGCACATAGACTGTTTTTGGAATCGGGATGCCCCAAGCCCAGAAGTGTAAGAGTGTCCGTATCTTGCTGTAACATTCAAACTCGATTGAAGAGGCGTTGATGACCTTCTTGCCGAAGATCTCCATGATGTGGGATGCGGCTAGTCTTCGGTTTTTGCTTTGTGCTCTGTTGAGGACGACGCCTACGCTCTTCAGCGCTTCTGTGTAGTCTTTGCCTCTGGTTTTGAAGGTGTAGCGGTCTTTGCATAGTGCAACCGCTGCTTTTCTGAACGGGATGAAAGTGAGGTTGATGCCCATGGTTTCAGCAGTGAGTTTGATGCCGTTTTCGTCGTTTTCTGATCTTTCATAGAGAAGTGCTATGCTCATCGTTTCTTTGCATCCCATGAGAAATATAATCTGAAAAACTCTTGTGTGGATATTATTCTTTCGTTTTGTGAGATTTTGCTGTCTACTCGCCCCAGTCTTCTCCTTCAATGGTTAATTCCTGAAGGTCTACACATCCACAGTTCACCTGTTTAACTTCGAGTTCGAGTCCACAACCTGGGCAGCTTAGGATTTCTCCTTTCTCAGTGTCGTTTGGAACGTCGAGGTCTGCGTCACAGTCTGGGCATTTGGTTTTGTTCAATACCTTCACCTCTTGGGTATTCGGGTTTCCTGTTTGCTTGATCATTTTGTTTCCACGTTTTTTATGATCGGAAATGTCATTCTGATTGAATCGGGTTTCTTTTAAACATTGTGACTTATTCATGACAAAATAAGCCCTCGGTGTTCCAAATGGTACTTTTCTCATGCTTCGATTGGAAAGCAGTCTTGCGGAAAACTCGATGGCTGAAGGTGACTACGACGGAATTCGCAACCTTGGAGGCGCTGTGAGTCAGGAAACGTTAAATTCTTACGCAGATAAGATCAAGCTGGGGCGCAGAATGGATGAAATTGACAGGCAGATAATTCGGATCCTGAAGGGTGACGGAAGGGCTGCGTACATCGATATTGGGAAGAAAGTCGGTTTATCTGAGGGAGCCGTTCGCAAAAGAGTCAAACTACTGACCGATTCGGGCGTTATCCGAAGGTTCACTGTCAAGATTAGCGTTGGCGAAGGTGCCGAGGCCATTACTTTGTTGGCGACCAACCCTTCTTTTCCGACGCAAGAAGTCTCAGACAGAATTCGGAAGATCCCCAACGTGGAGACACTCTACGAAGTTACGGGCGAGTATGACATAGTTGCAGTGATCGGCGGCGCTAACGTCATGGAAGTAAACGAGTGTATCGAGAAAATACGGCGAGTGGAAGGGATAATGAAAACAAACACAATGATAATACTCCGAAGCTGGTAATCTATGAAAGCATGCATTCGAGATTTCTCAGCAATCTCGGTTCCAAGCTAGTCCAAGTTCGCTTTCTTGGTTGACAGATTTAGAAAAAGTGAGGTATGGAAACGAGGTTGCGGCCACAACTGCTTTGCTCGTTTCCCGAGATTATCGTGGACTAGGTCGTGACAGTTAGTCTTACGGGGTTGCTGTTTGTTGTTGTGCCTTCCGAGTCGCTGACTCTGCAGTAGAATGTATAGGTTCCTGGCGTACTTTTGGTTACCGACAGCACCGTGCTTGTCTGTCCGGTTAAGAGTGCCGTTCCCTCATACCACTGATACTTGTGCGATCCAGAGCCACCGAAACTGTGCGCAAAGAAATGCCAAGTCCAGCCAGGCATCACGGTAACGTCGCAGAAGGCAGAAGCATCAAGCGCTAAATGGCGCAGCATCCAATCCAAAGCGGGCTGACTAACATCTCTTGCTGAGTAGGTTCCCTGCATTACATCGCCGTGACCGTAGTTCGGGAGCACCGTCCACGTGAAGTCGTTGGTTGCCATTCCGTTGGTTATATTTCCATATGCAGCTAGGTTCAGTCCGCTTCTGAAGGCAAGCACGGGAATGTTGATCTCTTTGACGTGTGCGAGGTAGTCATATGGGACGTATGGGCACACCGTCCAATCCAGCATAGCACTGAAGTCTTGAAACTGTCTAATGGGATAGTATCTGTCTGCTTGGGTAGCCATGTTCATTATTGTAGTGATGTTACTGTAGCCGCCGTAGGTGTTGAAGTTATTGCCAGCGTTGAATGTGTACTCGAACCATTCCGTTATGTTCGTCCAAGACGCATTTGTATGTGGGTTTTTCGTTGTTACCAACGTTCCGTTGGGATATTGTGCTGGAGCGTCTGGATTTTGAACAGCGAATTGGAGCAGGGTCAGATATCCAGGGTTAAGGGGAGAAGGAGTCGCGGACGATTGTGGATTTTCCCATGCCCAGGCGCCTGCAGCCTTCATTGTGTTGATGGCGGCAGTAAGGTTGTAGGTATTTGTTAGGTTCTGGTTCTTGGCTATGGTGGATTTTGGGGGGGCGGCATCCAGCAGAATTAGACCGCGAAGATCTTGTTGCCAGTATTTTGCTGCATAGACTTGGCTCAGGATTCCGCCCCAGCTCATACCTGCCATGAAGACTTTGCTGGTTCCCGATAGCATCTTTGCTTTATCAACTCCTTCTTTTATGTCGCTTATGAATTGGTCCATCCCCCAATCAGCCATGAATGACAATTCATTCTTATTGAGAGTCAGTGGTATGAAGTGGTTTCTAAAGTCTATTGTATAGACGTCAAAGCCTCTGTTTGCCCAGTAAATGCATTGGCTACTGTCTTCTGTCTTTTCGAAGCTGTCGGTCGATGGGTTTGATACCAGTCTCTCGCCGCTGCCATACAATCCTGGAATCATAAACACGACTCCTTTCGCGGTCATACTTGGTTTCACTATTCTGTGTAGACCAATCTTGTCATACGCACCGTTAGGCGGTGTGCTTGCGTTCTTTTGCCAGACAGACTCTTTGAGGTCAGGATAAGCCTTCAGTGCTCGGTTGTCGTGAACAAGCGTCCAGCTGGCAAGTTGCTGGGACCAACTGTGCAGTTCCGCAAGACGAGATGGGATTTGTGCGACTACGGAGGGGCTGGCGTGTCCGCCTCCCTCCACCACAACAAGGCGGTACAGGTACGAATGACCGGTCTTTGCGACTGCGTCCTGATAAGCGAGTGTTTGTGAAAGAGGCATGATGCCATCATGTGATCCCTGAACGGTTATTACGGGCACTTTCAGGTTCGTAGCATTGTAAACTGGAGATAGGTTTTCATAGACTAAAGGCTTCTGCGCCGGAGTTCCTCCGCATTCCGTGGCGATATCTGCAGACCGATTTCCGACGAAGTCTCGTAGCATTTGAAGCGACGTGCAGGGATAGTAGCGGATGGGCAGTGGTCCAGGTCCCAGTTTCATCAATTCCGTTGTAAGAGTCGCGTCATCATAGTTCACCCATGCGCCTTTTTCGTATGAAGCAGTCAGATTCTTTGCACCACATATGTCGAGCACCCCACTATAGAGGTGGGGGAACTGCGCACCAAGTTGAAGCGCAACATTGCCGCCCATGGAAATCCCCAGTAAGACTGACTTCTTAACTCCATAAGTGACAACAGCATATTCCGTCAACATGCGAGTACAATCGACAGCTCTTGGAATAGGGTATCCTCCTTCTCCAAAGGTTGATGCGGCGAAGGCGGATCCGCTGTCTATTGTGGAATTAGCTGTAGCATTAAATGAAGTCACACTGGGCTCAATTCCCCAATTCCATCCATGGCAAAACACAACCAAATTTCCATTCCAGTTTTTTGCGGGTTCAGGAACATAAATCGCGTATTGTGCTCCGCCCAAGGCTCCGATTTCTTGTTTGTATCCGTTTCCAGCAGGGGTCACTCCATAAGTTATGGCTCCTGTGGCATTTGCTTTTGAGACAAGTTGCGTGCAAGCTAGTGAGACGACTGCGAATGCAGAGATAAGCAAGAACACTAGCGATGTTGTCTTAGCTCTTTTTGGTTTCAGGATTCTTTCACTTCTCCTTTTCAGTTGGGTACTTCTTGTCACAGCGCCCCGCACTCGGCGCTCTGCGTAATTTATATGCGTCATTGATTGCATGAGATTTCGCCGCCTCATTATGGGTTCGGAAAATTATGTAGCCATTTTTGCGGATTTTTCCCGAATTTTCTCAAGGGCAAAATCGAGAATACTAAGGGGCTAAGCGGTTGAATCCCTGCTGCTTCGTAGGAGAACCGCTTAAGTAAGAGAGAAGTGGGCTATTCTTCCCGCAGTTCACTGAGACCCTTTGCGCTGGCGTTTTGGCGGTCGGCTCTGATCTTAAGAATGTTGCCTCCGCGACCCCTTTCGCCCTCAAAAACGCGTGTCTCCACTAGACCAAGGCGCTCAAGTTCAAGAAGAGCCTTGCCTCGTCGACCTGCTGTTCCGTAAACACTGTACTTTGACACTTTTCCTTCCTTTACGACGTCCATCAAAGTTCGCCATCCTGCCCTCTCCGGAGGCATCTTTAGTTGCCTCAAGTCTTCCAAAATAGCACTGACCAAGTAGTCGAGAGCTTTGCTGGCAGCTTCGGATTTAGGTTCAAACTTCTGAAGACTTGTCACAACTCGCCTCTCCTCGAGCTTAGGTGCTGCGGGCTGGATGGTTATGCTGACTGGGTTGATTTTGCAGGTTTTCTTTATTCCAAAATCATCCAAGTAGACAACTTGAGGTTTAAGATTGAAAACCCCTGAGGTTGTTGCCTGCAGCGTCAACTTGATTGGCTTGACTTGAAAAGGCTCAATGTTACCTTCTTTCACAATAATCGAATCGTTTATCAGGCTGTGGCCGTTGGAAGCTTCAAGAATTCTAAATTCACAGGGGACTATCCCTTCGATAGCAGTTATCTCACAGGGTTTCTTAGAAACATTGACTATGTCAAGTCTGAAGGCAAATTCTTTTTCCATGAAAGCTGCCCTCGGAGCCATCAACATGGCGTGGATTGCGGCATGCCGAAAATAGTTCTCGAAGCGCTCGATCGTCTTTCCAGCCATCTTGAGTTGATTCTTCGCTTCTTCAGGTTTGTTTTGTTTGTCCAAAATCCAGGCATAATAGTTTCTAGTCACTATCTCAAGCGATGGAGGCACGCCAACGCGAGCCGCCTTTAAGCATTCTTCAAAATACTGGTTTGCTTCATTCAGTTGCTGTCGCGCAGCAAGAAAAACAGCCCGAGACAGACCAAATTTCACAAATGCAAAAACTGAGAGGACCCCTTGGGGCAGTCTCACGAGTTTCTGAAAGTACTGTTCTGCATTGGCCAAATCTCCCAACCTAGCGTATAGTCTGGCAAGATTTGAGTAGGTCATGCCCCGAGTCCAGTCGGAGTCTGTCTTTTCGCAATGTCCCAATGCTTTGAGGCTGCCTGACAAAGCTCCAGAAAAATCGCTTACGGCTTCAAGACACCAAGCTGATGAGACTTCTGCTTCAGCCATTCTGTTGAAGTCACCTATTTTCTCTCCGATTCCAACGGCTTTTTCACGCATGGCTAGCGCTTCTGTCGTAAGCATACGGTAGCCAAAACTCTGTCCTGCACGATTGCAGGCATCCATTAGTCCACGATCATCGTCCAACTCTTCATACAGAGTGACTGCTCTTAATGCCCTAGCTAATCCTTCTTCCTGCTGCTCTTCCCTGTGAACGCCGCCCAAGCCCAAAGAGTTGCGGGCTACATCGGAGAGAGAAAGCTCCTCCTCGAAAACTTTCAAGGCTGCTTCGAAATCTGCTCTTCCTGCCTCGTAATCTCCAAGAAACATGACTGCTCTAGCTCTGTTCATTAGAACCCTTGCGCGCTCCAGCCGGTCAGGAACGGAGAATTCTTCAGCTTTTTTTGTCAACTCCAGCAGATGAACGAATTCCCCTTGAAAGAAGGCCGAATCCATAGCTCTTCGCAAAGCGTGCAGCTTGACGACGCCAGTTGTGATGCCGGCTAGCTGCTCGAATGATCTTGTTGCCTCCCTAAACATGCTATTTGCGAAGAGGGCTTCCCCAAGCCCCTCCAGAGCTGCCGACTTATCATTTGCATATTCTGGATCTTCCTCGACACTTTGAAGAACATAATTGAAATGTCTCAGCGCCTCTTTGTTGCTGAATCTGGCCAGAGCGTCTTTGCCAGCCTCCAAAGCGTATTGTGTGGATTTTTCTTTGTTTCCTGCCTGAATATAGTGATAGGCTATTTCGCCGATTTGGATTTTCTTTGAACTCTTTCTCAAGTTTTCCAAGTTTTCCGCAATTCGGGAATGATACTCTTTCCGGAGTGGTGTTGAAATCTGACTGTAGAGCATTTCACGAAATTTCGCGTGAACAAAACTGTAGTAGTCCCCAGCGCATCCAACAAGAAGCGTGGATTCAGCGATTGCGTTCAATGATTCCAGAACGTCCAGAGTATCTTGATTGACAACTGTAGCCACAAGCTTTGGATCAAACTTCTCACCGATTGCGGAGGCAGCGTCAAGTATTCTTCGTTGGTTTGGTCTTAAAGAATCAAGTCTCCGCAAGATCACGTCTTTTACTTTGTCGGGCACACCATACTCTTTGACGTTTGTGGTCCACTGACCTTGCTGCTGGAGAATTCTGCCCTGTTCATGGAGCATTCTCAGCGATTCTACCACAAAAAGTGGAACGCCGCGGCTCTCAGTAGCCAGTCTTTTGACAAGTTCAGCATCTATGCTTCCACCAAGCATGCTCTCAGCAATTCTCTCAACGTCAACGTGAGTGAGACTCTGCAATTTGATCTCTTTGAGGATGCCTTCGCGACCCATTATCCGCAAACTCTCAAGAAGAGGACGCGATTGCGCGTCAATGCTGGAAGCTACTTCCTCGCGCCTGAAAGTGGCTAAGAGAAGTATTCTCTCCGAAGTGATGGCGCGTGCGATATAGTGAAGCAGCGACAGCGAAGCTGAATCAGCCCAATGAATGTCGTCAATGAAGAGAATGGTCGGCTTGCTAGAGGACATTAGCAACAGTTCTCGTTTGACTGCTGCAAATGCTTGGTCTCGCCAAGTCTGAGGACTCATATATTGCTTTTCTGGTCCTCCTGCCCAATTCGGCTCAGTGAGCCATGTTTTCATCCTCAGCTGCTGAGGGCCAAATGCTTTGAGGCAGTCGTCTTCTGCTGAAAAGGATTCGAGAGCTTCCAAGAATGGAAAATAGGGAACAACAGCGTTGCTCAGACACCATCCGGACAGGACTATTGTGCCTTTTCTCCTTGCGGTTTTGATGAATTCGTTAGCGAGCCTTGTCTTTCCAGATCCTGCTTCACCAGAAATGAAAATAGTGTTTCCATGACCCTCAAAGGCTGACTGGAGACCTGACTTTAGCTCGTTGAGTTCGCGATTTCTACCAACCAGGATTGGTTCAGCTATGGAACCTGTTTTCAACCTCTAAGGAGCGCTCCCAGTTCTACATCCAACTTTCAAAGTATTAATATTTAGTGTATGGAGCATCCCTCACTTTCCATACACTCTCGGCCTTGGTGAGGGTTTATTCGTCGGCAAAATCTAAATATTCCCTGCCTTGATAGAGGGTCAGCATGGGGATTGAGGAAGCAAGCTTTGGGAAGGGATTCCGAGGAAGACTATTCCTTTCGGCACTGGCTTTTGTAGTGTTTGCTGCAGCAGTCATAGATGTAATGATGCCATTGTTGCTAACTGACGTGGCTAAGACATTTCAAGTTACCCCAGGCACTGCTGCCAGCATCTCTTCCATCTCGGCATTAGTTGGAGTTGTCGTGGGCTTGTTCATGGCTTTTTTGAGTGTCCGACTTAACCACAAGCTTTTGCTTCTAATAGGCGTCTTCTGCATTAGCATAGCAGCGTTGGGTAGCTTTTGGGCTCCAACTTTTCTCTCCATGCAAGTACTGTATTCATTGAATGGAGCAGGTTCTGTCATGGTTGGAGCCATGGCTCTTGCTTTGATTGGAGAGGTTTATCCATTAGAAAAGAGGGGAAAAGCTGTAGGGTGGATAGTTGCGGCTGGATTTCTCGCCTTCACCGTTGGAGCGCCAATGACGGGACTCTTGGTGAACTTTGGGGACTGGCGTTCGGTCATGTTGTGGTTTAATCTGCCTGTTTCCGTCGCTGGTCTACTTTTTGCACTTCTGATTGTTCCCTCAAAGCTGAGCAATACCCGGACTGAAGATAGGGCGCCAATATTGGCTGGATGCAGAGTAACTCTGACTAACAGATCTGCGGCAGCTTGCCTTGCTGGAGGTCTGCTTGTTTCTGCAACAGGCGTGATAACATTCTATGTAGTCTCCTTTTGGAAGTCCCAGTTCGGACTAACCACCAGCTTCGGGTCGATTATTACAATGGTTAATGCAACAATAGCAGCTCTGGGGGGCTTGACAGCTGGAAGACTTGTGAATCGAACTGGACGGAAACAGACTGGAATAGTGACTGGTTGTGTGGTCGCAACAATGGTGATACTTACGGTATTCATGCCAAGCCTTGTGACTTCTTGGGGTGTAAGTGCCATCCGAGTCTTCTGCTATGGTATGCTTTCAGCCGCGTTCGCTAGTCTTACTCTTGAACAAATTCCAAAATTCCGCGGTACGATGATGTCGCTCAGAGCAGCCTTTGGGGGGATTGGAGGCTTTCTTGGGACTTACATAGGAGGCATAGCGCTTAACATGTTCAATTACCAAATGGTAGGAATCGTTCTCGGAGCCTTTGGCTTTGGAGCAATTCTCGTTATACTCTTTTTTGTTCAAGATCCAAGAAAAACAACGCTGCCTGAATCTTGAGCCTGACTAGAATGCAGGCGACTTCCGCCTGGACCAAAACCCACTTTGAATGGATGATTCCAATAAGTTAAAGAATATCTCAAAGCACTTCTAACAAGAAAACGGGATTGACCATGACTAAGACTTACGAGGTAGCGGTGCTCAAAGGCGATGGCATCGGACCGGAAGTTACAGAAGCTGCACTACAGGTGCTTGAGGCTGCTCAAAGCGCTGTCGGGAACTTCAGGCTAAACTTCCTTTTCGGCGAGGCGGGCTACCACTGCATCCCCAAATACGGCACCAACTTACCAGAAGAGACTGTAGCGATGCTGAAGAAAACAGACGCTTGCCTGAAAGGACCGATGACAACGCCTGAAGAACTAGGCGCCCCTGTCAGCGTTGCTGTCACACTAAGACGCATGTTCAACCTCTACGCCAACGTCAGACCTTGCCGAAGCTACCCAAATGTTGAGGCTTTGAAGCCTGATCTCGACTTTGTAGTAGTTCGAGAGAATACTGAGGGATTGTATTCTGGCGTCGAGTTTGAGCTGGCTCCAGGTGTTGGCGTAGCTTTGAGAATAATCACGCGTGAGGCTTCGTTGCGTATTGCAGAGTTTGCGTTTAGGCTGGCGTCGTCTCGCAGGAAAAGGCTTGCCTATGTGCACAAAGGAAACATTCTGAGAATCACGGATGGCATTTTCAAAGAAGCCATAAAAGACGTAGCGCGGAAATATGTAGACGTTGTTACCGAAGACTTGCATATTGATGCGGCGGCTATGCAGCTCATTAAGAGACCGGAAAGCTTTGACGTCATTGTCACAACGAATCTGTTTGGAGATATTCTTAGTGATGAAGCGGCGCAAGTTACGGGTAGCTTAGGCTTGGCTGCGGGTGCTAACATTGGCGAAACTTATGGGATGTTTGAGCCTGTTCATGGTTCTGCGCCAAAGTATGCGGGAATGAATAGGGTGAATCCCATCGCGACTATTATGGCTGCTTCGATGATGATGGAATATCTTGGCGAAAAGGAGGCTGCTGCGAGAATCGAGAGAGCCGTGTTGGAAGTGCTCATGGAAAGTAAGGTGCGCACTGCTGACTTGGGTGGAACTTCAACGACGAGTCAAATGAGCGACGCCATAAATGATAGGGTCAACAGGTTCTAGGAAACCTCTGTGTGAGTGCTTGCGTCAGCATGTGCTTCTAAGCCGTTGCAAGAATCAGGCTTGACTCGGACGTTTATGAGTCTAACCGTTTTGTTTTTGTCGAGAGTCTGTGCCAGTTCTTCGGCTTTGTCGTTCCAAGCTGCGATTGTTATCTCGCCGGTTTCATCAAACAGCGTGAACCGCATGATTTTGCTTGAGGTTTGATCTTGACGAGTAAAGATGGATACCGGAGAGATGTTTTTTGCCTTTCCTAAGAGGTGTATAGGACGCTGGGTGTTGGCAATTTGGTTGATTTTTGTTACAGTTTCTTGAACCGAAGGATAGTCTTCTTCTTTGAGACCTTGTGGGGCGACTTCGATTTTGCTTCTTTCGCCAACGTGAAGTTCAGTTTGACCGTTATGGGCTTCTCGTGTGTATGCGTGTGAAAAAAGCACAATCTGGCGAGTTTTCAGGAGTTGTGATTCTATGAGGTTAGCTTTGTCGTTCCACAACATTACTCGAAGCAGACCGTCTTTGTCTGCGATTATCAAACTGGCAAATTTGCCGCTTTTGTTGCCTTCGAAAGTCCTTGCAGGGTAAGTGACGATTACTCTTCCTGCTATCGTGACGTCGTTTAGCTGAGGAATCAAGATTCTTGTTGATAATGCTCTGTCTGGAACCTTTTCGGGGAGGATTTCTGCGCCGAGTTTATGGGCAATTAGACGCAAGAGTATCGAGTCTGCAATCAACCCTGCGGTCCTGTTCTTCTCCACTTCCAGGGTTTTCAAGATCTGTTCTCGACTTGTTCCTGGGCATTTCGAGATGATTTCGTTGATTAGGTCTTCAAATGACATGTTTGTTCGCTGTTGCTAGGCATAGGATTAGGCTACTGTTTATAGCCTTTCTTCGGTCGGGATCGAATTCTCTATCGGATTTATTAAAAGCTGCATCTGTTTCTTATGATGCCTGTGAGGAGGAGTCTGGGCAGGATGAGGGACAATGGATCGTTGATGAGTTTTGGGTTAATGTTGATAGTTTTGGGCATGATAATTGTCTTTCTCGCACTTTTTCTTGTCTTTTTCGAGAAAGGGGGAAGAGGCAAGGTCAGTGGCGGAGGCGCCCTGATTATCGGTCCAATTCCAATTGTTTTTGGGACGGATAAGAAAGCGTTGAAAGCAGTTTTGTCTCTCTCAATAGTGTTGACCCTGCTTCTGTTGATTTTGATGATCGTGAACTATGTCATGAGGTAAGTCATGATGGTTGCAGATGATAAGATAGCCGAACCACGCCAGACTGGTGTGCCTGTTTCAAGCAGGTTTCTTGTTCTTCTGCTTTTGGGTCTTACTCTCACCATCATAGGCATGGCGATTGTTTTAGTAGCGGCCGGAATCAGTGAAAGTTCTGTTAGTTTTGGCGGTGTCATATTCATCGGTCCTTTTCCGATATTGATCGGGGTCGGACCTGATTGGCACTATTTGCTAGCAATAGGCATAGCAATAGCTATATTGAGCATGGTTTTGTTTGTGATAATGCGAAGGAGATTTTGATGCGTCTATAAGGTTATTCTTCTTCGCGTTCTTCTTCTTTGCCGCAGTACAAGTATAAGAAGATGAGCGCCAGTGCAATGAAAGTTGCAGTCATTAGCACGTATTCGAGCGTGGTGAAATAGGCGCCTATGTCCATCTGAATTCTCCTGTTTTGGATATTGATGTGGTGTTTTACTATTTAAGGAGTAGGTTTCTTCCATTCGCTCATTAGCGTCTCGTAGAGGTCGTCATTCTCTTCGAATGTTTCGTACCAGGAGAGGTTTCGGGCAATTTTTTGTGCGATGAGGTGGTAGCACAGATGGACTTTTCTGTCTAGAACTCGGAAGTAGAAGTCGTCACATGTGCAGAATTCCGCTTGGCACATTATCAGGTAGTCTCTTTCCCGTCCGACTACTATCCAAGCCGTTCTTCCGCTGGGTTTGAAAGAGTATTTCTTTACTCTGTTTTCTTTGAGTGTTTCCAGTGCTTTTGTGAATCGTTGACCAAAGAGGTCGTAGAGATCCGTTAGGTTCTTGCCTGATAGTTTGCCTTCTGCTTTGGCTTCGCGGCAAATTGCGTTTAGCACTTCGCTTTCGGAGTTCTCAGCCATGTGGCCACGAGCGCTGCTTGATGTTTTGGTTATTTGATGTCGATTGATTCGCCTTTTGGTTTCTTTGGAGCCTCGGCTTTTGGGAGTATTACTTCTAACACGCCGTTTTTGTAGGAGCTGCTGGATTCTTTGACTCTTATTTTCGCTGGGAGTTCAACTTCTTTGTAGTATTTTGAGTTGGGTGCATCAACTGATATTGTTAGTGTGTCTTCTGTGCCGTGTAGTTTTATGTCGCTTTTTTCTACGCCTGGCATTTCGACTACGACTCGGATTTCTCCGTTTGTTTCCACGATGTCTACGAGTGGTTCGCGTTCCTCTTTCACTTCTGGGCCTTTGAGGCTTTTCTTTATGTTGCCGAATTCTTGGATCTCGGGTTTTCCGTCTGGTCCGATTTTCATGCTATAGCCGTAAACGAATGGTCCCCACTCTCTCACTGTGCTGCCGTCGGGGAGCGTGCGTTCTTTCACATAGTCTTTGGGGATTCTCTCTGTAAAGCCCTTAAGTTCTTCTTCCATCATCCTTTCCATTTCACGGAAGATGTTGTCGATGTCTCCGAAAAGTGGGTCTCTTCGGCGTCTTCGGAACCATTCTGGGTAGTTCTCATCGTCAAATGACATTCATGTTTCACCAAGTTAGACTTCAGCGGTTTGCTTTGTATAAGTTTTATGCTGCTTTTTGGGCGCTCTGCATGTTTCTGAGTTGGGATAGGGTTCCGAGGTAGGTCCCGTCTGTGAGGTAGAGTTCGGCGTTTTCCGTGTCAACGATGCCGGATCGTAGTAGTGGTCCAATCAGTTGATCGTGTCCGTCTTTGCCTGCGCGGATTTCGTTTATGGCTCTGCCTCCTAGGAAGTCATTGAAGCTTGGGGCGATGAAAAGCTGAGTTGCTTTTGGCTTGAAGTTGTAGTGTTTCGCCACGGTTGCCTCTGGTGATTCTTCTACTCTTATTCCTTGTTTCTGCAATATTGTCTTTGAGAGTTTGGTCGTATCGAGTTGCCCTCTGATCCATACTTGTCTTGTTATTTTGCATCCTGCATGGTCGCGAAATGTGACTATGGGGTGTATGTGTCCCATAAGCAGTGTTTTGCACTTTAGCAGCATTGGCGATGGCCATTTGTGACCGTGGAAAAGACCGACATTACCTATTGTTGTTCCTGTTGCTGGGAGAGTCTTAACCTCTTCGGGTAGCAGGGGTTCCAGGTTGGCGTCGTGGTTGCCCCGCACTATGGCGACGTCTGCTACGCAGTCAAGGATTTTAGAAAAGAAGTCTGGTATGTCGTGCCACTCGCTTGGTTCTGTTGCGAGAACCGTGTATTTCACATCGCCCAGAATCAGAAGCGAGTTTGGCTTGTATTTGGCGAGTAGATCGGTGAGTCTCTGGGCAATTTTTGGAGTTTGGCTTGGGATGTGGATGCCTTTTTCTTGAAGAGCGTTTTCCCATCCTATGTGTGGGTCAGCTATGACGAGTGTTTTTGTTTTGGTTGTTTTAATGAGGGCGGCTGGATGGGGAAACAAGAGAGTTAGCATTGTTGTTTTCCTGTCTTAATGAGGTTAAGGATGGTCTTGTGGATTTCGGGGTTGCCTGAAGCGATAAATTTGAGTTTTTGTCTTGGGTCTAGTTGCAGTTCTATTGGCTGACCTTCATGCGTGGTCAGGGTTCCGCCTGCTTCCTTCAGGATAAGGAATGCTGCCGCCACATCGGTGGCTCTGAGTTTCCCTCTCAGATCCACGAACGCGTCTGTTGACCCGTCTGCTACATAACATATTTCGAGGGCGTTAGCTCCGAAATGACGGATGTGCTTGGTGTGTTGGATGAGGCGGTTCAGTTGGGTGGCTGCGCCTGCCATTTTGTAGGTGTTCAGATCTAGCCCTATGACTGCTTCATTTAGTTTGGAGGTTCGAGAAGGAGTTATTTCTTTGCCGTTTTTGTGCGCGCCTTTTCCTTCTATTGCCGTGAAAGAGATTTCATTGTGGAGGTCGGTGATTAGGGCACCGAAAACTTGCGAGAGGAGTGGGTTGCGAGAAACAGCGATTGAGCAGCAATAGAATGGCAAGCCGTGAATGAAATTGGTGGTGCCATCTATCGGGTCGATGGTTACGAAGCAGGTTTCCGGCTTGTTTCCATACTTCCTTATTCCTGATTCTTCGCTTATCAGCGTGAATGATGAACGGCGTCGTTGTATGACTTCGATAATGGCTTTTTCCGCTGCCAGGTCAACGGGCTTGATTTGGTCGCCTCCAGCTCCGACGCCTAATTCAGACGGAGGAGATGGGAATTTCTGGAGATTTTGGATTCTCTTTTTTACGTTTTCTCCGCATTCTTTGAAGATCTCGAGCCAGTCGTCATGTTCACTCATGGCAGTATCGCTCCAAGTTACGTTGTAGTCTTTCATGCTCATAAAGACCTAACATTGGCGACGCTTCTTTCTCAGATCTGAGTTAGAGAGGTATTGCTGAGAATATAGCGGGTTTTGGTGCCGGGGGCGGGATTCGAGCCCGCGACTTCTGGGTTAGGGCGTCTGGTCCCTTTTCTCTCCAGATTATGAGTCTGGCGCCCTAGCCAGGCTAGGCTACCCCGGCAAAGCTTACGCGTTGCTTTTTGGCTTCTGGTCAAACGTAGCCAGCGCTTAGGTTAGTCTGTTTGCATTGAAATAAATCTTTTCAGTTGGGACATGTTGTTTCGGGCAGCGCTGTCCTAGCGTTTGGTGGGCTTACGGTTTTTGATTGTTTGCTCTCTACTTTTTTCTTCGTCTCTCGATCGTTTCCGTTCCGGTGGGGGAACCGAATATGGCGATGTCAGCCAAACCTACAAATAGACCTGTTTCTACGACGCCCGGGATCATTTTTGTCTTTCTAGCAAGTGTTTTTGGGTCTTCTATCAGGCCGAAAACCGTGTCAAGTATCATGTTTCCGTTGTCGGTTATGACGGGTCCGAGTTTGCCTTTTCCTTCTCTTAGCGTGGGGGTGGCTCCCATGTGTTCTAGTCTCTTTTTGACTGGTTGGATTGCGAATGGAAGTATTTCGATAGGAACTGGGTGGTTTTTTTCGCCGAGGATTGCAACTTTCTTGCTTTCGTCGGCTACTGCTATGTTTAGTTTTGATGCGGCAGCCACGATTTTTTCTCTTGTGAGCGCGGCACCCATGCCTTTTATGAGGTTGAGTTTTGGGTCGACTTGGTCTGCTCCGTCGATGGTTAGGTCGATTGTTGGATGTTCCTCTAGGGTTGTAATGGGAATTTTGTTCTTGACTGCTTGGAGAAAGGCTTGTGTGGAAGTGGGTATGCCCATTATTGATAGCTTTTCTCTTTCTACTCTGTTTCCTATGATTTCGATGGCTATTGCAGCTGTGGTTCCGCTTCCTAAGCCGATGATTGAGTTGTTTTTGACGTGTTTGGCGGCTTCTTGAGCGGCGTTCTTCTTGGCTGTTTCAGCGGTCTCGGAGTTAGGTTTCAACTTCCATCTGTCCCAGTCTGTTTAAGACTTTTTCAACTTCGCTTCTTATTTCGTTGATGCGTTTCTCAGCTTCTGTTTTTTCGCTTGGTTTTTCTATTGGCGGTTTTCGCTTCTTCTTTGGTCTTTCAGCTTCCGCTTCTCCTTCTTCAGCTGCTTCTTCCTCTTCAGCTTCCTCTTCTTCGATTTCAGGTTGTGCTGTTGGAAGCTCCACCTTTATTTCTTTGATGGGTTTCAGATCGATTCTCGTGCGGAGCTCGTCGACTTTGGATGTGAGCTCGCTGAAGCGGTCACGGAAAAGTTTCATCAGGTCTTCTTGCATGGTTTCAAGTTCATGCAGTGCAACTTTTGTTTCGTCTTTTGCTATGGCTTCTTTGACTATGGACATGCGGCTTTTGTAGGTAGATGCGAGCCTGTCGCGCTCTTGCTCGCTGATCTTGCCTTCGGCATGTGCCTCATAGAGGTGTCTTAGTGCGTCGCTTAAGATTTCTCTTTCAAGGTTGAGAGTGCGGAGTTCGTCTTTGGCCTGTGTGGCCTCGTTTGCCTGGATGCTTTTCGAGAGCCTAAAAGGGGGGCCCGTATTGTCTGGTTCACTTTCGGTGCGTCTGGGTGTGGGTTTTGGCTGTTTTGGTCGTTTGCGCATAGAGTGAATGACGGTTGCAGAGGCGGTGACAGCCATAATCACGATTATGGTGATTACTATGAGGGTTCCCGGGTCGCTGAGATCGCCGAAGGCCATTTTGTCCTCCGTACTCTGTGTGCTTATTACGTATATATAAATTACAATAGACTGCTTAGATGTTACTTCTGCGTTGCTGTGAATGATGTTCTTGGGGTATGCTCAGAGCGGAGTTGCTGTCGTGACGGCTTGTTTAGAAGAATGGAGCCTCGGGCGGGATTTGGACCCGCGACCATTACCTTACCAA
>CAZQCX010000004.1:0-69075 GCA_964591705.1 uncultured Candidatus Bathyarchaeia archaeon | reverse complement strand
CACTCTCAATTTCCCTTTCTCTTATTTCCTCTTTGGAGGTGCAAAAACAAAATGGTAACACAAATAAAGGAATATGGATCAGCTGAAGAAATAGCCGAAACCCTTGACAAGGAAATCGGCGACACAAAAAGCACGCTGGGCGAATACCTTCGCCGACTAGACGAAATACGCAGCTTGGCTGAGAAATCAAAGAAAATCCGCGAAGTTGTCATGAAACTCGCAGGCAAAAAGAACGCGCCGGAAAGCCTAGGAGAAATAGCAGTAGGCGACCTGAACATAATACTAGACGCAAACCCATTCCATGAACTCACCGCAATCGAAGCCGTTGTGCGCAGCCACCAAGAACGCCTGCTCGTCCTACAGAAAGCCCGCGAAGCACTCAAATGGCTCGACCAACTCGGAGACACAGAAGGACTAAGGTACCTAGTGCTGGAAAACGAAGGAGTCCCAGAGCGAATCCTATTCAAGATATCATAGACGAGAAAACATCTTCCATATCCTGAAAGGAGACGCGACAATTGACCACTGGGGCTCGCAACTTCGCCGTCCAGACCGTGCTGAACGAAATCAAGAACGTTTCCCCAGCCGTGTCTAACAACCTCCTTTTTAACATGAACGGCGAAATCGTAGCCACAGACAACGACACAAGTTCTTTGACCGCACTTCACACAGCAAAAACTCTCAGGACACTAGCCGAAAAGGCAGACATAATTGGCGGCTTAGAATCCGTCACTGTCTATGGATCCCACCGCCGCATGAACATTGTCCTAACGAACGATCATTACCTCGCCACAGTCGCCTCAAAAGAATCCAGCCCCATGTCCGCCGAAAGCCTGACCCGAATTCTAATTCCAACAGTTCTACGCCTGATAGACAACTTCCAACTCACTCCAGAGCCAACACTGCAAACAAAGGAGCCCACAATTTCTGCCGAGCAAGCAGAAGAAAGCGAAGAACCTCCATGGAGCCACACAGAACAATCCGAATCGACAGCATCAAGCCGGGAAAACGGACAACACGAACTGGAGCTAGATTATGAACCCTCTCTCACAGAACCCTCAGCTACACAATTCATAATCGAACACCTAGGCGGTCTCCTCGCTCCCCCTGACACCGTAAGAATCGACAACACAACAATAATGGAATGGAATGAACTCTACAAAGACAGAGAAATCAGCGAAGTAGACCTAGAAACTCTAAAGGGAGTAACAACAAGATGCAAGTTCAAACCCATAAAAGACTCAAAACTAGAGGGCAAAGGCGTTATTCAGATACCTCAGAAAATCCAACTCACACTGCAAACCTCCCTAGGCGAACTCGTCATGGTCAAACCCGTAATAGAATGAGAAGGAACATCCAATGACGAGAAAAAGACGAAGCACAACCGCAACACTCACAACAGCAACAATCGAAAACGAAACCCCATTCCCAATAATCTCATTGCCCGCTGAAAAAGATTCAACTTACAAATCCCTGCGCGAAAGACTCGAAGAAATCAACAAGCAAGAAGACGTGACAGGATACATCCTAAGGAACATGACAACCGCCACAATCGACCTCAAAGACCCCTCAAGCCTACTGGCACTCGCACTGCTAGCCTCTTACGCAGTGGATACCGGTCACGAATACTCTGAAACCTTCGATCTTGGAAAAGTCGAAAGCATACTTCTCGAAGGAAAGAACACCAAAGTCCTCTGTATAGCAATTGGCAAAAACATCGTAAACGTGTTCATGGAAAAAAAGGCAGACCACGCTCAGATCCTCAACCAGATCTGCACCGACAGGGAACAATAGCATCCTCCCAAGATTGATTGCTGTTTCCCAAGATTATTTAGCCCAATCCAGCAATTGCCAAAATTCTCTATCTAATCGTGCTATCAATCAGCATATTCCCAAAAAACGCCTCTTCATCTTCGAGTCCATTTTAGCTAATCCCGCAAAGCTCCATTGTTCCCGGAACTGACCATCTCCTGCAATCCACAGCAACCCCAACCCACAAGTCACCATTTCCAATAGTCAATCTCGTGCGCGCAAGGGTCAAACAATCATGTCATTTCCAGCAGCGTAAACCTTTAACTACGGGAAACCAAATGATGAAAAGAGGATTTGAGAATATGCGCAGAAGATTACTGATCCCTGGACCGACCGAGGTTAGCCCAGAAATACTCAACGAACAAACTCGCCCAGTCATTAGTCACAGGGGCAGAGACTTCACCGCCCTGTATACCGAGATAATCGACAAGCTCTCCACATTCCTTCAGCTACCCTCTAGCTACAAGGTCACCGTTACCGCCTCCTCAGGTTCGCTATGGTTCGACATCGTCGCCAGAAACATCGTCAAACAAAAGGCACTTGCCTGCATCAACGGCGCCTTCGCCTCCAGATTCGGCGAGATCCTGCGATCCTGCGGCAAACCAACCGATTTTCTGGAGGTCGAATGGGGCAAAGCCGTGAAACCACAAATGATAGCTGACTCACTCGATTCAGGTGCATATGATACGGTGGTTCTCTGCCAAAATGAATCCTCAACCGGCGTTCGGAACCCAGTCCACGAGATCGGTCGAATGCTGCGAGAGAAATATCCAGAAGTCATGTTGGCAATCGATAGCGTTTCCGGAATGGGCGGCGACAAGATAATTCCCTCCGACATTGAATGCGACGTTATTTTCACCTCAAGCCAGAAATGCTTCGCGCTGCCTCCTGGACTGGCAATCGGAGTAGTCAACGAAAGAACACTGGAACGCGCGAGAGCGCTTCCAAACAGGGGCGGCTACACTGATCTTGTCGAAATCTTCAATTACTACGAAAAGAACCGCCAGACACCATACACGCCAAACATCCCTCTCCTCTTCGCCCTAAACAAACGCCTAGACCTAATGATGCAAGAAACCTACGACGGCATCTACCAACGACACAAAGACATGGCTGAATACACCCAAGAATGGGCAAAAAAACACTTCGCAATGTTCCCAGAGCCAGGCTACGAGTCAGTCACGGTTAGTTGCATCAAAAACACTCTTGGAAAAGGCATTCGTGAACTCAACGAGAAACTTGCAGAAAAAGGCTATATGATTTCCAACGGCTACGGCAAACTCGCCGAAAAAACCTTCCGAATAGGTCACATGGGGATATGGACCCTATCAGGAATCAAAGACGTTCTCGCCGCCATCGACGAAATATGGGAGCTGCCCCAGTGAAACTTAAGGTCTTGGTCTGCGACCCAATATCTGACGACGGCATCAAACTGATGGAAGAAAGAGGCCTACAAATCAAGAAAGCTTGGGACTTACCAAAAACTGAACTCGCCAACATAATCGTTGACTATGACGCAGTCATCGTAAGATCAGCCACCAAAATAACCGCAGACCTGCTTTCCCGAGCAAAAAAACTAAGGGTCATAGGGAGAGCAGGAGAAGGCCTAGACAACATCGACGTTAGAAAAGCAGCAGAGATGGGCATTGACGTCGTAAACACGCCGCATATTGCTGCGACCAGCGTGGCCGAGCTCACAATCGGGCATTTGATCGCTCTTGCAAGAGGCATCGTTGAAGGCACTGTGAGTCTTCGAGAGGGAAAATGGGCAAAGGATGAGCTCATGGGCGTCGAAATCAACGGCAAGACACTCGGCATAGTGGGTTGCGGAAGCATAGGCAAAACAGTTGAACGGTTTGCGTTAGCCTTGGGCATGAAGGTAATCGCGGTCGACATGTGTGTCTACGATAGATTTGTTACTCTCGAAGAAATGCTGCCCCAAGCCGACTTCGTCACAATCCACGTTCCACTAACACCGCATACTCGGCATCTGATATCGGAGAAAGAGTTCGGCATGATGAAACAGGGCGTAATGCTCCTGGACTGCTCTCGAGGCGGAGTTGTCGACCAAGAAGCGCTCTACAGAGCCCTTGTATCAGGCAAGGTCAAGGCTGCTGCACTTGACGTTTTCGAAGAAGAACCCCCAAGGGACAGCAAGCTCCTCGAGCTGAGAAACGTGCATGCCACACCTCATATAGGCGCTCAGACGCATGAGGCACAAGCAAGGGCAAGCGTGCTTATCTCCAAGAGAGTTATTGAAGCATTGGAAAAGGCTCCGAGCTGAACTGAGCAATGGCAGACATAAGACCTTTCAGGGCGATCCGTTACACTGAGTTGGCTGGTGATCGACGAAGCCTAATCACTCAACCCTATGACAAAATCGACCCTGAATTGCAGAGAGACTACTACACCAAGTCTGTCTACAACTTCTGCCGGCTGATTCTGCCAATGGAAAACGACAAATACAGGATTGCTCGGCATCGATTTCAAGAGTGGTTGGACAATGGCATCTTGGCGAAGGATGATGTCCCCGCATTTTTTGTCTGCAGACAGGAATTTACCCTGGATGGCAAGCATCTCAAACGCACAGGGGTCATCGCAGCCTTACGCCTATACAATTATGAAGAAGAAATCGTGTTTCCCCATGAAACAACCTACAAAGAGCCAAAAATCGACCGCTTGAACATGATGCGAAACGTCGAGAAAGATCTTGAACCAATTTTTCTAGTATATTCCGATCCTGAAAACACGACTCTATCCTTTTTCGAAGAAGTCGCCAAGACCAAGCCAGAACTTTCGGTTGAGGAATCTCCCGAAGTCAAGCACACGATATGGCGAGTGACTGATCCAGCCAAGATCAAGAAGCTGCAAAAGGTTTTGGAGCCAAAGAAACTCGTCATCACAGACGGCCACCACCGTTATGAAAGCGCAATCACATACAGAGATGAACGACGCCAAACAGAAAAGAATTGGAGTGGAGATTCAGCCTTCAATTTTCACATGAGCCTATTAGTTCCAATACAAGACGAAGGACTGTTGACTCTACCAGCCCACAGACTCCTAAAAAGGCACGTGCTAACCGATCAAACACTAGAAATGCTTCGACGCTTCTTCACAGTCACAGAGATCAATGCCACTGCAGAAAATCTCGAGAAATATCTCGCAAGTCACCATGATAAACACGCATTTTGCGTCTATTCCCGCGCCAAAGCCTACGGATTGATATTGAAACACGAAAACAGGGTATATGAATTCGTCAGTTCCAAGTCTCCAAAAGAGACAAAGCTTTTCGATGTGGTGATTTTGCGAGACGTAATATTTAAGGAAATTCTCAAGATCGGCGAACTAAAGTTGGATGACGACATCATATACGAACGTTGGACGCGAAACGCAGTGGCTAGAGTTGACAGAGGCGAAGCCAAACAGGCGTTTCTTATGAACCCCATAGATCCAAAAATCGTCTGGGAAATCGCCCAACAACACGAGCGGATACCTGAGAAATCCACGGATTTCTATCCGAAGCCAGTTTCAGGCTTGGTAGTCATGGACATTTCCCATGGCGAAGAACTGAAGGCGAACTAGCCCAGCTCTTGCCCTTCATGAGGCTAAGCTTCCCAGCTCACCCAGAGTTCACGGTGAGCCTTCTAAAGACTGCAGTCTTCTGCAAGTTGCCATGAAGTGCGATCAGCAACAAGTGTTATAAGGTTTGAACAAAAACATGGAATTCTGTCTAGATGGTCGCTATGGATAAAGAAGACAAACAGTCGCATCGCACCAAGTCCGCCATGGCTGATGCGACTGTAGGCAAGAGATACGCTGCTGAATTCATAGGAACATTCGTTTTGGTCTTCATGGGCTGTGGGAGCGCGGTCTTTTCTTCACTCATGGGGATTCCTCTTACTACAGCACTTGTTGGAATATCACTCGCTTTCGGTCTCTCTGTGCTTGTCCTATTTTATGCCATAGGCAGCATCTCGGGTTGCCATATTAACCCCGCCGTGACCGTTTCCATGTTGATCAGCAGAAAAATCACTGTCAGGGATAGCGCGACCTATATTATTGCTCAAGTTGCTGGCGCCACCGCAGGGGCAGGCATGGTATACGCAGTTGCCCTTGGAAACCCCTACTACTCCTTGGTTATGGATGGCTTGGGTCAAAACGGATTTGCCGAGGCATCCCCAGGGGGTTTTGATTTAGCATCTGCCTTTGCAGCAGAAATCGCTTTGACCTTCCTCTTCATACTTGTGATTCTTGGCTCGACAAGCGAAAAGGCTCCAAAAGGCTTCGCCGGCATATCCATCGGAATGAGTCTCGTCTTGATCCACATAGTAGGCATTCCAATAACAGGGACATCGGTTAATCCTGCCAGGAGTCTGGGTCCAGCAGTGTTTGTTGGCGGTACTGCTTTGACCCAACTGTGGCTATTTTGGGTAGCGCCGTTGATTGGCGCTGTCCTAGGGACTCTCGTGTGGAAAGAACTAGAATAGAACGTTGTGAGAACAGTATCCACGCGGGTTTTTCATTTAACGAATTTTGCTTGATGCCTCTTGAATCTCTTCTTGCAGACCAAGCTGCAGAAATGGTACGTCTCGCCCTCATAGGTTATCTTAAACTTGGCTGTGTTCTCGTCAAGTTGCATTCCGCAGACAGGGTCTCTGAACATCTTCTGCTGTCTATACCTCATGAAAAGATTGTAGTAGCGGCTTATTATGGTTAATGGTTAGGTCGTGACAACCCATTTCTCTAGATACGTTTTTGCCGCCTTCCACATGCTGGATTCTAGAAAAAGCTTTGAATCGGCGAGTCCTCATTGAAGGCCGGTGCGTTGATCTCCATTATTTTCGTTTTGGTCAGGGCTCTTATGTTGTTGAAGTCCGAGAGTTCACCGTAGCTCACCAGTGTTATCGCCGTACCATCACCCCCCATCCGGGCAGTGCGACCTATCCGGTGGAAATAAACTGGTGGATCGGCTGGCACATCGTAGTTGATGATGTGCGTTATTCCCTGTATGTCTAACCCTCTTGCTGCTACATCTGTCGCAACGAGCAGATTCAGTCGTCCATTTCGGAACGCGTTCGTAACTTGGTCTCTTTGCGGTTGAGTGAAACCTGCGTGCAACGCCTGTGCTGTAAATCCTTTTCGTGTGAGTTGTTCTGCCAATCTGCTGGTTTCATGACGTGTTCTGCAGAATATTATAGCCCGCTGTATTCTGTGTTCACCAATCAGCCCACATAGCTTCTCGAACTTGCCATGGGGATTGACAGTGACGAAGTATTGTTTCATTTGCGTGAGGGCGATTTCATCTTTGCTTACTAGTATTTTGGAGGGGTTTCGCATGTATCTGTCGCAAACATTCATCACCGTGCTGTCTATTGTTGCACTGAAAAGGCTTGTCTGCCTTGTTGTCGGCACCCTTGAAAGAATGTAGTGTATGTCTTCAATGAAGCCCATATCTAGCATTCTGTCTGCTTCGTCCAAGACCACGAATTTAGCTGAGGCCAGATTCAGCACGTTTCTTTCCAGAAGGTCAATCACTCGACCGGGTGTTCCGACAACGATCTGAACGCCCCTCGAAAGCTCTCTTATTTGGCGCTCAATTGGCGCCCCACCATAGACAGGCAATACTCTTATCTTTGAATACTTGGCAAAGAGGCGAATGTTTTCCGCCACTTGAACCGCGAGCTCTCTTGTTGGTACTAGAACTAAGCCCTGTACTTTCTTGACTTCAGGGCTAATGCGTTCTATCATCGGGATACCGAAGGCTGCTGTTTTTCCCGTTCCTGTCTGTGCTTGACCTATCACGTCTTTGCCTTCGAGCAGAGGTTTGATTGCTTGGGCTTGAATCGGGAAAAGTTCTTCGTATCCAAGTTCTTCTACGCCCTTCAAGACTTCCATGCTTAGCGGTAGGTCTCTAAATGACTGTGTTTCCATTTTGTTATGTATGCTCCTGCCACAAAATTCTTCATGTGTTTTCTCTACAGCTTTCAAAAAGCTTCGTTAGTGACATGAGTTAATGTGACAATCAGGAAAGCTGAAAACACATATAAAAACGTTTGCAAGCTGGAATTCAGGAAACCAAGGCTGTAAACGAGTTTGGACGAGTCTGGGTTCCTGATTACTTTCTGGGAGCGTGGGCGTCTACCACAATCTCAACTGCTTATTCAACCCTTGCAAAAGCTTGAAAGCCCAAAAAATCCGATAGACTGCGGGCAGTTCGAATGGGCGCTGTCGGAGATTGTCAAGCTTAAATATCCGCTGAAGATTCACTACTTACCATTCAATCAAGGAGACAAAGCAAATGCCCGCGATAGAGATCGGCAGGATATGCATTAAACAGAGAGGACGCGAAACTGGAAAGAAATGCGTCATAGTTGACATTATAGACAAGAGTTTTGTGCTTGTAACTGGGCCAAGAAAATTGTCAGGCGTCAAGAGGAGGAGGGTAAACATAGGTCATCTTCAACCTCTGAAGGAGAAGATCGATATATCGAGAGAAGCGTCTGACGAGGAAATTGCTTCGGCTCTTGAATCTGCTGGACAACTTGAGGAAGTGGAAAAAGTCAAGTTGCGCTGAGCTTGCAGTAACATCATTTTCCTTGAAGGAGAAGCCGCGTTGAATGCCAAGAACAACACCGCCTTGGGATATCTCGAGAAAACATATCGTAAAAACAGAGGACGCTACTGACCTAAACTACGGCTGCAAACCTCAGGATCGGTCTGCTGCTGATTACATTCGGTACGGGGTCATAAATCTTGACAAAACCGCAGGCCCCACGAGCCACGAAGTAGCAGCATGGACGAAAAAGATCCTCAACCTTTCGTCCGTGGGTCACGGTGGGACTCTAGAGGCTTAGACAAAAAGCCAGAGAAATCCCAACGTGACAGGCGTCTTACCTGTAGCCCTAGGGGACTCTACCAAGATCGTTCAAGCACTCCTCTACAGCGGGAAAGAATATGTTTGCGTTATGCGACTTCACGGAGATACCCCGGAAGACAAGACTCGGGCTGTTTTGAGGGAATTCGAAGATGTGATATATCAGCGGCCCCCCCTGAGGTCTTCGGTCAAACGTCAACTCAGAACAAGAAGAATCTACTATATAGATTTGCTCGAAATAAACGGACGCAATGTTCTCTTCACAGTTGGGTGTGAAGGAGGCACATACATTCGAAAACTCTGCTATGATGTAGGGGAAATTTTGGGCTGCGGCGCCCACATGCAAGAGTTGCGAAGAACACGAGCTGGTCCATTCACAGAAGACAGCGGCACATTCGTCACATTGCATGAAGTAGCCTACTGGTTTTCTGAATGGAAAGAGAAAAAGGAAGATGGTCTACTGCGGAAATTCATCCAGCCAATGGAAACGGCATTGGCGCTGCTTCCAAAGATTGTTGTCAGAGACTCAGCGGTTGATGCGTTGTGCCACGGAGCAAACCTTACTGCGCCAGGAGTCGTGTCCCTCGAGAGCGATATTGTGAAAGACTCGGTTGTGGCAATCTTCACCGGCAAGGGGGAGGCGGTAGCATTGGCAGAAACCGTCACGTCTACAGAGGAGATCATGAAAATTGATCACGGAACTGTTGCTGTTCTCAAACGAGTGGTGATGCCGCGAGGCACGTATCCAAAGGTTTGGAGAAGCAGTCGTAAGGAATGAAGCAAGCAAAACCCGATAAGGAGCACTATTTCTCAGCAGATCCAGAGTCCAAGACCAAATACGGATTGATCCATACCTCTTTTCGCGGCGTCCGCTTCGAGTTTGTGACTGCCTCAAGCGTGTTTTCGAAGAAGCGACTGGATCAAGGAACGAGACTCATGGTCGAGGCAATGCGGCTTCCAGAAAAAGGCACAATTCTGGATGTTGGCTGCGGCTACGGCGCAGTCGGAATAGCCTCCGCTTGCTTCAACCCAGCACTTAGGGTCATCATGACCGATGTCAACGCACGAGCAGTGCACCTAACTCGAGAGAATATCGTGCGAAACAGGGCATTCAACGCGGAGGCCAGATTAGGACATCTCTATGAACCTGTTGAAAGTTTGCAATTCGACGTAATACTCTCCAATCCGCCCATCAGTGCAGGTTTGGAAACAGTTGCAGCCTTAATCAGGAATGCACCAGATCGACTACTGCCAAAAGGTAGCATCCAGATGGTATTTCGATCAAAAATCGGCGGCAAGAGACTGGTCTCTCTGTTTCAATCGGCTTTTGGCAACTGCGTGGTTCTTGCGAGACGCAGCGGATATCGAGTACTCATGGCTGAGAAGAATTAACGCTTCTGACAAAGGGGCAAAGTCAAAAAGGGGCATACAACAGAAAAACTACCTGAGAAACTATAATAAAACCTAAGGTATGGAATTACTGTTCAGTGCCGGGGTCTCCTAGCCAGGTAGGGAGCAAGCCTGGAGATGGCGAAGCCATTAAGCGAACACCACAAAGCTTGTGGCCTCTCGGGGCCTCGGGGGTTCGAATCCCCCTCCCGGCGCCACTTTTAAGCCAATCCAAAGTATTTTTCAGCAGTTTAGACAGGGGTAAAACTTAAGTAAGATCACATTCTTACTAACTAGTCATGCCAAAAACATTAGTCTCAAAAAAAGGACAAGTCGTCATACCAAAAGACACGCGGGAAAAACTCAACCTTACACCAGGCACAGTCCTTAATGTTCAAGTAGAAGGCAGAAAAGTCATTTTGGAACCATTCAAAGAAATTCCAAAAAAAGTCTTCGTTCGCGCAGGGCAAAACATTACAGAGCCAATATTGCAAGAGGCAAAAGCCACAAGCGACAAAACACAAAGACTTCTAAAAGAGTTGGGTATCGATTGCCAAAAGTCGCCATAGACACGAGCGTCATACTAGAATTTATTGATAAAGAGGCTGAGTTCCAAGAGCAAGCTAAAGCCGTATTTTCTGCCGTCATGGATGGTAAACTTGAAGCTTTAGTTTCGCATCCCACGCTTTCTGAGACGTACTACTTTAGCGCAAAAATATACCAAATGCTTGGGATCGCTAACCCCCAGAGTCTGGCAACGGAACTAACAGAATGGTTGTTTAGACTTCCATCAGTAACAATTCCAACCGAAAACAAGGATTTGGCAATCGAGGCAGGCAATGCAAAATTGAAATACGGTCTAGCCTTGACAGACTGTTACGTTTTGGCAGCATCAAGCATCTACAATTGCAAAGCCATTTTCAAGAAACCAGAAAAAGAAATGCTGCAGAGACTGGAAGCTCTGAAGAAATCTTACCAACTTGTTTTTCTAGCAGATTACAAACAGTGATTCCTGTTTTTTCATTTCTTCATCGAGTTTTTTTGCTAATAATGCCTGGCTAGGAGCGCCATCTTAACAGCTTTTCTTCAAAATTTGAATGTTTACCGGCAAATTGGTGCTGGCATCCCCCTGCCGACGCCTTGAATACCAATGGTGGACATAGAACGCGAAAAAAACCACTGGCAAAGTCTACTTTTCATCCAGATTAAGCAGCCGTCTAATCGCCGCTACGATCTCCGTCAGTTTCTGGTCGCTTAATGGGGGATCATAGGGTATTCTGAGGACTTCCCATCCTTTTCCCTCCAGGAGTTCGCGCACTTCCTCGTCCCATTTCTCTTGTTTGTCTCCGAAGTGCACCTGAGAACCGTCCAAATAAACTGCTTTTCGCCTGTCGGGCCAGCAGAAATCAGGAACGGTCGATTTCAAAACGATGGTTTTCTGAGTTACCATACCTTCTGTCAAACCAGAAGAGCTTAACGCTTTGAAAACTTCTATCTCAGCTTTGCTGACCTTCGGATGCATCCGATACCTGAAGCTCAACTATCCGCTTCTCCAATTGCTGAATCTATTGTTTGGTCTCTTCTTAATACTCTTTCATCCTTCTAGCGCAGGACGGTGGGAGAAGATTGAGACAAGACGCCGATAACATTCTTGTCGATGAGGGCACTCTGTTGTGCGAGACAAAAGCACAGTCATTAATGCCTTGCAGTTAAAAATCCTTGGCCCGTGATATATTCTGCCGCTGGCGAACACATTTCGCTCCATGATTGCTAGGCCTGAAACGTGACAATGCTACCGGTAAGAACGTGTCTATCATGGAGTGCCCATCATGATGCTTATATATGGAATGACAAAAGGTTTACAGAGGTCAGGCGAAAAACATGAAGGAACTAAAACCTATCGATCATAACCTACTTTTTGAGTTGATGAAGGACTCGCACAGGAGCGACAGGCAAATCGCCAAAGCGCTGGGGGTATCTCAGCCTACAGTGACACGAAGGAGAGCAATGCTTGGGGAGAGCTACATTGAAGGGTACACCGTGTTGCCAAGGTTCGGGCAGATCGGGTTCGAGATAGCAGCGTTGACTTTCATGAAGCACAGGCTCGAGTCCAAGAAAGGCGACGAAAAAGAGAAAACCAGCCAGAAAATGAAGGAATGGTTCATGAGACAGCCCAACGTGGTGCTGGTTCAGGAAGGCCGCGGCATGGGATGGGATTCAATCTGCGTTTCCCTTCATCGTTCATACTCCGATTACGCAGAGTTCGCAAGGACCATTGACATGAACCTGTCAGATTTCCTGCTGGAGTCCCAGACCTTCCATATGGATCTCAGCCCTGGAGTCATAATCAAACCCTTCAACCTGAAATACCTAGCTAACATGAAGACCAAAAGCGAAAAGAAATGATTCTTGTTTCTGCCTTGGCTTAATCCTAGCCAAAAGCACGTAGGTCGACTACGAAGTCAACTCTGCAGCTCTTCTACGGCAATTGCTTTCTTAACGCCAATCTTTATTATCTCTGCCACCTTAGTCTGTCTTGTCGGCATCCTTGGATGGCTAGCAATGACTATTGAACAGACTCAAGTCCCCCACGAAGTGCCCGCTACGACACCTGCCAAAATTGTTGGCCTAATCTCCGACACTCACGTCCCAGTGAGAGCAAAGGCAATTCCAAAGAAGGTTTTTGCCACATTTGAGAAAGCTGACTTCATTGTGCATGCGGGCGACTTGGTTGAATTGGCAGTTATCGACGAGTTGGAACAGCTGGCACCAGTGCTAGCGGTTCACGGCAACATGGATGGCCCAGAAGTAAGTGGCGCCCTCCCGAAACTAAATTCCCTGAGGGTTTCTGACTGGAAGATAGGCGTAATGCATGACCCCAACGCAGTGTTTGGGATGGGTAGGATGCGGGAGATCGCCAAAAAGAATGCATTCAATGTTTTTGTCTACGGACACACGCATAGTCCGAGCATAAAATGGGAGGGCAAAATCTTGTATGTCAACCCTGGAAGCGCCACGAACCCGATTTCGTTTATGAGCAAGCCTTCCGTTGCCTTGCTGAAGGTTACAAGAGATACTGTTACGCCCGAAATAGTTCACATCTAGGCGGCAATTTCCATTTTCTGGAAAAAGGAGATGAATATTCAGAGAAATCCTCTCAGTAATGAAAACAGTTGCGATACCCAGAAGATTAAGTACATGAGTATCCCTAGCAATGCAGACGTGAACCACAAAACGAACGTTGAACGCATTAATCTTTTCTTGGCGAAACAGTTCTTGAGGTCTGTTTTGAAACACCAAGATAGAACAAGCCAAATGCCAAACACTATGGCAATGATTCCCAATGTGCCATGTACGATTGTCAACAGCAGAGTTACGTCGAAAACTATCGCTGGTGTGGTGCAGATCGTACTAAAGGTCGGCCCCATGACAGCTACAACCGTGACCAAGTGTAGAACAACCGCTGAAGCCATGATGATTCCATGTTGGCGGTACCGTCTCTTGTTTTTCAGCGAGATCGCAATTATTAGCAGGATGAGAACTGCGATTTGCACGACCAGGCTTGCAGTTGCCGCCGTTAGGGAAGCCATGGTGACCCCAATACAAAAAGCTGAGCAACGGACGTTTAAACGTTTACTTTAACTTACCTCTCTGGAGAATTGCAGAGCAGTTTCTGCAAGCGCTTTAAAAGCTGTCTCATTCACATGGAAAGACATATCGGAGGATTGATGATTGGAGCATTGCAAAAACCCGTGGAAGAATAGGTGTGGCAATGAAAACATAAAACTATACATCCTTTTCAAAGGTGAGAAACTGCCCATCTGCAGGCAGTGCTGGAGCGGCATTGCTGAAAATGAGGGTAACTGGTGAGGCTCATATGGAGAGTTTCAGCCTGAATAGCGCCAAGTCCTTCTTGGGTAAGCATGTTAACCTACACTTGAAAGATGGCGCAGTTATCGTCAACGTGCAGCTTAGGAGAGTGCAAAAAGCCATTGGAAAGGGCAACCTTCTTGAGTACGTCCCTTACGGTTGCCGAGAAATCGCGCAGATTCCGCTACATCGCATTGCCTGGGCCGAGCTGCTGAGCCTTTGCTTTTTCCAAACAGCCGGTTAGCAATACTAACCAAGTTCATTTTAGCGTTTCAGCCCCTCGTTGTTGAATTCGTAAACCACAAATTTCCAGCTTGCCTGATTCTCAGGAAGTTTTCTGCCTAAGACAACCGAGATTACGAGCGAATTAGTTATATAAGTGCTGACAAGAGCATTCAGCGGTGAATAGCCATGCCCTGCACGATCATCGTAGGTGCATTCTGGGGAGATGAAGGCAAAGGAAAGATAATTTCTTACCTTGCATTGAAAGACAGACTGGATTTCTGCGTTAGAACAGGGTCTGTTAATGCTGCCCACACAGTCTGGGACGGAGAAAAAAGGTATGCGCTTCACATGGTCCCCGCTGCATTTCTATATTCAAAATGCCGCCTGCTCATTAGCGCTGGGGCTAACGTTCAAGTTCCACAATTTCTAAAAGAAGTGGAGTTAACAAATGTTAAAGACCGCATAGGAGTTGACCTGCAGGCATCCATAATAGAGGAGAAACACGCGGTCCAAGACAAAACGAGCGCTCACTTTAAAGGAATTGGAACCACAGGCTGGGGCGTTGGACCCGCACTGGAAGAGCGGGTTAGAAGAACAGCGAAGCTTGCCCGTGATATTCCTGAGCTTACGCCTTTTCTGACAGACAGTGTGACCGAGATCAACAAGGGGATCGATGCTGGGAAGAAGGTTCTGCTTGAAGGTACTCAGGGTTTCTTGCTTTCGCTTTACTTTGGCACATATCCCTATGTCACTGGCAGAGACACTGGGGCTTCAGCTATCGCGTCAGAGGCAGGAGTGGGCCCCACTAGAGTCGATGACGTGATCATAGTGTACAAGTCGTTCATGACGCGAGTTGGAGCGGGACCAATGCCTGGAGAATTAACCAAAGAAGAAGCGCAAAAAAGAGGTTGGTTCGAGACTGCTGCAGGCACGGGACGGGACAGACGCTCTGCACCGTTTGATTTTGACCTAGCAAGAAAAACAGCCAAAATAAACGGAGCGACACATGCAGCGCTTACAAAACTTGATAGTTTGTTCCCAGAGTGTCGAGGTGCAAGGAAACTGGAAGCTTTATCGAGCGAAGCTAGGCGATTTCTGAGGGAAGTTGAAGATCGAACCAGAGTTCCGCTGGTTCTGATAGGCACGGGACCTGACGCTTTAGACATAATTGATCTTAGAAGGTAGTTTATCGAAGAGTCATTTTTCGCTGGACCCATTGTCGACTATCCAGAAGGCTGCTCGGTCCGATCATTCTGGACCTCAATCCTTTTTTTCTTATGGGCTTAATGGATTTGGCAACTATCACCTTCGGCTGATCTTGCGTTGTAGAAACTGCCTAGGCTAGTAACCTTTTATTTCAAGGGTTCACAAAATGTGAATACGAGGATCTAACAAATGCAGGGGCAACGAGATCCAGGAATAAGTTCACTCAGCTTTCTCGCGCTTCTGTTTGCAGCGGGTTTGCTCGTCGGTGGCTTGGCAACTTTCTACATCAATTACGAGGAAATCAACAAGTTAAGCGAGGATGTTGCAATTCTCGAGAGTCGACTATCTGTTCTTACTGGCGGCGGACAGACCTTTTCCTATCAGAACATCACGCTTTACCAAGACTCAACCGCTCTGGCATCCATATATTCAAGTGTGCGGGATTCCATTGTGCTGATATATGGAACAAAGGCAGAGGGTGGAGTTCAGGGGTCAGGTTTTGTTTACAATTTCTCTGGCAGGATGGTTGTAGTCACCAACAATCATGTCATAGCTGGCGCTGATAGCTTGAGCGTCACTTTCTCGAACGGCAACGGATACGCTGCCAGCGTCCTAGGGAGAGATGCTTATGCTGACTTGGCCGTGCTTGCGGTTCAGGGCGCTCCAGCCAGCGAGTTCAAACCTGTTGATGTCGTCAGTTCTTCCACGTTGCGAGTAGGCGACCAAGTTATTGCAATAGGAAACCCTTACGGGCTAGTAGGCTCCCTAACTACTGGCGTCGTTAGCGCAGTTGGCAGGACAATAGTCGAAGACTCCGCCGGCGGATTTGCCATTGCAAACGTAATTCAAACTAGTGCGCCAATCAATCCCGGCAATTCTGGTGGTCCATTACTCAATGCTCTAGGCAAAGTTGTGGGCATAACCACTGCCATAGTGTCGGATTCTCAGGGCTTGGGATTTGCCGTTCCCTCGAACACTCTCCTCCGAGAGATTTCTTCTCTTATATCTACTGGGAGTTTTCGTGGTCATTCATATCTCGGTGTCTCAGGAACCGACATGAGCTATTCAGCTGCACAGAAAATCGGCGCCAGAGTCACCTATGGTTGGAGGATAGCTTCCATAACCAAGGGCGGTCCCTCGGAAGGAAGACTGCAAGTTGATGACATAATTATCGCTTTGAATGGCAGTTTGATCAGGAATAACGACGACTTAGCGAGTTATCTTGAAGAAAAGACTCAGCCTAAAGAGAGTTTGACGATAACCGTTGTTCGCGGGAATCAAATAACGGATGTTGCGGTTGTTTTGGGAACCAGACCTCCGCCGCCAGATTGAAATCTATGGCTTTTCATTAGGTACCTGCAGCGGGAGGCTTGTCTTGAATGGTGGAACCATGGCGCAAACCTTACCATGTGATCATCGAAATCGAGAACAAGCAGTGCAGAATGCTCAAGAAGCTTGGCTCAGCAGGGTTTCAGAATCTTAAAGTGGTTGACATTAGAAGCTCAACCAAAGGTGCCGTCAAGCACTTGATAGAAATTGGCTCTGAGGGAATGAAGAGCCTTCCTGAAGGCTTCAAAATCGTTGCTTCTAAAAGCAAGACCAAGGGTGCGCCTACTCTGTGGTTCGAGAGCGAAGGCTGTGAAGTCTGCAGCGAGATACTGTCGCGAGACGCCTTCTTGGTTTCGGGAAAGAGCCTCGACAGAGACAAGATAATGTACAACTTTATGGTTCCCACTTTCGAAGCCTACACGAGCATAATCTCTGCACTGGAGAAAACTGGGCATTCAGTCTACGTGCGCCGGATGGGAAGATTTGAGCCTATTCAGGGCGTCTTAACCGAGAAACAAGAGCGAATATTCTGGCTTGCTTTGAAAGGGGGTTTTTTTGATTACCCAAGGAAAATCGACACTCTTCAATTTGCTGCCAAACTCGGCATTAGACCATCGACACTTTCCGAAATCATCCGCAGGGGGACACGGCGGCTTCTTGAGCATCATTTCGAAAAGGAATCCTCGGTTTGATATTGAGACGTTATCCGCTGCTTTTTTGCAATCCCTAAGCTATTCGGGGAAAGGTCTATTTTCACGATTTGCCTCGTTCATTCTTCACGGAACGTGAAAAGATTGAGTCAAAATCAGATGTTCTGCTTCCAATGCGAGCAAACTTCTCAAGGGAGAGGTTGCACCGTCATGGGCGTCTGCGGAAAGACCCCTGAAGTTGCAACGCTACAAGATCTTCTTGTCTATATGCTTCGAGGGGTGTCACAGTTGCAGACCGAGGCTGCGAAACTTGGCATCAGCGACGAGGATGTGAGCGTTTTTACGAGTGAAGCATTGTTTGCAACATTGACCAATGTGAATTTTGATCCAGACGGCATCGTCAATTATCTGTCACGAGCTGCGAAGCTAAGAGACAAACTTCGGAAAAAGATCGAGTCAGCTGGAGGTCAGCTACCCTCAACAGGAGGTCCGGCAACCCTTGTGCTGGAAAAGAAAAAAGAGGGGCTAATCGCTCAAGGAAAACTTGTCGGCATCAAATCAGACCCAAGCATCGACACAGACCTGCACTCTCTTCAATGGCTACTGACCTATGGGCTGAAAGGCGTAGCCGCATACACATATCATGCCTATCTCTTAGGAAAGAAGGATCCAGCAGTTTTTGAATTCCTGCACAAAGGTCTAGCAGCGCCTTTAGACAAGTCGCTTGGCGTCAATGACTTCGTCGGGTTGGCGATGAAATGCGGGGAAATCAACATCCGCGCAATGGAACTTCTCGATGCCGGCAACACTGAGACCTTTGGGCACCCAGTACCTACCAAAGTCCAGATAGGAACGAAAAAAGGCAAGGCCATCTTGGTCTCTGGGCATGACTTGATTGACCTCGAAGCGATCCTGCAGCAAAGCGAGGGCAAGGGAATCTACGTGTACACTCATGGCGAAATGCTTCCCACACACGGCTACCCAGGACTCAAGAAGTACAAGCATTTCTTCGGTCACTACGGAACAGCGTGGCAAAACCAGCAGAGAGAATTTGCCCAGTTCCCGGGAGCCATACTGATGACGACTAATTGTCTGCAGAGACCTGTAGACTCTTACAAAGCCAACATCTTTGCATCCGGTCCGGTAGGCTATCCAGGGATTCCACACCTAGACCGCAAGGACTTCTCTGAAGTGATAAAGAGGGCGTTGGAGCTGCCAGGTTTCACGGAGGACAAAGAAGGCAAGACCGTCATGGTCGGATTCGGCCGAAACACAGTGCTAGGTATCGCAGGCAAAGTAATCGAGTCTGTGAAGAGCGGTCACATAAAGCGTTTCATACTTGTTGGAGGATGCGACGGCGCAAAACCTGGAAGAAGCTATTACACCGAATTCGTTGAGAAGGCTCCGAAGGACACGATTATCCTGACATTAGCATGTGGAAAATTCAGGTTCTTTGACAAGGAGCTGGGAACCATCGACGAAATCCCCAGATTGCTCGATATGGGACAGTGCAACGATGCATATTCTGCAGTCAAGGTAGCTCAGGCTCTGGCTGATGCATTTCATGTGGAGGTAAATGATTTGCCGCTTTCCTTGGTGCTGTCTTGGTATGAACAGAAAGCCGTGGCAATATTGCTGTCGCTGCTCTACCTTGGCATACGTGACATCCGCATAGGACCCAGCCTTCCAGCTTTCATAACGCCAAACATACTAAAGGTGCTCGTGGAGAAGTTCAACATAATGCCGATAACCACGCCCGATGCAGATCTGAAGGTAATATTGGGCTAGGAAACCCTACTCCTCCTTTTTCTTCTTTCTTGTCTCAGACTTGGAGCGAGCGTTAATCTTCTCAATCAACCAGGCCATGTTTCTTCCCAGGTCTTCCATGGTTTTGATGCCTTCTTCGTCGGATTCGGCATCTCCCTTCTTTCCTCCAATCCCAATGTTCCAGTAGGAGGAACCCGGCACAATCATTTGATTTATAAGGAAGAAGTGGTTAATGCCGTCAAAAGTTGGAATCCCCCCAGCTCTCCGAACTGCTACGACTGCTGCTCCAACCTTTCTTTTGAACAATTGCCCGTTTGCTCTCGCCACGTAACCAGTTCGGTCTATCAGCGCTTTCATTTCAGGGGTCATCATCGAGAAGTAAGTTGGTGACCCTAAGATTATGCCGTCTGCGTTTTTCATTTTCTGCACATATTCATTGACTTTGTCTTCTGCCAATATGCAGCGTTCATTCTTTGTTTCATAGCAGGTTCGGCAAGCGTTGCAACCATGAATTGTCTCGCCTGCAAGTTGAATAAGCTCTGTCTCAATTCCCTCGTCCTCGATAACTTTCAAGACATGCTTTATGAGAATGGCGGTGTTGCCGTCTTTTCTTGGGCTGCCGTTGAATGCTACAACTTTCACATATTTCCCCATGCTACTGTTTTAGCAACAAAATAAAAGTGTAACGCGTTGGCATGGGATTTTCTAGTGCTTGTCAAGTTCTTTTTCGCATGGAAAAATGTTTGCTCGAATCTTTTCAGCTAAACTGAAAAACACTTTCATCAAGCGAGGCGAATTTCGATTTCGAAGAGTTTTGACCATCGCTTTCCCGTCACAAAAAGCCTGTTTCTAGCAGCGTCGTACGCGATACCGTTCAAGACATTATCCGGGTCAGAAGTTTCTGGCTCGTACAGCCCCGCAAGGTTTATCCATGCTTTGACTCGTCCAGTTTGAATGTCAATCACTGCGATTCTGTTTTCCAGCCAGATGTTTGCATATACTTCGCCTTTTATGAATTCGAGTTCATTGAGTCTGCTGACGGGGACGCCAGCGTCATACACTTGAACCTCTCCAATCAGTTCAAAGGTTTTTGGGTCGAGAAATCTCAATATTGCTGATCCGTCGCTCATTATCAGTTTTTTTCCATCATTGGTAATTCCCCAGCCTTCGTAAGGGTGGTTGAACTCAGAAAGCAGGGCAAAGGATGATTTGTCGTAGACAAATCCTTTTCGTGATTGCCAAGTCAAATGAAAGATTTTGTCTCCGAGAATTGTGATGCCTTCTCCAAAGTATTCTTCCGGAAGTACGTGCAGTTGTAGGGTTTGCCCTGTTTCTAGATCAACTCTTTGTAGCGTGGAGCTTCCATAGAGTCCGGTGCTTTCGAATAGGAATCCGTTTTCGAAGACGAGTCCTTGTGTGAAGGAACTTGCATTGTGGGGAAACACGTTGACGATCCTGTAGGTGTAGTGAAGAGGTTGAGTTGCAGCAGGTTCCTCGTTCAGTACAACATAGACTGAGGGAATTGCAATCAGCACTATCGCTGTGAAAGCTGCTATTGCTAAGAGTTTTTTCTGCATCTTCTTTCCATTAGCCCATTTGATATTTCTCTCTTCGAAGCTTCGCTGCACAGGATAACGTTGAGCAGTCTCAAATATGTTGTCTAGTTTGCTGACAGCAAGCCTTTTAGGGTTCAACTGCTGACCAAGCTGCACGGATGTGGGATTAATGTTGGGCGGCTTGTTCGGTGTGGCTTCAAAAGGAAGTTGCGCCAAAGACTTGTTTTTTGGAACTGACTACAACACTCATCTCGGAACCGAAGTCGCTGGGTTAGCTCTTCTTGACGGAGATATTGAGGTTTTCTCTCACGACATTAGCAATAGCCAATTCAAGTCAAAATTTGGCAAGCACTTGAGAAAATTGAATGGGGAATTGGGAATTGGAGTAATCAGCGATACAAAAGAGGAGCAGCCCATTAAGTTTGAGACAAAGCTGGGGACTTTTGCTCTTTGCACGGTGGGTTTGGTTAGGAATTCTTTAGAACTGTATTCCAGTTTGATACGGGAAGGCGCCACGTTCAAGAAGTCGAGGCAAAAGTCGGGTAAAAGCATCTTCAATCAGACCGAGATCGTGGGAGAGTTGATCTGCACTGGAACAAGCATTACTGATGGCATAACAAGGATGTATGAGAGGCTTGAGGGGTCAATCTCTCTGCTTTTGCTTTCCGAGAATGAGCGTGCCATATATGCGGCTGGAGATACTTTCCCACTTGTCATGGGATCGAAAAATGAGAGTTGGGCGGTTGCCTCAGAAACAACTGGTTTTCCAAATTTGGGCTATTCCGTTTTCAAGTTTCTTGACTACCGCGAAATCGCGTCTTTCGGCCAAGAAGGCTTCAGCACTAGGGTGCCCTCCAAAGGCAGAAAGAGGTTTTGTCCATTTCTCCATGTTTATTCTGGTTTCCCAGCATCGGACTTCTATGGGATAAACTCTGAAATTGTCAGAGAGCGCTGCGGTGGCTTCTTGGCTGAGAATGATAACGCGAAGGCTGACTTGGTCTTGGGAATTGCTGATTCGGGTCTCCCTCACTCGGTTGGATATGTCAAAAGGAAGATGGAAATAGCCAAAGAAAAAATTCACAATCATCTTTCTGAGTTTGGCGAAGGAAAGATTGGGTCGCAAGAAGTTGAGAAGAGGATAAGCGAAGCTCTCGATCTTGTTGCTCCGCTGAGGCGTCCTTTGGTGAAGTATACTCCTGGCTGGGGAAGAAGCTATATTCCTCCTGTTCAGAGGAGGCGGGAACTCATAGCCAGGTATAAGCAGGTTCCTAATCCGCAGATGATACGGGGGAAGAGCATCGTGTTGGTGGATGACTCTATTAGGAGAGGCACACAGCTGCATGATTTGTTGGTTGAGAAGATTTGGCCTTTTGAACCCAGAGAGATTCACGGGCGAATTGCTTCTCCGCCTCAGCTTCATCCATGCATTTTCGACCTCTCGACCAAACACAGTGAACTTGCAACGTGCAGAAGTTATGGCAATATCAAAGGAGTTCAGGATTTGGCAGCTAATCTCAACGCAAGTGGTCCTGAATATGATCTGATGGTAGAGGAGATAAGAAAGCGCATAGGCTTTACCACATTGCGTTTCCTTACAATTGAGGAAATGATCAAGGCTGTTGTGGAAGCTCCGAACGCGCAAAATCTGAAAAAAGAGGATTTGTGCCTGTACTGCTGGACTGGCTGTCCCTGAATTTGCATGGAATTAGAACGGGAAGACAACAGAAGCTACCCACGACATCAGCAAGGCATTAAGCAAGGCGCCATAGCCAGCTCTTTGGGTGTTTTTGTGAAACCACCATGAAATGCTGGTCGTAATCACAAAGATTGGCAGGATCAACCAGAGGAATTCCAATAGAAAACCAACAAAGCTTGGGAGTACCCAGAAGTCAAAGAATATTTTGCTGGAAAAATGGAAGGCGAGCAGAATCGCGAATGGTAAGATCTTGCCTAGAACTGGTTCAACGTAGTTCTGAATTTGGTGTCGTGTTTTGATTCCGTTTGAGTCGTGTCGGGGCAGGTCGTGAAGAAACAGACTTTCCGATGCAAAATACAAGAAGAAGAAAGGTATGAAGGTGGGAAAAACGAGTGCTCGAGCTGTCGTGAAGTCTCTGAAAACAGGCGAGATTATTCGGAAATTGAAGTTGACACCGGATGCTATGATCGTAGTTATCAAGAGGATTAGGCTAAACGAAATGATGGCTCCAACTGCTTCTTTCTTGTTGAAATGGCGTGTCAATGCTTGCTTCATAGGATATGTTTTTCCCAGGATTTTGTTCGGGAATTTTACCAGTGCCATTAGCCCAATTGCCCCCGTGATCATCATCCAAAATGCTATCGAAGATCCGAAAACTAGTGGGGGAAAAGCGATGATTGATCCTATCGCGAACATGGGGAGAAGCAGTGCCAAGTTGAGAACTGCCCAGAACGCGTGAAGTCTCCATTTATGTGAGGATTTATCACCTTTGGTGGGCGTTCCTTCTTCGTTCCCAATGTGAATGAGCTTTCTGGTTGGAAAGTAAGATAAGAGTGCAATGCCAACCAAACTGGCTAGAGCAAGCAGGATTGCGGCTTCTCTCTGAACATAAAGAAATTGAGGGGTTGGGGCGCTGGCTGGGTCTTGTCTCTTTCCAAGTGAATTTTCGCTCCAAGCGACTATTTCGGATATGATAGTCGGATCAACGGGCTCGAAAAAGTGAGTGGTTGAGGGTATTACGAGTTTTCTTGCTGTCTGGGATATGAATTCTCCATAAAGAACTTCTGGGACAATTTGTTGTTGAACGCCAAATGCAGGTGGAAGTTCATTAGAAGTTAGCTCTTTGATGTCAAATAGAACGTCATATTTTCCGACTATGACTAGCAGGTTTTTGGGATGGGTGGCGTTGAACACTCCATATTCAGGTTCGTCTGCGAGGTGCGGTTGCAGTCCACCAGCCACGAGAACGGTTGCGCCAATCTGGTTCTCTCTTGTCAGTGTTGCTCTGACAGCTCCTGCCCCCAAACTGTGCCCAACCAACCCCAGCAAAGAAGAATTTACGTAGGGTTGTGACTTCAAGTATTGCACTGCTGAGTGGACGCCGAAAGTGGGGTCAGTTCTGCCTTCCTCGACCGACCCTTGGGATTTTCCATGTCCAAGTAAATCGAGGCAGAGGGAAACAAACCCCCGTCGGGCTAGTTCGAGTCCAATGCTGCTCATCATTTCCTTGGAGCCGCAAATGCCGTGAGCCGCTATCACTGCAGGAGCAGGATTCTGGGTGTCTGCTGATTGGGATCTATATATTATGGCGCTCAGTTCTTTGTCGCCATTCTTTATGGTAACGGTGGTGACGTCTATCTTTCCGAAGTCTGAGTCTATCGCGATTGAAGCTGAGACTCCGAGAAGAAGCAGAACAGCCATAAGGATTAAGGCGGTTGCCTGAATCTTGCTTTTCCACATAGTAGTCAGATTGGCTTCTCAAGGTTAAGACTATTTGGCTTATTCAGTCAAGATCAGCAAGTAATACTTGCTAGTGCGCTCTCGTGAACGGCGAGAATTAATTCCTTCCTATGTCTTTTCGTGACAGTTGGGTTGGGGTCCAAGTTTTTTCGTTTTCTTGAGTCTTCTTGTTTTCTATCTTTCCGCTTTGGCCTTTGTTGTGTTCGGAGAGTCCGAAAGAACCATGCATCTACGCTCCGAGTTGCGTCTCTGAAAATTCAAGTAAACCATGAATTCGAGGAAGCCCCCTTCCAGTGCAGGGGAATTTCTATGCCAAAGACAAAAAAGCAGCCAGAGGCTGAAAAAAATCTCAAGACGGAAATTGCTGTCACGCCAAAGAAAGAATCACTGGCAAAACCGCAAAAGCAATCCGCTTTGTCGCCTGCAACGCCGTCGAACCTTTGGAGGGCGTTCGATGATGTTTTCGAAAGGTTTCGAAGCGATTTTGGGGATCTTTTGTTTCCATCATTGTGGGATAGGGCATTAGCGCTGATGCCGGAGATCCGTGTTCCAGTGGTGGACTTGGAGGACAGAGAGAAAGACTACGTTTTGAGGGCAGAGATGCCCGGCTTCAAGAAAGAAGACATCGAAATCGAGGTTCAAGACAACTCCGTTGGCATCACTGGTAAGGCGGGCTGGAAATATGACAAGAAGTCTCGCGCATACATATGCAAAGAACGGGCATGTGAATCGTTCTACCGAATGATCGAGTTGCCAGAAGAGGTAAAAACAGACGAAGTTGTGGCAAACCCGTTAGAAGGTGTCTTAGAGATCACTCTTCCCAAGAAAGCACCAAAGCAGAAGCGAAAAGTCACTTTGAAATGACTTTTCCCTTTTTTGTAATTGACTCAGTAGTTGGAGAGTGATCTGTTTCTTTGCCGAGTTCGTTGGCACTTAAGTTACTGGCCTTTCACGACCAACACATTGCATTGTGCGTTGCTGACGATCCGTCTCGAAACGCTGCCTAGAAGCATGGATGCCGTATTTCCTAGGCCTCTGCTTCCGATCACGACTAGGTCAAAGTTTTCTTTCTTGACTGTGGTTTCAAGGGTTTTGGCGGGGTTAGAGCCCTCGACGAGTTCAACCTCGTATTCGACTTGTTCTTTCTTCAGGTTTTCTTTGACTTCGATGACGCTTGTTTCGGCTTTTTCTTTGTAGCCTCTGCCGTGGACGCTGACTACCTTTATGAATCCTGAGAATTTCTTGGCAATGGCTATTGCCTCGGTTAGTGCTTGTTTTGATTGGGGTGAAGCGTCGTAACCGACGAGTATTCGGATTTTGTCCTGCATTTCTATCCTCTGCTGTTTTTGCGTCATCTTAGAATAGTATACTTAGAATAATATGTTTTCGTTTGTGGACTTGCCGGTTTTGTCTTTTTCTTTGAGAGAGCTGCTAATTCAGTTAAAGTTTGTTGGTTCACGTGGTTAGGGCTGAAGCCTTAATAGGTCCTCTGCAGGATAACAACTTACACGGTATGATTGGACGCAGGTAACCTGTTCGGAGAACCAGTAATGGTCTTGGTTTGGATCGCGTTGGCTGTAGGCGCCCTTGCAATGGCCGTTGTGGCGTATTTGACTTGGTCAATTCATCGCGAAGACCCGGGAACGCCTGAGATGCGCGAGGTCGCTAGATACATCAGAAATGGTGCTAAGACCTTTCTGAAGAGGCAGTATAGGACGATTCTGTTGTTTGTGTCTCTTTTGTGTCTGCCGATCGCTGTTGTTTTCCGCTCGTTGGAAGTTGTGATTTCTTTCTATACGGGTGCGGCTCTTTCCATGGTTGCCGCTTATATCGGGATGAATGTGGCTGTTCGGGCGAATGTTAGGACTGCAAGGGCTGCCATGTCATCTTCGGCGAGAGCGTTTACCCTTGCATTCAGAGGTGGAGCCGTAATGGGCTTGTCTGTGGTGGGGCTGAGCCTTCTCGGGATCAGTTTGTTGTACCTGATTTATGGGAGTAGGAATCTAGACTCGTTGATTGGCTATGGGTTTGGAGCGAGTCTTGCAGCGTTGTTTGCGCAACTCGGCGGGGGGATCTTTACGAAAGCTGCGGATATTGGCGCTGATTTGGTTGGCAAGATAGAGCAGAACATACCTGAGGATGATATCAGAAATCCCGCTGTTATTGCTGATCAAGTCGGGGATAATGTTGGGGATTGTGCTGGGCGAGGTTCAGATTTGTTTGAGTCAATAAGTGATGATTTCGTGACTGCACTGATTATTGGCTGGAGTCTCTTCGTTGGGGGGGCGGGAGAGAATGTTTTGATGTTTCCTTTTGCTTTGGGAACAGTGGGTGTGGTAGCTACGCTGTTGGGGGTTTTGGTTGTTAGGGGGTGGAGGAACGTGAGGCCGATCACTTCTTTCAATGTTGGGCTGGTTGTGGCGGCGGGGGTGGCTACTGTAGGAGCTTACTTTGCATCTGTCTGGTTATTGAATGATCTGCGTATCTTCTTCTGTGCTTTCAGCGGGATAGTTGCAAGTACGGCTGTGGGGTTGGTTGTTCAGTATTATTTAGGTACTTCTGGAAAGCCTGTTTTGCAGATGGAGGAGGCTTCCAAACGGGGGGTTGCGATTAATCTGATAACCGGTTTGTCGTATGGGCTTCAGAGTCCGTTTTTGCCTTTTCTTTCTATGATTGGAGCAATGCTGCTTGCCCTCATAGTGACGAATGGGTCGATGCTGGGTCTTCTCGCCGTGAACTTGGGAACAGATTTGACTATTGGGATTATCATGGCCGGTGATGCTTTTGGTCCCATCAGCGATAATGCTCAGGGGATAGAGCAGATGGCCGGTCTTCCTGCGAAGACTAATGGGGCGCTGGAAGTTCTTGACGCCACTGGCAATACGACAAAGGCGTATGCTAAGGCGTTTGCCACTGCTTCGGGTACTGTTTCGACTGTGGTTTTGTTTGCAACCTATAGTCACGTGGTGGGGTTGTGGTCAGCTAGGCTGGGTCAAGCGTTTGTTTTTGGCATTCTGATTGGCGGGGTGATTCCTTTTCTTTTTTCGTCTTTCACTATCGCAGCGACAGCGAAGGGCGCCTTCGACATGGTGAACGAGGTCAGACGGCAGTTTAAGGCTAATCCTCGTATTCTGGAAGGCAGAGATAAGCCGGATTATGACAAGTGTATTGACATTAGCACTAAGAATGCTCTGAAGAAAATGATTATGCCGACTTTTGTGACTTTGGCTTCACCTTTGTTGATGGGGTTGATACTTGGACCCTATGCTTTGGGAGGGATGCTTTTAGGCGGAACCTGCACGGCTGCTTTGTTAGCTTCGTTTTTCACTTTTGGTGGGGCTTTATGGGATAATACTAAGAAGGGCATTGAGGCTAAAGCTTTCTGGCTGAAAGGGTCGCAGACTCACACAGCGGCGGTGGTTGGTGACACAGTTGGGGATCCTTTGAAGGATGTGGCAGGACCGTCTTTGAACATCTTCATGAAGCTTACGAATATGACTTCGCTGCTGATCGCGCCTTTGCTGATGTCGTTGACTCCTTTGATAATGCTTTCTTAGAAGCAAGTTTGTTGTTATTGCGTGTAGCTTTGTGGGGTTTGTTGTCTATAAGAGATTCATTAGTAGTCTTTGTGCTTGAGACAAAAAAATGAGGTTGTTGAGACACCGCTGGTTGTTTTTTCAGTTTAGTTTTGGGTTGTGCTCTTCTCTTCTTTCTTATCTTTTTCGCCGAGATTGACGTTTACGACTTGCTGGATATTCTGTGCCTTGTTCTTTTTGCGACCCATCGTTGCCAATGTGAATAGCAACCATGCTATGAATCCATAGATGACGCCGTTGAAGACAGCAATGATGAGTGTCACTGCGTCCACAGTACCACCGACCAAGTAGCCTGAAGCCGCTTCTGTTCCGGGTAGAACCGCGTCGTAGATGGCTTTTCCAGGGGGAATTGATGTGTTACCCAAGGTTATGACTACAACTATGGCGAATACTATGAGGAATACTATTGCGCCTTTCGTTTTTCCATCTCCTGTCTCATGGATAAGACGGGTGGAAGACATATTAAGCTTTTCACGTGAACACGGCGTCCTTGGGCAAGGGTTTGCTTACTATGGCATTCCAAGTTTGATTTCAGACTGGAGTTTGAAATGTGAGACTATGGGTGAATAGGGGGTTAGTGGGTTCTGGGGGATTGTCCCAATTTTCAGGTGGGTGGTTTCTTGGGAATTCGTTATTGACGTGTTGGTGCTGTGGGGACTGGTTGTTTTTTAGTTCGTGCTCTGGTTGGATTGTTGGGTTTGAGGAGATACGTGTTGTGCGTTTGTGAAAAAGTTCTCGAGCTTCAAAACTCTTATATATTAAGAGTTAATATATATGTCTGTCGGAAGGAGCGAGCCTGATTGCGTAAAAGCAGTTCAGCCGTAACGGGATTGGATCAAGAACCGCCATGCGCAATGTTAACAGTCGGCACAGGGCAATCCTTCTATCGCGTATTGCTCAACGCAATTGATGCAGCGTTTTCCTCCATGGGTGAATCATCCATGCACGCAATATACTATCATCTGGAAGGCACTTTTGGAATAAGAAAGCGAGAGATCCCATTCAGGATTGATGATTTCTCAGATGCCCTTGAGAAGGTTTTCGGTTCAGGCGCTAGGCATCTGGAGATTTTGATAATGAAGAAACTCCACGAAGAGATACAGATTGAGTACAAATGGGATTTGCCCAAATGGGTTGTGCCAGAACTTACCTTTAAACAGTACGTAAACATGATGAAGCGGAACTTCGCGTGATTGGTGATGAAACGTCTGAGGAGGTCGGATGAGACGGGGTTAAAGAGCAGGATGATTGAAGACAGGACCTTGTTACGTCCAATATTGCTGTGGGCGATGAGCTGGCGAGCAACAGGACTGAGGGTTGCCAAGGCATTAGCATCAGTGGTGAATACTGAGGTTGAAGAGATACTGCTCCCACTAATAGTTTGTCAATCGAGAGATTGGAGGTGACATCTTGAAAAAGGACAAACCGCGGATTCTGCTGGTCGATGATGACAAGAACATTCTTGAAACCTTGCGCCTTTTGCTTGAAGCAGAAGGCTACTCTGTGAACACGGCTATGAACGGGCATGAAGCTATACGAAAATCAAATGAGGGGTTCTTCAACTTGGCACTATTAGACATTAAGCTGCCCGACATCGAAGGAACTGAACTGCTGTCGAGAATGAGGGACACTGTTCCCAGAATGCGCAAGATCATGCTGACTGGCTATCCCTCGGTGCAAAACGCAATTGACGCTGTCAACAGAAAGGCTGACGCCTACTTAATCAAACCTGTCGACCCAGCAAAGCTTCTGAAGACGATTGAAACGCATTTGATGCTGCAGAAGATGGAGAGGACTTACAACGAAGAAAGAGTGGCTGAATTCATTGAAACTCGTGTAAAGGAAATCGCCAAAGCTTAGCTCTCGCATGTTCCCCTTTTCTCGTAATTCGTATTCTCTTAGGTTTTGCTCACAATAAACAAAGCAATTATTTTTGTAGCTTTGGCGATTTCTACCTCCTAGCGCCATCTTATTATTTACCTTTGTTCTTTGGAGGCTTGTTGCCGAATCCTCAAGGTCATTGTCTAGAAGCGACTCTTGTCTGCACCTGCTGATCTCATTCACTATTCCCAACAGTTTGAAAAATGAGAGTGGATAGTGTATCGCTCATTCATTCTCCGTCTGAGCGGGTGTTTTTACATTCATGCTTTTATGCTTATTCTGGCTTCTTTCTTGCGGTTCATCTCTGCGAAATGGGTGCATTGGGAAGGATGTATAGGAGGGTCAAATTCACTAAATGCTTCCTACATCCTGTGTTATTTGTTCCTTACCCGGTGCGTCACTGGCAGTCGGTTTGTTGCTTCTGGAACAGTTCCATAATTTTCTTAGAGAAATCTGTTGCAGCTATCAAGTAGTCGCCCATTTCTGCCTCTTCCAGCCTGAAGAACCCTCCAACCTTTTCAGTGAGTCGTTTCATGATAAGCATTTCAAGGAATTTTGCCCCTGCTCCGAATATTTCCTCAATTGCATCCGCGAAAATTTCGAGGTTGGAAGGAATTGCAGATTTCTTCAGTGCAAAATCCTGCTCAAGATGAAAGAAAATCAGTTCTTTAGATTTTTCTCCCAAAGAGGAAAGAGCCTCATCAATAGCGTTAACCATGATCATTTCAAATTTGCTAGGAGGCAGCTCCTTTCTGTTCAGGGTCAACCAGTCACGCGGCTCCACAGGAGATAATGTGTGTCAGATAATAACCATTGCGAACTCCAAATCAATACGCGTACAATAGTCCAAGATGCCCCAAGAATGGTTGGTCATGTGATTGTGAACTGAACAAATAAGACAATTTTCGCGTAATCTAGACTTATGCCGGCCAAACGATGCAAGATTTGATGCCTTTTTGAGGATGAATAAAATGGGGAGGACGCTCGCATTTGAATTGTCTGCATCTGACTGCTGGGAGGAATAGTGCAATGGAGGCTATTTCTTCAGGATTCTGATGGCAAGTTCAAGATTGGAAAAGTGATGCTCTCTTATCAGCCGCATTTTCACGAGGATGACCACGAGTTGGGAGAAGTTCTATTTTCTTCCAATTTTGGCCGTTGTCATCCATTCGTGTCTTAGCCCTATGTACTCGGCTACTTTTTTCTCGTCGAACTCTATCTTCTCTCGTTGTTCTTTCAGTTTCTTTTCTATAAGGTTAAGCAGTTTTTTAGGATCAAATGGCTTCACTATGTAGCCGTCTACTCCCTTGTTCGCGGCTTCGATTGAATTGTCCAAAGTGGCGTTGCCGGTTAAGATTATCTTTACAGTTGCCGGCTCTGTTTTTCTGAGTTTGGTGAGAAGTTCAGTTCCTTCCGTATCTGGCAAGTGAATGTCTATGAGGGCAATGTTGAAGAGCTCCTCATAACTTGCATCGATGGCATCTCTGCCATTTCCGAAGCATTTGACGGTGTATCCTTTTTCTTCTAGGATTTCACATAGCATTTTCCGAAATTGTTCGTCATCGTCAACGAGAACTATGTTAACCAAAGATAGCCACCGTTCATTTTAGATTGCGAAGGTTTGTTCTTATTTCTTATGAATCGTCAATCTTTATTTTGTTTGTCGAAAACCGGGTGAGTCTTATTCCAAAGACTGAGTGCCAATTCATAAACAATTTTATGCACTAGACCATAGGCTTCAAGTGTTCAAATCATTGGTGAGCTGGCGAGATTGATGACTGAAACTGTTTTGGGGGAACCGACTATTGCCATACTCTCTAACAGCCCAATTCGGATACTGCATGTTGACGATGACTGTGCTTTTCTGGGTATGGCGAAACAATGTTTGGAATTGCAGGCTGACATTCAAGTTGAATCTGCGAATTCGGTTAAGATGGCTCTTGAAATGCTGAAGGCTGAGAAATTTGATGTGATTGTTTCAGACTATCAAATGGCTGAGAAAGATGGGCTGGAGTTTCTACGCGAATTGAAAGCTATGGGTGTCGCGACGCCTTTCGTCTTGTTCACGGGCAAAGGGCGGGATGAAGTCGCAGAAAGAGCGCTGAATCTAGGCGCGTTCAGGTACATGAACAAGCGCGGCGCCCCGGTTGCGGCATACGCTGAACTAGCATCCTGTATCCGGCAAGCTGCTGAACATGCGAGAACTCAGGAGAAACTCTTGCAGAGTGAAAGGCGATTTCGAGCGGTTTTTGATTCTTCGGAAGATGCCATCTTGGTTCTTGACGACTCTGGGGAGATCGTTTACTTCAACAAGGCTGCTAATGCTATGCTCGATTTTGCCAGATCTGAAATAACCCGAGCGCTTGGCGAACATTTTGGCAAGCAATTCACGAAGACCTATGAGCAAAACATGGTTGAAGGATTCAAGCAATTGCCAGATGAAACTCTGGCAATGAGGGGGAAAACAGTTGAGCTCACACTCAGGAAAGCTTCAGGCGAGGCGATTGGTGTAGAGCTTTCGTTCTCGGCTTTTGTGGAAGATGGTGAATGGTATGGGGTGAGCATCGTTCGAGATGTTACTCAGCGTAAAATGCAGGAGCTTCTGCTGAAGGAAAGCCAGCAGAAATTGAAGGCTCTTTTTTCTGCTAACCCATATGCGGTCGTTTTCACTGAAAAGGATTTCCGTGTGACCGACATAAATCATGCGTTCACGGAGCTTTTTGGATGGACTCTTGAGAACATAAGAGGTAAGGTAATCACTGATGTGATTGTGCCTGTTGGGTTTGAAGAGGAGTCAGAGATGGTCCGTGAGATGATTCTGGAAGGACCAGTGAACTTCATCACCATGAGGAAGAAGCTTGATGATTCGGTTTTCAACGTGGCAATGTCTGGCGGTCCAATATGGGTAGATGGTAAGTTGGTTGGATTCTTCATGGCATATGTGGATATTTCTGATGTTGTGACGGTGCAGAGTGAACTAGAGAAAGCGTTGGCGAAGGCAGAGTTGCTGAATGAGAAGATTATGGTGCTGGGCGGCTTCACAAGGCATGATGCTAGAAACAAACTTGGGGTAATACAGGGCAATTTGTATTTGGCGAGGCATAAATGTGCAATCAGTCCTGAATTGGAGACATACCTGCAGAACATTGATGATGCTATTAGAAACATTTCTGATATTTTTGATTTTGCGAAGACGTATGAAATGATCGGGGTCGAAGAATTGGGTCCTCTTGACGTAGGGAAGACTGTTACGAATGCGTTAACCCTGTTTTCTGATCTCAAGGGTGTGGTTGTTGAAAATCGCTGCGGAGGTCTTGAAGTGATCGCAGACTCGTTGCTGACCCAGGTTTTCTATAATCTCATTGACAACTCGTTGAAATATGGTGAAAAAGTAACCGCCATCAGTATTTTTGCTGAGAAGCTTGATGACTGTTCAGTGAGATTGTGCTATAGGGATGATGGCGTTGGTATTTGCGATAAAAACATCAGAGAACACCTGTTCCAAAAGGGCTTTGGAAAGGGAACAGGGTTTGGATTGTTCTTAATACGCAAAATATGCGAAATCTATGGTTGGTCTGTACGGGAGAGTGGCAAAGCAGGTCAGGGTGTCCAATTTGAGTTCATTATACCTCCGAGAGGTCGCCGACATCAGCCCTGAAGGCGACTGGCACGCTTGACGCAGCCAGACCTGCCAGCCAAAGCCTCACAAAAAATGGGGTGTTGTTGAACTTGCTTGGAAAGACCAACAAGCAAACGAGTTGAAAAGGAACCAAGGAAGACGGCATCGCCCGGTCTGTTTCTTCTGGCAGGTCAAAACTCAGGGTCGAACAAGAAACGTGACAATAACTCATTGCCGCAGGTAGTGAGAAGTATGCGAAATCTGAACCTCAACTCTGAACTTCATGTTCACAAACATTATTTGTCTTTCAAAGGTTCTCTTCTGAATGCAAAGCCAATGAGCAAGGAAGCCGTTCGCACAGGCTCCAAACGAGCAAAATGCGATTAGGTGATTGACACTAACCGATGAAGGGTAATGTGAGAGAAGTTGACACGCATTTGTGGCATCAAAGTTGTATGCACCTGACAGATGACAGGTGTGGGTCTCTCGAATCGGCGACTCAAGGCACGCATGCTCGCGCAATCGAGTATCCAAACAGTTGGGAGCCAAGATGAAAGGGACATTGATGGACGAAAGAAAAACGCGCCGCGGGAAAGCAGGGAAGCTCCTGAACCGCCTATCCGATATGGCCGTTATAGTTGATGAGAAGGGGAATTTCCTTGCAGTCAATCATGTTTTTGAAGATGTTACCGGCTTGAGGAATAGAGAGATCGTTGGGAAATCTTTTCTTCAGTTTGACTCTATAACTGCAGAAACTAAGGCAATTCTCTTTGAAAATCTAAAAAAGCGAATGCAGGGTTTGCCAATTCAACCTTACGAAATATGTTTCACTGACAGAAACGGGATTACGAGATACGCTGAGGTGAGAGGCGTGCGGGTGATTTATGCTAAGCAACCAGCTGATCTTGTAGTCTTCCATGATGTTTCGAGAAAGAATCAGGACATGGAACGTCTTCAGTTTCATGCGAAGAACATGGAAGACCTTGCTAAACAAAAGATGCGGGAAACAGTAGACAATGAAATGAAGTTGCGTTCAATTACTGAATCAATTCGTGATGCTGTATTCATGTTTGACGGAAGAGACGTAATTTCATATTGGAACCCAGCCGCAGCAGACATTTTTGGTTATGCAGAAGAAGAGATAGTAGGTAAACAAGTAAACGAAACGCTTGTACCTCCACGTTTCCGCAAGAACCACGTAAATCTCGCTCATCAAATCCTCAAGGCGGAAAATGGCTTTTGTGAAGGTCGGACTTGGGAATTTCCTGCACTAAGAAAGGATGGCACAGAATTCCTGATTGAGCTCTCGATGTCACCTATGAAACTAAATAGCGAGAAGTTCATTGTTGCGATAGCCAGAGACATTACCGACAGAAAGACAAACGAGCAACTGTTGAGGGAAAGCGAAATCCGCTACCGAAACATAGTTGACAACAGTTTAGACGGAATAATGTTAACGATGCCGGATGGCGCAATTCTTTCAGCAAATCCAAAAATGTGCGAAATGCTGGGCATGTCAGAAGAGGAGATAAAAAGAGCAGGGCGGAGTGGCGTGATTGTTCAAGACGAAAATCTGCTGAGAGCCCTGAAGGAGCGAGAGCAGACTGGTCAGGCAACAGCTGAGCTCACTTTCAAGCGGAAAAACGGAACCACCTTCCCCGCCGAAGTAAGCTCAAAACTGTTTACAGATGCTCAAGGCAAAACCAAAACAAGCATGGTTGTAAGAGACATAACTGAAAGGAAAAAAGCCGAAGCAGCGCTCAAAAAAAGCCATGCGCAGCAATCGTTTCTGGCACAACTCGTCAGGGATTCATCAATTGCTATCGGAATCGGCTTTCCAGATGGTAGGCTGGGGATAACCAATGATGCATACAGAAAACTTACCGGCTATACCGAAGATGAACTTTCGAAAATTAGCTGGAGCAAGGATTTGACACCTCCAGAATACAGAAAAACCGAAGAAACAAAACTTCAGGAATTGCAGTGCACAAAGAGACCTGTGCAATACCAGAAGGAATACATCCGCAAAGATGGCACTATGGTGCCAGTTGAGCTTGTCGTTCATCCATTTGTTGACGAGAAGGGGAATGTGACACACTATTACGCTTTTGTCACGGATATCACTATTCGGAGAAGAGCAGAAAAAATCGTAAGAGAATCTGAAAAGAAATACAGACAACTATTCGACACCGCTCCCTGCGGTATTGCGGTCTATCGACCCATCGACGACGGTTCCGACTTCATATTCTTGGACTTCAACAAAGCTGCCGAACATATTGAGCACACCAGAAAGAAGGACATCTTGGGGAAACGCGTGACAGATGTCTTTCCAGGGGTCAAAAAATTCGGTCTGCTAGACGTTTTCAGGAGGGTTCATCGGTCGGGTCTTGCGGAGCATATTCCTAGCAGATTCTACAGGGACACACGCGTCAGGGGGTGGAGAGAAAACTGGGTCTACAGACTGCCTAGTGGCAATATAGTGGCTGTCTACAACGATGTCTCAGAAGTGAAGAAGGCAGAAGAGCAGCTCGCGAGAGCTGCACAGGAATGGGAAAGAACCTTTGATGCAATTAGCGATTTTGTCTTCATTGTAGACAAAGACTACAGAATCACAAGAGCCAACAAAGCATTGTGCACTGCATTGAAGAAAAAGCCTTCAGAATTACAAGGGAGACTTTGCTTTGAGATCATCCATGGCACAAAACAACCTTGGCTGAATTGCCCTCATGCTAAGACAATAGCAACAGGAATGTCGGTGACTGAAGAAATAAATGACCCGAATCTTGGTTGTCCACTGCTCGTGACTGACTCCCCAATTTTCAACAATGAAGGTCAACTGGTCGGGACGGTACATATTGCAAAAAACATAGCAGAACGAAAAGAGAGTGAAGATGCGCTGAGAACAAGCGAGGCAAAATATAGAGAGCTAATCAATGGAATGACTGAGTCGGTCTGGGTTATCGGTTTCGACGGTAACTTTCTCGATGTAAATGACGCAGCGGTCAAAGTGCTGGGTTACTCCAAAGAGGAATTGCTTTCTATGGACATCGCAGGAATAGACAAACATCTAGACAGCAACCGCGTCAAAAACCTCATCGATCGTCTGCCTACTGTTGGAACGCAGGTTTTTGAAACAGTGCACACAAGCAAAGACGGAAACCAGATGCCAGTGGAAATTAGCTCTAGCATTGTTAGCTACAGGGGAGAAAAAGCGATTTTGAGCATCGCAAGAGACATCACAGAACGCAAGAGAAGTGACACGAAGTTGCGAGAGTCTGAGGAAAAATACAGGCTGCTTGTTGAGAATTTGCCTCAGATGGTGATCATTCTCCAAGACGCCCACATAAAGTATGCCAACCCCATTACAACTGAAAAACTGGGTTATACAGTTGAAGAGTTGAATTCGTTCTCCTTCGACACGCAGAAGCAAATTGAAAGGCATATTCCGAATAGTCACCACAAATTAGTTTCAGAGTATGGGGAAAGAATGGTGACAGGATCGAAAATTGCGCCAATAGAAATTAGCTTAATCAAGTCAGATGGCAAAGAATTGCCTGTTCTTTGTTACAACCAACCAATGACTTATGATGGAAAGCCTGCTCAGCAATGGATCTTCACCGACTTAACCGAGATAAGAGATAAAGAAGAAGCCTTACGCAGAAGTGAACGGAAGTTTAGGCTGATTTTCGAAAACGCTCCAGTATATTGCTATATGGTTTCGCCTAAGGGAACATTCTTGGATATCAACAAGTGTGCACTGGAAAGCTTCGGTTATGACAAGGAAGAGCTAGTTGGCAAATCCTTATTCACTATCTACGCGCCTTCGTCGCGAGAAAAAGCCAAAAGACTGTTTCAGAAATTTCTAGAAACTGGAAAAATAGACAATGAAGAACTCACAATAATCACAAAAAAGGGAGAAGAACGAACAGTCTTGCTTAGTGTTAATCCTTTCTATGATAATAATGGCAACTTGCTCCACTCTATTTCAGTTCAGAAAGACATTACTGAACAAAAACTGCTCCAAGAACGAATTGAAAAATACTCCAGAGACCTAGAACGAACCATCGAAGAACGAACAACTGAACTGAAACGAGCGAATGAGCTTTTGCTGAAAGCAGAAAGGTATGCCGCCATCGGAGAATTGGCAGGCATGGTTGGACATGATCTGCGCAATCCGCTGAGTGCAATAAGGAACGCCATTTACTATGCGAAAAAGACACAGGCAAACCAAGGCAATGCCGACGCCAAGAAAATCTTCGAAATCATTGACAGTTCCATCACGTACGCGGACAAGGTCATAAATGATCTGCTAGACTATTCAAAGGAACCCAAGCTTGAGATCGAGAGCTGCTCACCTCGAGAGCTTTTAGAGCGAGCACTGTCAACAATCAGAATCCCAGAAAACATCGAAACGGTGAACTATTTAGCGAATGAACCTTTCATAAGCGTCGATCAAAACAAGTTGCTCAGGGTCTTCATCAACCTATTGAAGAATGCAATTGACGCAATGCCTCAAGGAGGAACGCTCAAAGTGAAGAGCCGACAAATAGGCGACAGTTTGGAAATTTTCTTCTCAGACACAGGCATAGGCATGACAAAAGAGACCATGAGCAAAGTCTTTACGCCCCTGGTGACAACGAAGGCGCAAGGCATGGGATTCGGCTTAGCCATCTGCAAGCGCATCGTAGAGGCGCACCAAGGCAGAATCACCGTTGACAGCACTGAAGGCAAAGGTTCAACCTTCACCATAACCCTCCCAATAGAATGCAAACTCGAAGGCGAAGGTGAAAAAGCATGGATGACGCCACCCACTTCTCCTCTCAATTCTGTCAAGTGAAAGCTGGAATGCTATCTTCATGAAAGCAAGTATCCAACCGCCCCATTGGAGACAATTCTTCCTGCTTCAATGAACAATCAGCGGTCCGCTTCAGAAAACAAAAAAGACGCACCCCATATAATCTGGGATTAAACGCAGAAGCTTAAGGGTAAAAGTTTATATTTTTGGGTGATTTTTGCATAAATCCGATAAAAAAGAATTCCACAACCAAAGTGAGGTTTGATCAAATGGCATATTTGACTACTACAGGTTCAGGACAGCCAGTCCTCATACTCAAAGAGGGCACAACCAGAAACAGAGGCAAGGAAGCTCAGAGAAACAACATAATGGCAGCACGCGTAATCGGCGAAGTGCTGAAAACCACGCTGGGACCCCGCGGAATGGACAAAATGCTCATCGACAGTTTGGGCGACATCACAATCACAAACGACGGCGCAGCAATCCTCAACGAAATAGACGTAGAGCACCCAGCAGCCAAAATGATGGTTGAAATCTCAAAGACCCAAGACGACATGGTCGGCGACGGAACAACCACAACAGTCATCCTTGCAAGCGAACTCCTCAAGAAAGCAGAGGAACTCTTAGACCAAAACATACACCCAACACTCCTTGTCAGCGGCTATCGAAAAGCAGTGCAAAAAGCCATCGAAACAATAAACAAAGTCTCAGTTCCCGTAGATATCAACGACCGAAAAAAACTCCTTGAAGTTGCACTAACTTCAACAAGCGGCAAAGCAATCGGTGCTGCAAGAGAACATTTAGCAGAAATTGCAATTGAGGCAGTGAAGCTAATTACCGAGAAACGAGGCGACAAGATGCTCGCAGACATCGACAACATTCAACTCGTGAAGAAAGCAGGAAAGAGCCTATTGGAATCACAGTTGGTGAAAGGCATAATCGTAGACAAGGAAGTCGTTCACCCTGGAATGCCCAAGAAGAAAGAAAACGCAAAAATCGCACTACTAGATTCTGCACTTGAAATCGAGAAAACCGAGATCAGCGCGGAAATCCGCATCAAAGACCCAACCCAGATGAAAGCATTCTTAGACCAAGAAACAGACATGCTAAAAGAGATGGCTGACAAAATCAAATCTGCAGGCGCAAACGTGGTTTTCTGCCAAAAAGGCGTTGATGACATGGTACAGCATTTCCTCGCGAAAGAAGGAATCATCGCAGCTAGACGAATAAAAGAATCCGACATGGAGAAACTTGCCAGGGCAACGGGCGGCAAAATCGTTTCTGACAATAAGGATCTCAAAGCGAAAGACTTAGGGTTGGCAGGCTTGGTTGAAGAGCGAAAAATTGGCGAAGACAAAATGATATTCGTTGAAAGATGCAAAGACCCACATTCGGTAGCTATTCTCATCAGAGCCGGACTCGAAAGGATGGTTGACGAAGCCGAAAGAGCAATGACTGATGCATTATCTGTGGTTTCAGATGTAGTTGAAAACAACAAGATAGTTGCAGGCGGAGGGGCAGTCGAGATCGAAGTCGCCAAAGAACTCCGAAGCTACGCTACAAAAATTGGCGGAAGAGAACAGCTTGCAATCGAAGCTTTCGCAGACGCTGTAGAAGTTATACCCAAGACTCTGGCGGAAAACGCAGGACTTGAATCCATAGATGTTCTCGTAGATCTGAGATCGGCACATGAAAGAGAAGACGGCACATACAAAGGAATCAACGTTTTCACAGGAAAGATTCAGGACAGTCTTGAGAAGGGAGTCATCGAACCCACAGTCGTGAAAGAGCAAGCCATAAAATCAGCAGCTGAATCCGCTTCAATGATACTACGCATAGACGATGTAATAACTGCCAAATCGCCCAAAGGCGGTCCAGGAGCCCCCGGAGGTCCTGGAGGAATGCCTGGCGGTCCTGAAGGCGAAGACTAAATTACCACCCACTTTTTCTTTTGATAATTCGTTTCCTTCCTAGCTTTTGAAGATTCAACCGATTAACCTATCTACCCCAGGTAGTTTCTTCACTAAGACTATAAGCACAAGCGATATAAACAAGGTTGCAGCGGTGACCAGCGGGATTTCCACAAAAGGGTGCATAGTCAAGAGGCTAATTCTGAATCCAAGATATCCCTTTTGAAGGGTTTCCATAACCATCAAATGGAACAAGTATATTGGCAGACTATTTTGACTTATCTTGCGAACCAATTGGCTTAACAGAGGAAAGCGGCAACTGAGTGTCTGGGGCTTAACGGATGTGAGAATCATAAACAAGGAGACCGAGGCGATGATTACGTTGAAGCTGAAGGAATCAAAAAAGAACTGGCTGAAACGTTCGCCTAAGCTGCCCACCACTAGGTAAGTGCCAATCATGGTCCACAAGTAGCTAAAAATGAGGGACGCAAACAGAATTGAAGGTTGCACTCGCACTTTAGTGAGGTAAATACCCAAGACAAAATAACCCAACCACCCCGCCAGCAGAAAGACATCGGCATTCAAAGCGTATGGTCCTAAAAGAGACAAGAACCGTACAAGAGACGTGCCCACAAACCAAATCAGCAGGAAATATCTGAGAAGCTTCCGACTCGAATATGCCACAACAACCCGCAGCAAAGGCGTGACCAAATACAGACCAGTTAACAGATAAAGAAACCAGAAGTGTATATACGGTCCTTCGAGTACACCTTGCAAAACCGAACTTGCAGTCAGGGCTTCACCGTTGACGAAGAAGCGCCACGCAAAGTAAGCAATGCCCCAAAATATGAACGGCAGACCTATCCTGCTCCAGCGTTTCTTGAAGAAAACCATGAGCGGCTCGTCCACTTTTCCCGGTTGAAGCAGCAGAGCCCCGGCAAGCATAAGGAACAAAGGAACACAGGGCCGAGCCAACGAGTTATAAAAGTCAGACGCCACCCAGCGAGCTATCTCTTCCTGCGACATAACATCAACAACTGCATGTGGCTCTGACGCTGCGTGCAGAAGTACAACTAACACTATCCCCACTGTGCGCACGAGATCTACGGGAAGAGAGGAGCCCCCGCTCTTCGGGTCCAATTACTTTCCCTTTGCCTTCACTGTCTCTGTCGGACAAAACAGATTAATAAAACTTGGGAAGACCAGCATCACTGCATTTATCCAGATAACAAAGATAACTTGCAAAGTGAATGAAAGAATGTCGCAACTATCGCCATGCGTAACAACTCATTTGGTCCCTTTCAACATCCTATGGTCGTATCGGATAGAGTCAGAGCACGACCTATCTCACTTGCGATTAGCATGGCACCGTCGCGGTTGGGGTGAATTCCATCACCGAAATACTCTGGATATTTGGCGAGAACTGTGTTTATGTCAACCAAGGGCAGGTTTAGTTCCGCTGCAATTTGCTCGATACTAGAAATTATGCCTCGTTCGAGATTCGCGTTGCTCAGGCAGAGGTTGTTCGCGAAAATTGGAGGGGGCGTAACCAACCAAATCTCAGGGTTGCTTTCGAGAGATTGATACTCGTAAATCAGTTTCTTGTAGTCGACCGTGAAATTCACCCCTGATCTGAAAGTGCTTTCTTTGGCGTCATTTGTTCCCAGAAGTATGAGTACTATTGAAGGCTGGAAAGCCTTAGCCTTCAAGAAGGCTGGCTGACTAATGTAGGGGATATCCGAGTTTGTGAGCACGGCTGATCCTGAAACCCCGAAGTTCCCAATCTTGTATTCTGCTCCAAGCATGATCTGCAGATGCTCGGGATATCCAGATCCCTCAGTGATGCTATCGCCTATGCAAGCAACCCGGATCTGACGAGAGAAGGTTGATTTAGAGCTTAGGACTCCGAAAAGAAATACCATTAGGCATGACGATATGAGAAACGCGATTCCCACCGTCTGCAATGCCTTTTTTCTAATTGACGCCTGTATCAGTTTTCTCCCCGAGTCAACTGTTGCCTCGTCAGATTTGACCCGCGCTATTTTAAGATGCCTGAAGAAAACTAGGCGAATTTGACTGCTCGGTTCCAGCTTAGCCTCAGAGTTCCCCTGTTCAGAGACCAGCCTTGCAGGCTCTATCCAGCAACTTTGAAATCTATAGGCAGTCGTTCCGTTTCTTTGAACTCAATTCCGCTTGCTTGAAGGCTTGCTTAACTCTTTCAGACCAGCGACCTTATCAAGCAGTTTATATCTTCTAACGCTCGAAACACATCGACGTGAGACCTTTCTCTCAGTCGGATAGTTGAAAACAAGCAGAACAACTGGGTAAATTGCCAATCTTTCGGGTACCTTGAACTTTACCATCGCCGAGGCTGCCAAGCAAGTTGCCGGCCCTTGTTCACATGATAGTAGCTGTCATTTTTTATATCGCAATAGCCACACTAACGACACCTGAGGAGGACTGTTTCTGCGATTTCCCTCTGGCGACAATTACAACAGGCGAATACCTCAGGATTTAGACGAACACCCATCCGACAAAGCTTTCTCACAGGATCTGGAACTACAGTGGATTGCCCCAGTTGTGGATGGGAGTCGATTTCCCAGACAAATATAGCTCAAATCTCGTTCGCAGAGGAGCTATTGCTCTTCATAGAAAGAACCTTGCCGAGAACCAGCGAAGCGAAAAACACCACGGCGATTCCTGAAATGCCAGCAGCTAGGGTGGAAACATAGGAGTTGCCCAGAACCTCTATGGAATAGTCAAACATCAAACCTCTCCAAAAAGGAGGCGCCTCCTCTATTCCAAGTGTTTCAGCCACTCTCTCTAGTCCATCGGGACTTGTCGAAGCAAAAGGAATCAGGACTGCGAGCGCTCCCGCTATCAGCAAGAAAGCCAACACGCACTTCCTCATTGGTTAACCTTCCCCCTTAGAAGCAAAAAGCTCCTCAGAATCGACGGATTGAAACGCCGTAGCGAAGTAAGAAGGATCGTGGTTATTGCTCCCTCGCCGATGCCGATTATTGCGTGCCAAAACAGCATCACGGGCACGGTCACAAGCACGCCACCTGCGCCAGCGAAAACCGGAGAAAAGCCTATTTCCAGAGCGCAGGCTAAGGCTCCGACAACCACTGAAAGCCAAGAAGCAAAAAAGACGCTTGAGGCAAATCGAGCTGGACTGCTGGGATTCCTAGTTAGGAGCTTAACCACGAAGAAGCTCGACGCACCAATCACCGCCATGTTGAAGACGTTGGCGCCGAACGCGAGTAGACCCCCGTCAGCGAAGAACAACGCCTGCATCAGCAACACAATCGTCATGCTCAGCATACCTGCATAGGGACCCAAGAGCACGGCAAGAAAGGTGCCCCCTACGAGATGCCCGCTCGTCCCGAATGCAATAGGGTAGTTTATCATCTGAGCTGCGAAAACAAAAGCGCTGGAGATTGCCAAGACAGATGCACAAGATCTGGAATAGGTAGCCTGAACTTTCTTCCAAGACCAAATTAGACAAACAAAAGCTAATGCGAACATCGCGACAGCGATCGCGGGACTAAGGAAGCCATCGGGAATGTGCATGCCAAACGCCTCGGTAACACCTTTCTTATCAATCGTGATACTAGTAGCTTAAAAACCTTACAGGTCGCCAAGGCAGAAAAACACGAGTTACCAATTCATCCAAGCGCCATCATCGCGCTAATGTGAGGAAAAAGCAATAGCAACAAAGAAGCAGATAGCAAGCCACAGCCCCTCCCTTTTTTTCACCCCAAATTCCCAGATTTTTAGCCAATAATCGATATCTTGAACACAGACTGTTCCTCAAAAAAGACACCGCCACAGACGAGCGAGAGCCAGCACTAAGAAACAATGGGAGCATAATCACATATCTGCCATTGCCCAGCAAAAAATATTTCAGTGGTGACTTCAACAGAATAACGACATGGGAGTTCCGGAACAGGCGTGCCCAAGATGCAAACACGATTTGGGCAGACTGCTATACTGCACTCCGTTGAAGTCTAATGAGTATTTCTGCCCAAGCTGCGGATTGAAAATCCAAGCCAAATGCCAAAAATGCGGCAATTGGATCGTAATGATAGAACCATACTGCTCAAAATGCGGATCAAAAAACAAAATCTTCTACAAACAGTGATCAACAACCAATTGCATTTTGCGCCGCTCATCGGCCGATAGTTCGCCACATAAACTCATAGGCACAGGTCGCCTCAGCTTCAGCAAGGACAAAAAGAGACGAAGTGGCTATATATCGCAAGCGCAATTGAAAAGTAGACTATCCAAAAAGAAGACTAGCCCGCGCTCCGGTAGTATAGTCCGGTCAAGTATAACGGCCTCTCGAGCCGTGGACCCGGGTCCGAATCCCGGCCGGAGCACCAGTCCACATATCCTCCTGAGATACTGAACTGTTATGGGCTTTGTGCACACTTCAAGCTGTTTTGGACAATGCTTAATTAAGGGCTGTGCTTAATGCTGTGCAGACGGAATGATCAGCATTGAGTGAAGATATTTCTCGTTTACCTCCTCAGGTTCAGGAACGGCTCCTCAGGCTGCAGCAGCTCCAGCAGACCTTGCAGACGGTTATGGCCCAGAAACAGCAGGTGGAGATGGAACAGACTGAAGTTGAGCAGACCCTGAACGAGCTGCAGAAGACAGCAGACGAAGCTGTCATTTACAGAACAATTGGCTCACTTATGGTCAAATCAGAAAAAGCCAAAGTGACAACTGATCTAGTTGAACGAAAAGAGCTGTTAACCACAAGGAGCACAGTTTTGGCGAGACAGGAAGAGCGACTCCGGAGTCAGGTGAAAGAGGTCCAAACAAAATTACAGGAAGACCTGAGTCCAATCTCACTAGCTCCGCCATAGGCTCTATGGTGTAACCCGTGGAAGATGCAAGCATACTAAAGTTGGCATGTGACCAAATCGAAGCGCAACACAACGGTATAGATCATGCAACCAAAGAATTTGTCGAAGCTTCACCCAAAGATATTCTAGAAGTTGAATACAGGCGCTGAACCAGCATGCATGAAACGTACCTTTTGAGCGTGGCAGTGAAGATTAAACTTGCAAGTTGAGCCAAGCATCAGAATTTACAATACCTCAATAACGACGCAAATAGAGGAACCTAGAAAAACAGCAAAAACATCATGAGAAACCTCAAATGACCATCAAGAGCATAGTCAAACTGCTTGAAGAAAAAAAGGCAAGCTTCATTCTCCTTCTTTGTCACCAAAACGCAGATCCCGATGCACTCTGCTCAGCTTACGCGTTTCAAGGTCTTCTCAAAAGACTTGCCCCAAACATCACCACGGAAGTTGGAACGGGGCAAGGAATCAGCAGACTGTCAAAACACATACTTGAATACACACCGATCACTGTCAACACAAAACCCAACATCGAAAGCGCAGACATAATTGTGTTGCTCGACACAAACACAATTGAACAGCTCGGAGAGCTGGCTGAGACAGTATCTAAATCAACCGCTCCAATAATAGTCATCGACCATCACGCTACACATCCAGAAACACTGCAGAAAGCCACAATAACAATAATAAAAGATCAAGTCTCCTCCAACTGCGAAGTCATCTATAACCTTTTCAAACAAACCGACACAAAACCCAACCTGAACGAGGCTGAAGCGTTATTCTTGGGCATCGCATTTGACACACGCCATTTCGTTCTGGGATCAGGATCAACCTTCCAAACAATCGCTGAACTTTGCCAACTAGGTGTAAACCCCCAAGAAAACCTTTCTCTGTTGTCGCTACCTGTAGAAATATCTGAACGGATCGCGAGAATCAAAGCCTGCAAAAGAACCAAACTAATGAGAACGAAAGAGTGGATAATAGCATTCTCCCAAGTGAGCGCTTACGAAGCCTCCGCGGCAAGAGCATTGATTGACCTCGGAGCACACGCTGCTGCAGTTGTCGGGCAAAAGAACGACCGTCTCGAGATAAGTTTGCGTTGTAGTCGCGAATTCAACAGAAAGACAGACATCCACCTTGGAGTTGACATCGCTCAACCGCTCGGAGAATACCTTCAAGGGATGGGGGGTGGACATGCAGCAGCCGCCGGAGCGAACGGCACAGGAGATCCGGAAGCCACTCTCCAGCACTGCAAGCGCCTTTTCAAGGAAAAACTCCGACAAAATTGAGTAGTTACTCTTAAATGAACGACAGCTCGCTTAACTTAGGCAGGCAGCACCATAATGGATGCAATAGAGACAAAGAACCTCACTTACACTTACCCAGGTGGAACAGAACCATCGATAAGTGAAGTTTCCATCAGAGTGAAGAAAGGCAACTTCGTTCTAATAACTGGTCCGAGCGGATGCGGAAAGACCACTCTTTGCAGATGTTTCAATGGACTGATACCTCATTTCTATCAGGGCGAATTGAAAGGCGAAGTCACCGTCTCAGGGAGACAAGTTGCCCAAACCCCCACACGTGAGCTAGCGAAACACGTGGGTTTGGTCTTTCAAAACCCAGAAAATCAGCTGTTTGCCCTCTCAATCGAAAAAGATGTTGCTTTCGGACTGGAAAACCTAGGCTACTCCAGAGAAGAAATGCGGAAGAGAGTTGACTGGGCACTCAATTTGACCGGCATCTATGATCTGCGAGAAAGATCACCTCATGAAATCTCAGGGGGGCAACAACAACGGGTTGCGATAGCTGCCGTTCTCGCAATGCAGCCAGAAATAATTGTGCTGGATGAACCCACATCTTTCCTCGACCCCCTAAGCGCTCAGAGAATATTCGAAGTCGTGTATGAACTAAACAAAAGCTTAGGCATAACGGTCGTGCTTGTGGAACACAGACTAGACCTCACGGCGAAATATGCAGACCACATAATAGTGATGGACAAAGGAAGAATCCTCTCGACCGGTGAAACACGTTCAGTTCTGAGTTCAGAAGAAACGCGACTAATAGGCGTAGGAATCCCCAAGGCAACACTCCTTTACAACTTGCTCATCAAAGAAGGAAAATACTTGGGCAACACAACACCCCTGTCGTCTGACGAAATGGCAAAAATTCTGCTGGAGGTTCTGGCGCACCATTGATTGAGGTAGAGAACGTTTGTTTCAAGTATCCTAGCGGCGTAGAAGCGTTGAAAGGAGTTACACTCAAAATCGATGACGGACAATTCGTTGCCATAATGGGGCAAAACGGTGCTGGCAAAACAACGCTGGTCAAACACTTCAATGGGCTGTTGAAACCTTCAACAGGAAAGGTTCTTGTAGACAATACAGAAACCACGAAGGCGAGTATCGCAAGCCTATCCAAAACCGTAGGTTTTGTTTTTCAAAACCCTGACCACCAGCTTTTCAGCGAAACAGTCGAGGAAGAAATCGCATTTGCCCTGAAGAACTTCGGTTTCACTGAAGAAGTCATTGAAAAACAGGTCACTTGGGTCCTAAATCTGTTGTCGCTGACCCAATATAGGAAGACCTCCCCTTTCATGCTTAGTGGAGGCGAGCGAAAACGAGTCGCTCTGGCATCGGTTTTGGCTTGGGATCCACAGATGCTTATTCTAGATGAGCCGACGATTGGCCAAGATCACGAGCAGAAAGAGAAGCTTCGACAGTTCATCGTTCAGCTACAGACTCAAGGAAAGACCGTGGTAATCGTGACACACGACGTGGAGTTTGTAGCTGAGTGCAATCCAAGGGTCATTCTAATGAGAGAGGGAAAAATAATCGCTGATGGTGAAGGGAAGAAGATCCTCACCAATACAGAAGCATTGACGCAGTCATCAATTGTTCTGCCACAGATTGCACAAATCTTTGGACATCTAAAACACTTAGGATTGACGAAAGATGTAATTGATGCCTATGAAGCAAAAGAGATCCTGCTCAGCATTATGGAGAACCAAGCAAAATGAGCAGGAGCGTCTTTGACGGCCTAAAGTTCCGCAGGGTCTTTTCACCAATACACAACCTAGATCCTAGAATCAAGTTCATCTATGTCTTAGGGGTTTTCGCACTGGCGATATTGTTTGGCGAGATATTACCCTTGTTCGCTCTTTTCATAATGCAAATTCCTTTTGTTCTATTAGCAGGCGTTCGAAAAGAGTGGGTCCGATCTCTTCGAGGAGCGCTCTTCTTGGCAACTTTCATTTTTCTCACCAACATACTTTTCAGATTCATAGGAGCCAGCTACACAATCCTTGCAACAGACGTGGAATACTCCGCTGCGATGACGCTGCGCTTCATAGTTTTAGTGGAATCTTTCTCAGTCTTCTTCCTAACAACCTCACCAGATCATCTTGGCTTGGCTCTGGAACAGAGCCGAGTTCCCTACGAGTTTTCCTTCGCCTTCACCACAGCCGTGCGCTTTGTCCCAGTTCTGGCGGAAGAAGCACAAACGATAATGGATGCGCAGAAGGCAAGAGGGTTGGAGCTGGAAAAGGGCAGCTTCATGAAAAGAATCAGAAATTACGTCCCCATACTCATTCCCTTAATTGTAAGCGCAATCAGACGAAGCTTGGAGCTGGCCGAAGCCATGGAATCCCGAGCCTGGGGAGCTACCAAGAAACGGACCAATCTCTATGAACTCAAACTGCACCGAAACGATTTCGCATTATTGCTAATAACAATTGGAATCTTGGCATTGGGAAGTTACGTTCGCCTATTCGTACTCGTGCCAACCCTAGCTCAACTTCTACTGTGACAGGTTTCTAATCACACACCACAGGTTGCATTGACAGATATTGGAAATTGAGACGGTGTTTCAGAATTACCTAACAAAGAAGGCAAGTTACAGAACAGAGAAACATGCTTTATAGTACCGAAATGAGATACACGATGAAGAACACAGAAGACAAAACCAATGGCTGACCATTATCGTTTCGGACCTGCTGGCGTGCCACCCTTGTTTAGGGCCATGGGAGCAGATCTTTCAGCAGTACCTGCCCTTCTTAGAGAAGAGGGACTAGATGCCTTTGAGTACCAAGCTGTCCGCTGGGGACAAAAACCACAAATCAAGCAGATAGAGGCTGAGAAGCTCGGCTTCCAAGCCAAGGCACACGACGTTTTGCTCAGCCTCCACGGCTCTTACTACATTAACTTGGCTGGGGAAAAGGAGATCTTGGAAGCAAGCAAGCGGCGCCTAATCGCCTGTGTCTCAGCTGCAGAATGGATGGGAGCTTATGTTGTAGTCTTTCACCCTGGTTTTTATGGAAAAGCAGGCAAAGTCAATGCTTTCAAGAAATGTACAAAAGCTTTGGAGGATGTTGTCAACGCATTAGATAACATGGGAATGCGGAACGTCAAGCTGGGACCAGAAACCATGGGGAAGCATTTTCAACTTGGTACATTGGATGAAGTATTAAGTATCTGTGCAGAAGTTGAAAGGACTCAGCCGGTTATTGATTGGTCACATTTACATGCTCGAGAGATGGGGAAGTTCAGGACTAAACTCGATTTCAGGGGCGTAATAGAAAAAGTTGAAGACAAGCTTGGAATCAAAGCTGCTCGAAGCATGCATACACATTTCACAAAAATCGAGTTTGACGAAAAAGGTGAGAGACGCCATCGTGTTTTGGATGAGGAAAAGTATGGTCCCAGCTTCGAGTTTCTTGCTGAAGTCATATCTGAATTCGACCTCCGTCCAGTCGTGATCTGCGAAACGCCACTGTTAGACATTGACGCCGTAAAGATGAAGAACACACTATTGGAAGTCAGCAGAAAACTATGTTGAAATCTCTTCGATACGTTTTTCTACATCAAAAGAACAAAGCAGTTACTTGAACTGGGGATATTGTGATGAAAGGATTCCAGAAGTTGACACTTAGCTATGAAGCTTTACAAACATGGCTTAGTTCATCCCTGATTGAAACAAGGGGTACAAAAGTAGCATTGAGCGAAGCGGCTAATCGCATTTGCCTTGAAGATGTTCAAGCAAGACAGGATCTGCCAAGATTCAATCGAAGCGCCGTGGACGGATTCGCGGTCAAACCAGAGGACACTACTGGTACATCACAATCTAAACCATTGCTTTTTCGACTCACAGAAAAAGCAGAACTAGAAGATACAGGTCCCAGACAAGCAAAGCAAATTTGGACTGGCAATCCCATCCCAAAAGGAGCCAATGCCGTGATAATGCTGGAGAAAACTAAGAGATTAGATGACAAGATCGAAGTGTGGAGCCAAGTGAAGCCGTATGAAAATGTGTCGCGCAAAGGTGAAGACATTAAAGAAGGGGAAGTCGCTGTAAAAGGGGGAACACGTCTACGACCTCAGCATCTAGCGCTTCTGGCCGCTCTTGGTCACAGCGAAATCACAGTCATGCAAAAGCCGAGAGTTGCAGTATTGGCCACAGGAAACGAGCTCATTGAAGCGGGCATTTCGCTAGAAGAAAACCAGATCTATGAATCCAACCGAATAATGATTTCAGCCATGTGTGAAGAGTTGGGCGTAGAGCCACTGGATTTAGGGATAGTAAAAGACGACGTCGTTGATATTACGGAAAAAGTTCAGATCGGACTCAAAATCGCTGACGCAGTAATCACAACAGGAGGCACCAGCGTCGGAGGCACAGACCTGGTCCCGGAAGCTGTCAACAAAATCGGGAAACCTGGTGTTATCGTTCATGGTGTTGCAATCAGACCAGGCATGCCCACTGCTCTAGCAGCGCTTGATGGAAAACCTGTATTAATCCTTTCCGGCAACCCCGTTGCAGCCTTCGTGGGTTTCGAAATCTTCGGGAGACCACTGATCTGCAAGATGCTCGGGATGAAAAATGTAGAAAATAGACCCATAATAGAAGCAAAAATGACGCGCAAAGTAACGACGGCTCTGGGGAGGAAAACCTTCGCCAGAGTCAATGTATTCGAGAAAAATGGCGAAATGCTCGCAGAGCCAATCAGCACGCGAGGGTCTGGAGCCATATCAACCATGACTAGAGGCAACGGGTTTGTAATTGTCTCGGAGAACAGAGAAGGCATAGCTGAAAACGAGAAAGTGATTGTTCACCTGTTTGCAAACATAGAGGCGTAAACTCAATGTTCCGGAAACTTCTGACTCTCAGTCAAGCAAAGAAAATCATCGGTGACCTCGACCTTGGAACAGTAGGAAGTGAAGAGGCATCATTGTTGGAGGCATACAATCGCGTGCTTGCTGAAGACGTTGTTTCAACACTCGACATCCCTCCGTTTGACAGATCAACAGTAGACGGATACGCTGTGAAAGCGGAAGATACCTATGAAGCTGAGGAAAACCTTCCGATCCAGCTCAGAAATGCAGGCACCATACGCGTTGGAGAAATTCCAACGATAAGTCTTCAGAAAGGCGAAGCAGCTGAGATATTTACAGGTGCCCCAATTCCCAATGGCGCAGACGCAGTAGTAATGATAGAGGACACCGAGCGTAACAATGAAACTATCAAGATTTTCAACTCCGTGGCGAAAAACGACAACATAATGCGAAAAGGAACCGACATAAAAGAAGGCGAAACCGTTCTACGTAAAGGGCAAGTGCTGGGTTCAAGAGAGATTGGAGTAATAGCTGCGCTAGGCAAACCAACAGTAGGCGTCTATCTTGTTCCAACCGTGGCGGTGCTATCGACGGGCAGCGAAGTGACACAACTCGGTCATGATTTGCCTCTTGGAAAGATATACGACACAAACGCTTTTAGCCTAACAGCAGCAGTGCTCGAGAGCGGGGGAAAACCAATACACATGGGCATCGCCCCCGACGAAAAAACCAGACTTTTAGAAATGCTGGAGAAAGCGGTATCACAAGCCGATGTCGTTGTGACTTCAGCTGGAGTTTCAGTCGGTCCGAAAGACATAGTTCCGCAGACAATACACGCCTTGGGAAAGCCGGGTGTGCTCTTCAGCGGAATAGCAGTGAAGCCTGGAAAACCAACTACAATGGCTCTCGCTGGAAGGAAACCAATTTTTGCACTCCCAGGGCATCCTACTTCTGCCTTACTAATGTTCCACCTCATTGTGCGCCCTGCCATTCAAAAGCTATGTGGCAAAAAACCAACTCAGAATGTGATGATTAGAGCTATAGCGGCAACAAGGATGTTCTCAGCTAAGGGTAGACGAACATTCGTGATGGTTAATCTTAAGGTGGACAAGTTGAATCGACTCACAGCTGAACCTGTTGAGACAGGAGCTTCAGGAGCAATAACGACCCTTGCGAAGGCTGACGGCTACTTGGAAATTCCAGAAAACTTGCAGTTTATCGATGAAAACGATGAGGTAGTCGTCACTCTGTTTGGTGTGCACTACAATTTTTTGGCTTCTATGGGGTCCCCCTTGAAAGAGTGCAGTACATGAAGTAGAAATTCAAAATCAGATAAATTATCAAGCCTATGTTGACTGGCCAGTTAACGAACATACTGAAGAAGAGAGTAAATGCTGTTATCGTGAGGGCAACCAAAAAAAGGGCGACCACTAGCCAAGGCGCCCACACTCTTTTCGTGAACAAACCGTAAGCAGCCAAAATACTCATCATCCCAGTCACGCCGATATGTGGTGGAAAGTTCACAAATGGAAGCAGCAGCAAAAAAGATATTCCAATAGCTCCATAGAATATGACGGATGCCGTTATACCAATGCTGACATTTTTCAGATTTGAACCAATTGACATTTGCCTTCGCCTTAAGACTTATGCATTGGGTGAAGGGCTAATAAATCTAATGTTACCCGCATTTGTACTCAAAGATTGGTAGTTTGTCTGCGGAGAAAATGAAACAGCGAGTCAAAACCGTTGAAAAAGCTTTAGAGTATCCCGACGGATAAACTGGTGACAGAGGATGAGAACTCAAGATGAGCCATATTGAGCTTTTCGTTTCACAGTCAAACGTGTTCAGTGGAATACAGACAGATTTCAAGAGAGCTGATTATGTGGTCTTTGGGGTTCCATTCGACGTAACTAGCACATACCGCACGGGAGCGCGTTTTGGACCGAACGCAATAAGGCATGCATCCCTCAACATTGAAACCCACAGTTTCCGCAGCGAAGTCGACTTGGAGGAGATTAAGCTGCATGATCTCGGCGACGTAAACATCTCCGCTGACCCTGAGAAAACGATGGAAATACTGAAACACGTTGCAGAAGACATAAGAAAATCCGGAAAAAGACCCGTCGCAATAGGAGGGGAGCACACTATGACATTTGGCATATTGAAGGGCTTAGTCTCAAATCCAGAAAAGACGGCAGTGGTCAGTTTCGATGCACACCTTGACCTGAGGGAGGAATTTATGGGTTTGAAACTTTCGCACACCACATTCATGCGGTTGATCAACGAGAGAATTAGACCAGGCACAATAGTCGAAATTGGCACAAGAGCTGTCTGCAAAGAAGAAATTACTTATGCAAAAAAGAAAGGAGTAGATTTCTTCACATCTCGCCAGATCAGAAGAGAAGGAGCAGAAAAGATAACCCGAAGAATTAAGCAGAAGCTCGCTCCCTTTGAACATATCTACTTGTCGCTGGATATGGATGTTCTAGACCCTGCTTTCGCGCCAGCAGTGCAGAATCCAGAACCCGAAGGCTTAGACACCAGCATACTATTGGAAATGGCGTGTGGACTCTGCGACGATCGTCTAATTGGGTTTGACGTTCTGGAGATCGCTCCCGTTTATGACCAAGGCGTGTCTGCGACCGTTGCAGCTAGAACCATATTTGAAATACTGTGCCAACTTGAGAACAAACACAAATTTCCAAAGCTTTAGTGCTTGACTAGTTGGGCTATGAAGAAACCGTTGCTTTCATCAAGGTGCGGATAGAGACGCCTGCATCGTTCCAATCCTCTTAACCCCGGCATGCCGAGTTTTGGTGAAGGATCAATGAGTTGAAATTCTGGATGCCATTTCAGAAAACGTTCAATGATCATTTCGTTTTCTTCGACAGTGATACTGCAGGTGCAATAGACTAGAACTCCGCCTCGTTTTACTCTTTCAGCGACGTTACTTATCATCTGCCACTGGATTGCAGCCATTTTCCAAATTGAATTTGGAGTCAACCGCCATTTCGCGGAGGGTTGCCTTCCAAAGACACCTGTGTTTGTACAAGGGGGGTCCAACACGACCAAGTCAGCTTCTATGTTCAAGGGAGTACTGTTACGGGCGTCAGCAGCCACGGATTCAGCCATGTTCACTCCCATACGACTCACTTCCTGCTTCCAACTCCTCAAACGACGAACTGAATAGTCCAGCGAGTATATTCTGCCTCGATTCCGCATGCATTGTGCTATGTAAGTCGTCTTCGCTCCAGGAGCCGCACACACTTCCAAAACTGTCATTCCGGATTTCGGCTTCGCAGCTTCCACCGCGTAGCAACTTGCTTTGTCTTGCACAAAGAACAAACCTTTTTGAAAGGACGCCAAATTCTTGAGAGGCAATTGAGTTCTTACAAGATGGTATGCATCGCGAAGTTGCTCAATCTTTTGGAGTCTCACACCTTCCGCATCGAGTTCGTCCAGAATATCTTCATTAGATGCCTTGAGCGTGTTGAGACGAACACAAACAGGAGGTGGATAGATGCTGCTCTCAAGAAAGGTCAAGGCTTCATGCCTGCCCAGAAGTTTAAAGCAGTATTTGACGAACCAGGCTGGTTGGAGTGTGTCAAAGGCAGTTTTTTGTTCGTAGTCTGCCCCTGCCAATATAGGTTTTATTTGTCGTGTGAGCAACAACCCCAAATATTGCTCAGAGCCACGCAGAGTCTGCCATCCTAGGATCACACGAGCGAGTCCAGCGATGCGCGTTGCTTCCCCAAGATCTATTCTTGCCCAATTTTTAGTGACGCGTGTTTGGTAAACGTATAGTTGCAGGAACGATGACACGCTTACGGGGAAATCACATAGTTTCTTTGGGTGCACGACACTTTGAACAAACTCGTTTATGAGGTTCTTTCGTCTGACAGTTTCAATTACGAGGCCGTAAGCGTACCTAATGGTATTCGAATCAGCAATGCCCAGCTGTTTGCTGATCTTTGCTAGAGCTAAGCGTTCACTTAGCTTTTGCAACTCCATTACGTTTAATGTTTCTATTGCAAGTTGCCAAGCGTTTTTCAACAATGAGTTTCACTTAGTGACATAGCAATCAAGCGTTCCAAGGAGATATTTGATACGGCGTCTGCCATATTTATAATGTTGGCATTACTTTTTGAGCAATAATTTGTGGACAGATCTAAACGATGATACGGCAAAGATTTTAGCTTCAACTAAACATACTGATATCGAAGGTCAATAGCCCAGATGCAGCAGAAAAGCCTTTTTGACTATACACAGGTTCCAAAGAAGCAGACAGAAGAGGCAAAGATGCATGCGGTCGCTGTTCAAGCCGCTGAGACCCCGTCCAAAACGACAAAGCGGCGCATTTTTCCGCCTTTAGCTCCGAGCAATCTGCCTCAATCTTTCTTTGTATCTGCAACCTATGATGGGCGGCAACGTAAGGCGGTAATCAAACTCTACGAACCCGGGAGCGGCAAAATCTACTTCTGGTACGACAACACTGAACACAAGCCATACTGCCTAACAAATCTCTCTCCGATCGAGCTTGAGAAAATACCTCGTCTCATGGGGCATCCTGGTCTGGACCATTTTGAGTTAGAAGAAAAGTTTGACCCACTCAATTTCAGGAAAATTCAAATCACAAAAATCGTCACCAATGACCCCCTTGCAATTGGCGGCAAACCACAAGGCACAATCAGGGAAATCATCCCCGAGGACTTCCCAAAGACCATGGCTGGGGAACATGGAGAAGAAGCAAAAGTCTGGGAGGCGAAAATAAAGTACTACCAATCTTACATGTACGACAAAGAACTCCTGCCAGGCATGATCTTTGAGGTCAAAAACAACAGCCTCATACCCGTGAAGCTGTCAGCGGCCGAGGAAGTACTCGACAGAATAGAAACGAATTTTGAAGAAGCCACCGCTGAAGAACACGAGTTTATCAAAGACTGGGCAAGGCTTCTTGAATACCCCGCTCCAAAATTCCGAAGAGCAGCCATCGACATCGAAGTCTACTCTCCCACATCAACACGGGTCCCAGATCCACGTGAAGCTTCATACCCAGTGATTTGCTGCTCCATCTACACCTCAGACGACCAAAAAAAGGTGCTAATGCTAAAACGCGAAGAAACCCATGAAGTTGACCAACAGTTGCCATCTGAGGCGTCAATAGAATTCCAGCCAAACGAAGAACAACTCATCAGAGCCATCTTCGAGGTTCTGTGGGAATACCCATTCATCCTCACCTTCAATGGAGACGACTTCGATCTTCGCTACTTGATGCATAGAGCAATAAATCTGGGATTTCAAAGAACCGAAGTGCCCATAGAAGTTGGGAAACGCGTGTGCCTCCTAAAATACGGAGTCCACATAGACTTGTACAAATTCTTTTACAACAGATCGATCCAAATATACGCCTTCGGCAACCGCTATCGCGATGTGACTCTGGATGACGTCGGCACTGCTTTAATTGGAATGGGAAAAATCCACCTTGAGAAAACATTTGATGAGCTAACCTACAATGAACTTGCACAATACTGTTTTCGCGACTCAGAAATTGCCTACAAACTAACAAGCTTCGAAGACGACTCAGTCATGAAACTCATCCTCCTTTTAGCGAGAATAAGCAGCATGCCGATGGAAGATGTCAGTCGCCAAGGCGTCTCACGATGGATACGCAACTTCATGCACCGTGAACATAGAAAAAGGAACATGTTAATTCCGAACGCTGAAGATATTCTCACAAAAAAAGGCAAAACCGCAACAACAGCAATAATCAAAGGTAAGAAATACAAAGGCGCAATCGTTGTTGAACCTATCCCGGGAGTACACTTCAATGTTGCGGTCATGGACTTCCCCAGCCTATATCCTTCAATAATAAAGGTCTGGAATTTAGGCTACCAATCCATACTTTGCCCCCATCCAGAATGCCGTAGGAATCTAATTCCAGACACACCACACTGGGCATGCACGCAAAAACGAGCGTTAGAGAGTCTGCTGATAGGCTCGCTAAGAGACTTGCGCGTGAAATGGTACAAGTTGCGCAGCAAAGACAAAACACTGCCTTTGGAACAAAAGAAGTGGTACAACATAACACAGGGAGCTCTCAAAGTCATACTAAACGCTAGCTACGGAGTTTTTGGTGCGGAAAGCTTCGATCTCTACTGTCCACCTGTCGCTGAAGCCACAGCAGCAATCGGCAGACATTCAATAACTCAAATTCTCAGAAAGGCAGAAAACATTGGCATCCAAGTTCTCTACGGGGATACAGACAGCCTCTTCCTGAAAAACCCATCCAAAGAACAGGTCGAGGAACTCACCCAATGGACTGAACACGAACTGAAGATGAGCTTGGACGTAGACAAGGTTTACCGATACGCAGTCTTCAGCAGCCGAAAAAAGAACTACCTTGGGGTTCTCGAAGACGGTACGGTTGATGTAAAAGGCTTGACTGGGAAGAAGAAACATATACCTGCCTTCATCAAGAACGCTTTCAACCAGATGAAGGAACGACTAGCAAAAGCGAAGAGTCCAGCAGAGTTTGAGAGAGCAAAAAAAGACATTGCCGAAATCGTTCGCGAACGTTACATGAAACTCAGAAGGAGAGAATGGGAAAGCACGACTGAACTGGCGTTCAACGTTGTCCTGGGCGAGGAAATCGAGCGCTACACAAAAACAACACCTCAGCATGTCAAAGCAGCAAAAATCCTCAAAGGACGAGGGATGGATCTTCGGGCAGGCGACATGATAAGCTTCGTTAAAGTTATCAGAGAGCCACATGTGAAGCCTGTTGAATTGGTCTCCAAAAGCGAGGTTGACGTGGACAAGTACATATCGTATCTTCACTCTACATTTGACCAAGTCCTAGATGCACTTGGATTGAACTTCGAGGAGATCATAGGGCTGACGAAACTCGAAAGATTTCTAGCCTGACGCCAGCACGGTGGAAAAAAAGTCTTCGCCTAGAAAATCTCGACTATGATTGCAATAGCTGTGGATATCGCCATCAACAAGGATATTACTGCAACCACAGTACGCTCAGCTAATGGCCTCTTGTAAGTAATGAGAGTGACCAAACTTCTCCTATGATCTGAAACAAGTTTTTTTCCGTCAAAAGTAACATTTGCTTTCTTCCTGACAAAGAAAACAGTCAGCAAAATCAATATTGAATTGAAGACGTAAGGCAGAATCGAAATGGCCAAACCAAGCTTCAAATCTGTTATTACGGCGAAGGCAGCGATGGTCATTCCAATTGAAAATGAGCCTGAATTGCCAACAAAAAGCTTGCCCTGAACATTGAGCACAGACAAACCAAGCCAGAGAAGCAATGGTCCAAGCATCAAAGTGAAATATGGTTGAAAAAGCAGTTCAGAAGTCGCCAATAACCCAGCAAGCACTATCCCAGGGCAGATTGTCTCCAACCCGTTCAACCCACCTAATTGGTTTACAGTATTAGTAACTATCATCACAATCAACGGTATGATCACGAAGTAGTAAGCGTTTGAGAAGTCAAACACTCCCAAAAAAGGCAGCGACACTGAGGTTCGCAAACCATAATCACGAGCCAAATAGACAAGAGGCAATGCTGCAACCAAAGGCATGAAGGCTTTATAACGCCACCGCAAATCCATCCAATCATCAAGTAGCCCCATGAAACCTCCAAAAAGGACACAAACCGCTAATGTTAGAGGTGCAGAAACTCCATCCACTGGTTTGGCCACGCCCAAGAAATACAGGGAAAAAAGGTAAACGCTTGTAAACAAAACATATGCGACGCCCAGCCCATTTGAAACAAGAGGTTTACCCGCCTTGTGCTGATCTGGGACTCGCGGAAACAAGTTCGTCCCTCTTCGATTAGCCAACTGCTCTGGTCGCCGAGTAGTATGCCTGCCAATCTATCTCATAAAGAGCAACGAGAGGAATTATCCCGCCATATGTAAGTGGAGCAGTGTTAACCCCGCTGAAGTAAGCCTCTTTGAAGTAATAAGGCCGTTCAGCAGTCTCGTCTGGAGACGCTTGCCCGCCTGTGTTTTCTGTCCATCGCTGTTTCGCCCAGCTCATGAGTCTATATATTGTCGAAGCCATCCCCTTCGGACTGTTTGCAATCTCGCCTGTGTCAACTTGACCGTTGTTGTTTGAATCGATCCAGATCTTGCCTAGAGTGTAGTTCCCGAAAGCCTTCTCATCTGACCATGAGGATTGCTCGTCAATGAAACCGCTTCGTATGAAGCGATTCTGTGCCTGTCCCGAGATTTTTGCCATCCATGACCATTTACCTTCGTCGCCCCATCTGCCAAAACTGGCAATGTATGTTGAGCCACTACTTGACTGGCTTAGCTGAAGCGTTGTGAACACAAGGATATACTTGGCACCATACTGTTCAAGCATTTTCAGAGCATTCGTTTCATTCGCCATCATGAAGAATCCGATATCCTCTATTTGTGTGAAGTTCACAGTTGCATTGTCAGCCAACGTTGTTACATTACCAAGTATTGTCAACCAATAGCCGTAGTCCCACCATGATCCAACGACGTCTGTAGACTGGAGATTGCTTTGGGTGTAGCTGAGCATATTTGCCCATTCGTTCACATTTGTGGAGATAGGAAGACTGCTTGCGGCAACAGTAAGCGGATTATACGCCTGTCCATAAACTCTGGGCACACCACTGTTTTGAGGCGAGAAAGCAAACTGGGTAACTAAGAGAGTGAACACAAGAAAAACTGCCACTCCACTGTATTCCTTGCTTACCCGCGCGATTCCCCGCTTTGTCCTCGTCACAATTTGTGGTGTTTCCTTAAGTAATGTGAAGAATGGCTTTAGGACCCCAACTACACCAGCAGCAACTAGAAGACAAAACGCGGACGAAAAAATAGCCAGGAGGCGAACCATGGAGGCTGCGAAGTAGAGAGAAGTCAAACCGAAAAGGAGGAGGAAAACATTTCTATTCGTTGGATTTCTCAGAGTGAAATACAATCCGCCAAGGAAAAAGAGTATGCTTACGCCCAATTCAATGTAGATGTTTCCCCAAGCAGAAACTCGATGCTCAGCCACCGATTCTATCAAAGGCGAAGTCGACCTCATAAACGGATCCAAGACCGTTATGAACTTTCCGGCGATACTTTGCATGAGCCCGAGATGCCAGAGAGACACAAACCCACTTACAATCACAATTATTGAACCTACCACCAAGAAGAGCTTCGTTCGCATCGACAATTGATTACGAAGTATTTCGGATAGACATAGAAGCAGAAAGACCCCCGCAACTGGAAGGACCGCAGCGGAGACAAGATAGTTGAGCGTTATTATTGGAGCTTTGGTTGCTATGAGAAGGGCAACCCCAAAAACTATACTGTAGGAAAGCAAGAGACGCTGGCTGTATTTCCTGAGCAAGATCAAGACAAGCACATACAGGGAGGATAGCCCTAGCATGAAATACGCCGCGCCCCAGCCGAGGATAAGATAAGCCAATGTAAACGCAGCGCCAAAAGTGTAAGCCATGGAAGAACGAAGCGTTCTATTCTCGTCGATAGCACGCAGGAATAGGAGGCTAAACAGGAGTATACCGAGTATACCCGGAACTTCAGTGTCAAAGAAGCCAAGAGCTGTCCTCTGGATGAACGAAGGCGACAGTGCCAGAAAAAGAGCAGCCAACATGCCGACAGGCTTTCCACCCAAGTCTTTCCCCAGAAAGTAGATGATCAAAACGCTGATCGTTCCCGCAACAGCAGGGAAAAAGGAACAGAACATCATCAAATCTACGTTTATTCCCAGCAACGACACAATGCTATAGAGGATTGCAGCGGTAGCAGGCAGTGAAGGCAACGAGATAGACATATCTAGACCCTGCGGTGACCAGAGCTGCTTGAAAACCCAAGGTTCAGGATAATAAGGCGAGAGCACGCCGTTTTGAACCATTCTCTGGGTCAGAATGAACTGATAGTATGGATCAAATTCGTTAAGGCGAACAACGCCCAGCGGAATTTCCCATCTAAGAGGCAAAATTCGTATCGTGAATGAAATAAAAAGTATGAGAAGAATAGCTGAAATTGAGATTATTCTCGCATGACTCACATTTAGACGCAGTTTCCCAAGTTTCCTGAGGCTGCTGGCAATGTTGTCTCTCGATATCGTCTCCCTAATCCCCAACTCAGGTCATCCTTTTCTTACTGCTTTGCGCTGTCTTTTATTTAATGTTGCCGTTGATCTTGGCTAATATCACATTGGACCGTTTATTTATGGCTTTCCAAAAAGCTGCTCTCTTATTCTTAACGAAAGATCCTATGGCGTGGCTATCCAAACAGGAGTTTGAAGAAACGCGCCCAACCAAAAGGTCGACATCGACTACTTCGTAATATTCTTCCTGAAGCCAGATGCAATGCTATTTCAAAGGCTTCACTTCGACATCAATTGGCAGCAGTGAGAGCTTCTTGTCGCATTTTGGGCAGTTACCATTATATTTCTGGAGAATCTCATCCGGAGGTTTGAGCTCAGCACCTTCGTACAGAACATAATTGCACCCATAGCAAACGACGCGTTGCGGCAAACGTCTTCACCCCTGAAATGAATGGAAAATAAAGCATGTGCGGTATTTATTGGTTGCTAAGTTGGCAAATTGCCCACGTTTTTCTGTCATCGTCCAGTAGCCAAGGTCAAAAGGGAACCTTAGTGGCAACACGAGAGGCAGCATCAAGACAGGTGTTAGGCAAGTTCCAACAGGCCTTAACAAGCTTATTTTAAAGAACGCGGAATTAGAAGGAGGAGGACCCTAAACCGCTTGCAGAGCTATACGCTGATCATAACAGAGAAGCCTGATGCAGCTGCGCGAATAGCTTACGCCCTAGACTTGGATGGAAAACCAAGGAAGAGAATGGAAAAGGGAGTACCTTTCTACATTGCCAGAAGAAACGGAGACATCTTGATCGTTCCAGCACTTGGGCATCTTTACACGGTGGGAGAAGCGAAAGAAGACAGATTGGTGTATCCTGCATTCGAGTACAAATGGATTCCTTTGTATGAGGCAAAACTCAAAGCGAAGAACATCCGCACCTGGATTGCGACCATTTCAAAACTCGCAAAGAACGCGGGAGCTTTCATCGACGCTTGTGACTTTGACATCGAGGGCAACGTAATTGGTTATAATATTCTAAAATTTGCCTGTGATGGAAAACAGCATTCCGCCAGACGAATGAAATACTCCACTCTAACAAAGGAGGAGATCGAACGAGCCTACCTTGAGGCACTACCAGCCCTCGACTTCGCCCTCATAGAGGCAGGCTGCGCGAGACACGAAGTAGACTGGCTTTACGGAGTAAATCTATCGAGAGCCTTAACCAACGCAGCCAGAAAAATGAGTGGCTCACACATCACTATAAGCTCTGGCAGAGTCCAAGGACCGACTCTCAGGTTCGTCGCCAGACGCGAAAAGAACATACAGAGTTTCGTTCCTACGCCATATTGGACAGTGAAAGCTGTTGTTAGAATCGACAACTCTGACTTAGAGGTCGACTCTGAAAGGAACAGAATAGACATCAAGGAAGAAGCAGAGCGAATAGCCAAAGCATGTAAAGGGAAGAGCGGAAGAGTCGAGGCAATTGAAAACACCAAGTTTTTGAAAGAGCCTCCACCGCCGTTTGACCTAACAAGTTTGCAGACTGAAGCGTACAGGCTTTTCGGATACACACCTGTGCAAACGAGCAAGATCTCTCAGCGCCTGTACATTGATGCCTTGATCTCATACCCGAGAACCAGCAGTCAGAAACTCCCTCCTGCAATTGGACATAGAGCAGTCTTGGAGCACTTGGTCAGAAGCCAAGAACATGGAGAATATGCTACTCATCTCCTCGCAAAACCTACGTTAACACCAAGACAGGGCAGAGGTGAAGACCAAGCACATCCCGCAATCTATCCAACTGGAAACCTACCTGACAGGGACCTCGGCAAAGCCGAGAGAAACATATGGAACCTAGTGGTTCGAAGATACATGGCAGCATTTGGCGACCGTGCAATAGCTAGCAAAACGAAAATAACCGTTGAGATAGAAGGACACCGCTTCCATGCTTATGGAGTGAAAACAGTATTTGAAGGATGGATGTACTACTATAGACAGTACATAGATTCATATGTGAAGCCCCTCCCTCCGACAGAAAAAGGCGGCCGCGTGGAAGTTAGAAAAATTCTTGTGGAGGAGAAATTCACTCGACCGCCACCAAGATACAACCCAAGCACGATTCTCAGGAAGATGCAAAAAGAAGGGATTGGCACCAAGGCAACCCGCGCAGGAATCATTCAAACACTCTACGATCGGAAATTCATCAGCGGCAGAAATATGGAGGTGACAGAATTGGGATTTGAAGTAGCAGACGTGCTCTTGACTAATTGCCCAGCTTTTTCATCCCCCCATCTAACAAAGATACTCGAGGAGAAAATGGCGATGATTCAAAATGGCAAGATGACAAGAGAAGATTTGATTAGAGAGGTAATAGCAACTCTGAAGCCTATTACGGAGAAACTGAAAGACAGGGAGCAGGCAATCGGAACAGGGCTTAGCCATGCGTTTCAGAAGACTCGGCTTGAAGGCAGAACAGTTGGAAATTGCCCAACATGCAAAACTGGAAGATTACTGGTAGTTCGGTCAAAGAAAACGAGCAAGCGATTCTTAGGTTGCACACAATATTTTGAAGGGAAATGCAAAACAGCCTTTCCTCTTCCCCAACAAGGTCTAATTAGGTTCTTGGGAACCTGCAGAGTTTGTAATTGCCCAAAAATCAAAATTCTGCTGAACAGAAAACACCCTTTGACCTTGTGTCTTAACCCTCAATGCTCAGGTAAGAGAGGAAAACACTAATATGCAGTGCAGAGTTTGCGACAATGAGCCAAGAGAAGGAGAATTTTGCCAATTGCATCGACGAACGTACCTGAGGATAACCCAGAGCTACAAAGTTTGGAAGAAAGGTTTAAAGATCTCATGGGAAGACTATTTAAGGAGAATCAGAGACAACCATCTCACAGGAAAATGGGCTAAGGAAGTAGCTGAATATCTAATTAGCAAAGAGGAAAAAGGAAATGTCGAAGAAAGCTAAAAGACAGGCATCGTCAATTTCTTTCTCATTGAGTCGTTGGTTCCGGCGACTTTCGACTTCGAAACCTTCACCTATAACAACAGCGCTTGCCATGATCACTTTTGCCACATTCCTCTTCAGCGGAGGCCTACTCACACTCATCAATCAACCGCCAGTGGCAGTTTACACTGGCAGACAATTCTATTTCCTCTATCCCGCTCTGGACCAGCAGTTTGTGATGGACACAGTGTTTTCTGCCATGCTTTACGCGATTGGTCTTGCAGGTTTGCTGCTCATTTATCGGAGCACGAAAAGCGCTTTCAAGCCGAGACAAGCTTATATGAGCATGATAATAGGTGTAACACTCGTTCTGTTGTCCTATCTGTTCTTGGAGGGAGCCATCCTTACCAAGAGTCAGGGGATCTAAACCCTACCAAGGGTTACTTTTAAGCCTCAACTTGAAGGCAAAGAAGTTTGTGAGCAGATGAATAGGTGGAGTGATTACCATAACAGTCACAGCCACTTCCAAGGTTACAATCGCCAAAGGTAGCGAAAACAGGAGCGCTCCGACTACGAAGTCTACTTGATCCACAATCGGAAGCAACCCCCCAGGAGCGATGTTCAATCGTCTCTTTATGAAGGCGCCTACCAGATCGCCACAGAGCGCTCCCAGAGGAGTTAGTATGCTAAACGCAACGCTGTACTTGTCAAAACCGAAGACCGAGCCATCCGCCAGACCGACGAGAATGCCTATTCCCCAGCCAAAGAAAAACCCCCTGAAGGTCTTATTTTTACCAAAAATCCTGCGGCCGTCAAGAAAGTTTCTGCCAAAATCCATCGGTAGCCCTCCACCAACGAGCACAGGCAGTGCATTCGCACAATAAGCAGGGAAAATGAATTTTAGTGCTTCACCAATCAGCAAGAGCAAATCCAAAGTTGCTACCACCGGTCAGTAGACAGAACAATCCTGAAAACCAGATTCACGAATCCTCATGCAGCAGGTCACTTCATTATGTCTCTTTGACGTTTCTTCTAGAACTGCTTTTATGATCTGGACATCCTCGGTAGGTTTCATAGCGATGATTTCATCAGCCCAGAATTTTAACACTCTGGTAGCTACTGGAGCGACGCCACTGTTCTCTCCTAGGACACCACGAACTTGGCTAGTGACTACGACAGGGATTTTCCGAATCTTGGCCATTTGAGCTATGCTAGCCATCTGTCTGTTTAACTCTCTATTCGGTTCAAACGCTTTTCCAGAGGTTTCCGCGACTCTGGCGCGATAGAGACCTGTGATTGTATCGATTACAACTAGTCCGAAGCCCTTGGCTGTGTACTCTGAGAGGCAATCTACGACGGCAGCCTGCTCTCTGAAATCAGTCGGTCTCACGAGAATAACGAGCACAGCAACTTCGTCGAATTTTCCTCCTGACAGCTGCTCAAGTCGCTTGGGAGAAAAAGTGCCATCAGAATCAACGAACAACACTTTCAATCCCTGCATAGAGCAGTTCACGGCGCACTGCATGGCCAAAGTTGATTTCCCAGTCTCTGGTTCGCCATAGATCAAGTTGACGCTACCGGGTGGGAAACCGCCACCTGTATTTTCATCAATGCATCTGCAGCCTGTCAGAATTCTTTGCGTCACATTGGTCACGTCAACGAATATAAATGCGAGACTTATAATGTGTTTTGCGCTCAAACTCAAGCTATGGGAGTCTTGATGAGGGCTAAGGTGGCAGTTGCGACAGTATCTGGAAAGGCCTATTTCTTGTTAATCAATGAACTGAGAAATAGAAATATGCAGTTCATAAGCGCGATTCCAGGCGAGGTTTTACCCGCGGAGGCGAAGGTTGTCATAACAACCGAGCGCGAGAAGCATTTAGTAGAACACGAAAAAATACTGATCTACGAGCCCGAAACCGAGCCAAGTGACACAGTTTCTAAGGCATTAAGAATTCTGCAAGGTAAAGAGAGCTACGACAGGATTCTGATAGGCATAGATCCTGGCGAAGTTTTTGGTCTTGCAGTAATTGCAGATGGAAAAGTCATGGAAACAGGTAACTGCTTCGACCGCAAGGAGGTAGTGGATGCAGTGAAGAAACTAATCAGAAACGTAGACTTCGAGCGCACAGTTGTTGTAGCAAGAATTGGAAATGGAGTGCCAACGTACAAAGACCTGCTTAGGAGCTTGGATTCTGAACTTCCTCAGCAAGTGATTTTTGAAGTGGTGGGTGAATCGGGTACAAACCGTCCTTTCATTGCGCATCGACGAGGGCTTAAAGACATCGATTCGGCAATTCGGATAGCGGGAAGAACTGGACACGTCTATCTTCGAGGAAGAAACGACTGCCTGGTTCGTTGAAATTCATGGTTCAAAGAAGGCGCTTATCTCTCTCCCCAGCACTCCACAGCTATCAGGCAATATCTTCAGACCGGCTGTAACCCACGAAGGAAGGAAGACGCGACAATAAGCTGTTCCAAAACGGTAGTCCAAGAATACTATGGCACCACGGTCTCTGAGAGTTCTTATAGGTCTTCCAGCCGCTTGTGAAGCTTTTTTCATGGCTGGAAGTACGTAACCATATTCGCGCCCAAGATTAGGAAAACGCTTCTCATAATAGTCAATCTGCGCCTTAATCCTGACCGTTGGTTCTGCGTAAGGTACACCTACAATAACCACAGAATTCATTTGATCACCAGGAAAATCGACACCTTCCGACGTCCGTCCTCCTTGAACCCCCAAGAAGACCGCACCTCCACTTTGACCGCAAGTTTTGAACTCTGACACCAGTCGCTCATTCGATTTTGATGACATCCCTTTGCGCTCAACAAACAGCCGCTTGGATAATGCTTTTTCTAAATCAGCAGAGACCAAGGATTCAAGTACCCCAAAAGAGGCAGTGAAGATCCCAGTGTTGGCAGGAGTGTTTTCGGCAACTTCGACTATCCGTCGCACTATCTTTTGATACATGGAAGTGGTCCGCTTTTCCAGGGCAGTTGAGACACCAAGCGAAACCACAGAAAGCACATGCTCTTTGGGAAAAGGAGAGGGCAGAATTCTACTTACAGTGTTTTCAGGTAGATGAATAATTCTGGCGTATGCTTCAAGTGGTTGCAGCGTGCCAGACATGACTACATTTGAATAGGTCGAGGAAAAGACCGGCGTTGTAACTCGTGCTGGATCCAAGGCTATGATTTCTAGCTTCGCGGTTGGCATTCTTTCCCTTGTCGTGTACCTACTTGCGAGGTTGATGAAAGATTCGTCACCCAACGTTTCCAGCCACCTCAGCATGAACTCGCTCAGTCCGTGAATGTAACTCCTAGGGTTCTTGCCCTCCGAAAGCAAGCTGCGCCTTATTGTGTTTCCCACCTCGTGAGCGTATTCGAAAAAAGATCTCGGGTTTGGTATGTTTCCCTGTTTTTTAACAATCTCGATTATTGAATCAGGAGCGACAATTTTTTCCTTGGAGACATCTTCTGTCATTTTTTCGATTTCTTCACCCAGACTCTTGGCGAAGTGTTCAATGTCCTCATGTAGATATTTTCTTGCTTCTATCTCTGCTCGTTTGAGAACAAAAAGGGAGAGACTACTGCTTGAAACTTCGATGGCGGTGTCGGGTAGGTTGTGTGCTTCGTCCACGATGAGGACGGTTTTTTGCAGGCTTGAGTCGATGCTCCTTAGAAATGATGTTCGGATGACAGGGTCGAATAGGTAGAGATAACTAAGCGCTATGACGTTCATTTCCGATAGCGCGGCTTTGATGACCTCGTAGGGACACAGACAGCGTTTTCGGCAAATTCTTTGTATTTCGGTAGCCTTGTGAGGCTCGCTGATTATCTTCGCTTTGACTTCGAGAAAGTCGGTGGGCTTTTCTTCCATGTTCCTGTAGAAGGAACAACGGTCTTTCGACTTCAGCAGTTCACAGACTTCCATAAGCGATTTCGCGTCAAGCGTTTGTCTGGACGCGAAGTGGTTTGGACACATTTCATATCGTCCGCGAATAGACACGCCAGAGACCTGTTGTTGCCTGCAGATCGCCTTGAGTTCCTCTATTACACGGTCGTGTTGTCTGTGAGTGCGGGCAACATACAATATCTTTAGGTCTCTTTCAATGGCGGTTGGTAGACAAGCCGTGAGAGCGGAAACTGTTTTTCCCAGACCGTTGCTTCCCTCTATGAGAATGGAGCGTTTGGCTTCGACTGCTTTGTAGATGGATTCAATGAACTGGTCTTGTATCGATCTCACTGTCGTGTAGGGAAAGTACGCGACGACATCTTTGGGAAGACCCCCCATTAGCTTCTCCGCGACTCCTTGTAAGGACAATACGCACCGATGGGGCAGTCGCTGCACAAGGGGCGTTGAGACTTGCAAAATTTGCGACTATGAGCGATCAGCAGTAGATGAACTTTGAGATAATGGTCTGGATTGAAAAGAGACTGGAGACGCTCTCGAACAGATTCGTAATTGCCGTTCTGCTGAGCAACGCCTAAGCGTTTTGCTATGCGGTTTATGTATGTGTCTATGGGTAGAGTGGACTGGCTCGCAGCGAAAAGCAGAGCAACATCAGCAGTTTTCGGTCCCACTCCTTGGAGCTGAAGAAGAGACGCCCTTGCATCATCGAGAGGGTTCGAAAGAATCGAAGAAAGGTCGCCATTGTATTCTTCCTTGATTTTTCTTGAGACCTGCACTATTGCTTTGGCTTTATGTTTGTGAAGCCCGACCACTCGAATTGACTCTTCCAGTCTGGATTGCTCTGCTTGTACCAATGCGTCGGGGTTGATTTCGAAATACTTCGACAGGTTTTCGAAGGCTCTGAAGGTGTTCTTGTCATTCGTGTTTTGTGAAAGTATTGTTTTCACAAGTGTTTCAAATGGGTCCAGCTTGGATTTGTCCCACTGTGGAAGAATGAATGTGCGTTCAAGTATCTGCAATACTGCTGCGGTTTCTTCCTTCCTCAAACTGTGTCATCTTCTGATTTTGAGTACTCATTAGTGATCTTGGGTGGCTATAAACATCATTGATGTGAACTAAGAGCATAATACAAAAAAGAAGCTGATTCCTCAGTATCTATTGAGTTTTAATATGTGCACCAACAAGCTGAAGCCTGCAGGAGTTTTGCTTTCTGTCTT